>JANMDR010000088.1:0-11897 GCA_031376425.1 Betaproteobacteria bacterium
CGGTCCAGTCCAACTGTATTCAAAGCCGCGAAAACTCTCATGATTATTTAAGGTGCGGCGATGTTCAGCCCATTGCTGTTCCGTCACCCCTGTTACACCAATCTCCCAACGGGTAAGCCCCACACGTTGGGATTGGTCAACGCCCATCTTCCGCAAATGCCCATTTGATAGCATCGTGAAGCGGAAATTAGCGTCCTGCTCCCAATACCAATCTGACGACATTCCGATCAAACTACGAAAGCGCTCCTCACTTTCTTTAAGCCGACGTTCAGCCTCTTTTCGCTCCGAAATATCCAGTCTAAAACCAATCAAGCCACCAGCTGCCGTTCTACGTTCGGAAATAAGTAACCATGTATGTGCGTTCAACTTAAATTCACGGTCGCGGTTTCCGGGATTGCGGTGAACTTCTAGCTGAACCTCAAGATACTGTTCTTCTGTTAAATGGTTTTGTTGAGACAAACCTCGACGGAAAAATGTACGTGCTATATCGACATAGGCATTTCCCGGTATTAACACATCAGCAACAGCGGCATAGATTTCCCGAAAACGCCGATTACAAAAAAATAGCTTATCTTCGCCGTCGTACATCACCACACCAGACTCTAAAGTATCCAAGGCATCGACGATACGTGCTAAATCACCTTGGGCATCACGCAACTGCGCTTCTACGCGCTCAAAACTCGCTGCCGAAAATATAGCGTTCTCACCGGATTTCGGCGTAGATGGGGGCGCGGTCACCTGAGGGAATTGAGAGTTGTCCATCATCGGTCAATTGCAGTTGGCATCCGCTATTTTAGTATGATTTAGAAACGTCTAGCGTATTTAAAAACGTAATAAGCTTATGACGGTTAGTCTTTACGATAGTACTGAACTTCCTCGCGCAGCGCCATCCACCAAACACGGCCTGCGGGCTGGTGTTTGCCGCATGGTGTGGCCGTTACAAAGCCTGGATAATGCTTACCTAAGTTGTTCGGATCTGCCGCAGGAGTACGTGGTGGCGCTACCAAGCCTTTATCGTCACCGGATAAGGGGAACAACCAGCAACCCATAGGCTTATAATCCCACTTGTGTTTGCCATGTGCAACCGCTAAGGTTTGCAAACTACATTTACCGTCTGCTTCGGTGAAAGCGCAGCGGGTGTTTTTGAAATGTACAGGTTTGTTTTTATAATTGTATTTGTAAGTTGCCGTTTTACGGCCAACATTACCCTCCCACTCGGCATCAGCGATGTAATCGCTTGGCAGTTGCGCAAAATGGCTAGGATATTGTTTCACCAGTTTGTGAATCAGCGCCTCTTCATCTGGCTGCAAAAATGCACCATCGGTACAGCAAATGCCTTCACATTTTGCTAAATCGCAAACAGCGAGCTTGGTTGCTTGGCGTTTGGTTTTTGCTTTTACAGCCGCTGCGCTGACACTATTCTTATCTTTAGTCATCATTTAATCTCGCTATTTTGCCAACGCTAAAGTACGAATATCAAGCAAGCCACCGTTGATAAGCAGGCCTTGCTCAAACGCGCTGTAAATATCTGTAGCCACCGCGTCTGCCGTGCGCAATTGACCCGTTTCATGCATTTGCTGAAACCGCGCTACATCTACAAATTTATCAGTCGTTAAGCCTCTTATTCGTGCCTGCATGGGCGTGTCGATAACACCTGGCGCTAAACTGCAGATTGATAAATTTGCGTCATCGCGTGCTGCCTCTAATGCCGCTACACCACCGGCCATTTCTAGTGCGGCTTTACTAGCGCAATACGCCGCCCAGGCAGCCATTGGGCGCTTTGCGGCACCTGAAGAAATATGTACCACCGTGCGCCGAACTGCGATGCTTTGCGTGGCCTGACTAAAGGCTGCTGCCAGCAGCATAGGGGATATCACATTTACCGCAAAATGGTTTGTAAGTGCGGCAGCACCGGCATCTACCGCTAAATTGATTGCTGGCATCACCGGCTCAACCACACCGGCGTTATTGAGCAGTAGGGCTTCGTCAAACGGCGTTGCTGATGCTCCGATCGTTTGGTTTAACCACGCCATCGCCTGCTGAAACGCCTTAAGTGCTACATCTGGTTGCGCAAAGTCAGTCTGAAAATAAGCGACGTTTTTTGCGGTGGCTTCCTTCGGGGCGGCATCACGTGCAAACGCAATGACAATATCTTTGGTAGACACCGTTGCTCTTGCTACAGCCTGTGCAAATAACGACGCACCAAGCCCCCTAGTGGTGCCGGTAATAATGGTTAAGTGGGATAATAAGCGGGATGATAGCATCATAGCTGCAGAACCCTTTTTTAAAAATCAATCTTGGAGAAAAACTCTCCGATGGAATCCGCTAATAAATCACCGGCACGCCCCAAGTCAATGGCATTACCTATCGTCCACTCACCATTGTTGACGGTAGTGCCTTCACGCAGTCGCCGCTTACGTTCTTTTTCTTGATCCGATTCAAATTTGGCGGCAGCCATGACAACCCTCGCTTTGGCATCGGTGTCACGCACTTGATAAAAATCGCGCGCACCGCGTTTGGCATCGCCACCGTCACTATTGGCACCGCTCATCCCATTCAGTAGTCGCGCCTCATGGGCTTCTAGTAAGCCCGTTAATGTTTTTGTAACCGCATCTTTGTCTAGTACGGAAATAGCAGCACCACAATGGCTACAGGCATGATCTTTACGCAAATCAATCGGCCCGCCGCAGCTGGAACAACGAATTTGCTTCACAGACATCGCTAAGGTATCAATTTCAACCGGCGTTAAGTCGCGAATAAAACTCTTTTCCCGCAAAAATTGCACAAATGTAATTAGCCTGCCGTGCTCCACAGGACAGCGCCAATATTTAAAGCGCCCTTTCGCAGTGAAATCATGGCTATCGCGAAGATGGCTACCGCAAATTGGACAATCTGGCGTTTGAGTAACCGGCTGCATAGCAGCATCCGCTTGCTGGTGTGAATGAATTAGCTTAAAAAACTCCACCACTGCTCGCGGTGAAAGTTGTGTGCTTTCAAACCCATCAAACCAAATTAAATGGCAAGGCCAGCAGACATCCACCTCCACTTGTGATTTGAGCACAGCACCGGTGCGCATCATCGGTTCAAACAAATGCCGCTCCATAGGAGCACTGCAAGAAGGGCATGTTTTCATTATTATGTACTCCCTAACGCCATTCTAGGCATTTAAAGTTATACCAAGGCGGCGATGCCTACTTTTGCAATTTCCGCATCTTCGCTAGACTTCACCCCTGAAACCCCTACCGCGCCAACACACTGACCTTCAATCATAATCGGCACGCCACCTTCCAGAAACGTAATATTAGGCATCGACAGCGCTGAAAAACGACCTTCATTGACCATTTTTTCATCCAACATTGTTTCACGACGGCGAATCGCCGCACTTGATGCCTTTGCTTGGGCAATGCCTACGCTGGCAGGTGCTGCATTGTCTAAGCGCACAAATCGCAATAAATGGCCGCCGTCATCAACAATGGCGATACAAACTGCCCAAGCCTGAATTGCCGCGTGGGCAACACTGGCTTCCAAAATCAAAGCGGTGTCGGCTTCGGTAAGAACAATCTTGGTTTTCATACTAACCTTTCAATAAAATCAAATGGACGGGCAAAATAAACGAGACGGCACTTGTGGCATGATAGAAGCAAGCACTTTAGTTTCTACGTTAGTGCGCATGTTAACCCGAAAATGCGCAATTATTCACTTCATCACCTCGCTATTTAGATAATCGTCACACGGTTTATTTCATCGGAAAAATCATGGCAAAAGCAAGCCTTAGTAAAAAAAATAATTTGCCCACCGACCCCACAAGCGTGTTGCCACTTATTTGTGAAATGCTCAAAAATGCCTCATCGTCAATTGAAGCTAATCATTATGAACAGCAACTTGAATCCGCCACCCTAGATTGCATGTTGAATCACAATGATGCACTGGAAAAATTTCTCCATACGCTGGGCGAAATGGGACCCCCGTCGGAAGATGCCGATGTTCACGCCCCAATTTTTGATGCCATCCGTACTCTGTCGGAAAGTATTACCGTCAGCCATCATGGTGAGCAATGGACATTCTTGCTTATTGCTGCACCGGTAATTTGCCACAGCAACGCCGCCTTACCAAAAACCCTTAATGCTAGTACAACAAAAAAAATTAACACTATTTTTTCCCGTACTGTCGCTGCTAAAAATACCCTGCATGCCTTTCTGCCAGGCTTGTATACCGAAGATGAGCTACCATTCCCCTCGCTTGCGCGGCGCAACCTGATTTGCGACTTAGCGCAGGCCGTACTTGAAAAAACCCCGCTAAATCGCGATGACTTAGACGTAACTTCAAATCCTTACTATGACGACATCGGTGATTTGTCGCAACGCTTTCTAATCGGCGTAGTTGGTATGAAGGTATCTCTAGAATCCCCATACCCAGGGCTTTTTCAATGGAATAGTAGCGATAGCAAGGCTACTTTTGCAACCCAAGCCGCAACGAAATTGACTGCAGAAACAGCGTGGAGCGCTAGCATTACGGAAGTGCTAAGCCAAATTATTCCCAATGCCCGCCTTGAAACGAGCTTACCTGCCGGTGCCTCGCACGCCATCAGTGTGGCCGCTTCGCGCTTACGCCCGCATCAACTCATGGCTTTGCTGCGAATGGTGGCAAGCTTTGAACATCGGGATATGCAATCATTACGCGTGTCCATAGCTCCCTTTGGTGAAAGCTACCCGCTTGAATTTCGCATCGGCATACTCGATGATGTTGGTAGCGAAGTGATTGACGGCATGGCGTGGCAAATTTCATCGTTTGACCCTTCCGTGGCCGAAAATATTGAAGATAGCGCAGCCGTCGTTGCCCGCAATGCCATTACGCAATGCTTAAAAATGGTTGGCTGCAAACATGTTTATGAGTTTACTGATCTGTGCAAATTTGAAGACTGCGAAGACTGTGGATCCCCACTCTACCTAAATCGCCATCAGGAACTCTGCCATCCTACCCATGCGGCACGCGAATCCACCGCTCATAGCCATTGATTATCGAACCTGAAGAAGCCCTATTTAAAGCATTTTCAAAAACATCACTGAGCCAATAATTATGCTAAATAAATTATGCTTAATTGCGATTTTGTTATTTACCGTATCCGGCTGCGCAAGCACCGTTACCATCACCACGACTGCACCGGCAACGGTTACCGCCACCGCCGCACAAATTGCTGCCGCCGCAAAAATTGAGATGGCAGAATCTGAGCTTAACAAGCTCCTCAATAAACCACTTTTTCGAATGAAACCAGAAGAGACGGGGCGCTATATTAGCTATTTGCAGTTGGTTGAGCCCAAGCTCTCTGCACGCATTGCACATCTGGCACGTAAAAATATTGGCCAGCCTTATGAGCTGTATTTACTCGGTGAGTTTCCCTATGAAACGATTGACGACCAGCCCCTATTTAATTTAGAAAAAAGCGATTGCGTTGTTTTTGCTGAACACACCTATGCAATGGCTTTGGCGAATTCGTGGGAGGATTTCTTTTGGGTGCTGCAACGCATCCGCTACCGTGATGGCATTATCGGCGTGGCAACACGTAACCATTACACAGAAACGGATTGGAATCCGCAAAACGCGTGGCTAGTGCAAGACATTACCCAACAGCTTGCAGGTGCGCGTGCGGGGAGCTATGCGCTAACAATAGACCGCCAAAAGTTTCTAAAAACGCGCTACAAGATTGATCGCACTATTCCGATTGAAAAAACGACCGAAAGCTATGTGCCCAAAGCCATGGTGACTGAAATTGCCAATCAGCTAAACGAAGGCGATTTCGTTAACGTCATCTCTGGCCAAAACGGCAATTATTGGGCTTCGCATGTCGGTTTAGTGGTTATTAGTGCCAACGGTGAACGCCATTTTTTACATTCGGCTGAACCTGCCGTGCGCGAGGAAACATTTGAGAGCTTTATTAACCGCGCCACTGAACGTGAAGCCCGTCAAGCGGCGAACGGCAAGCCGGGTAAGGTACTAGCCGGATTTAAATTTTTAAGGCTACGCGACAACCCCTTACCACCGCCGATGCTGCCACAGCCACGACCAGAAAAGTGATCCAGCCAAACAGCAAAAAATCTGGGAAGCACTCTAATATTGCATTTCCAAAATATTACACGTCTGCTTATGCAGTATCTGCATGAAGTCCTTGCGCGTTAGAGAAAGCACTCGCTCACCCCATGCTAAACTTCAATAGAATCCAAAAAAACGAGGAGCCGCACTGCGGAACAAACTATGAGTCTTGATGATTTAAAGAAAAGCGCGCTGGAATATCATGAATTTCCCACACCCGGCAAAATTGAAATTTCCCCCACGAAGCAGCTTGGTACTCAACGTGACTTAGCGCTTGCCTATTCGCCCGGCGTTGCCTTTGCCTGCGAAGCTATTGTCGAAAACCCCGCATCGGTGCGGCAATATACCTCGCGCGGCAACTTAGTTGCGGTGATTACCAATGGTACTGCAGTGTTAGGTTTAGGCAATATTGGACCGCTCGCAGCCAAACCGGTCATGGAAGGTAAAGCGGTTTTATTCAAAAAATTTGCCGGTATTGATGTATTTGATATCGAAGTAAATGAAAACGATCCCGATAAATTAGTAGATATTATTGCGGCGCTAGAACCCACCTTTGGTGGCATAAATTTAGAAGACATTAAAGCGCCAGAATGCTTTTATGTAGAGCGCAAATTGCGCGAGCGGATGAAAATTCCGGTTTTTCATGATGACCAACACGGCACCTCAATCATAGTAGGCGCGGCGGTAGTCAACGGCTTGCGCGTTGTCGGCAAAAAAATTGATGAGGTCAAGCTGGTAGCGTCAGGCGCCGGTGCAGCGGCATTAGCATGCCTAGATATGCTCGTTGCGCTGGGTTTAAAAATGGAGAACATTCTCGTTACTGACATCGCCGGTGTGGTGTATGAAGGCCGCGTTGAAGAGATGGACCCGAACAAAGCCCGCTATGCCAAGAAAACCGATGCCCGCAAATTAATTGATGTAATCGGCGGCGCAGACATTTTCTTAGGTCTATCAGCAGGCGGCGTTCTAAAGGGTGAGATGGTGGCCAAAATGGCGGCAAACCCGCTGATTATGGCACTCGCCAACCCAACGCCGGAAATTCTGCCGGAAGAAATTCGCGCAGTACGTAGCGATGCGGTCATCGCCACGGGTCGCTCGGACTATCCAAACCAAGTTAACAATGTGCTGTGCTTTCCGTTTATTTTCCGTGGTGCGCTCGATGTGGGCGCAACTACCATCAATGAAGCGATGAAATTGGCCTCAGTTTACGCTATTGCCGACTTAGCGATGGCCGAGCAAAATGATATTGTGGCAATGGCCTATGGCGAAACTGCCACCGGCTTTGGCCGCGAGTATTTAATCCCCAAACCGTTTGATCCGCGCTTAATCACCAAAATTGCGCCAGCCGTAGCGCAAGCGGCGATGGATTCTGGTGTGGCCACCAGCCCAATTACCGATTGGGATGCCTATCGTGACCGTTTAAATCAATTTGTATATCATTCTGGCTTAATCATGAAGCCAGTGTTCGGTAAAGCCAAAGCAGCGCCGAAGCGCATTGTCTACGCTGAAGGCGAAGACGAGCGTGTGCTTCGCGCCGTGCAAATTGTTGTGGATGAAGGCTTGGCAAAACCGATTCTGATTGGTCGCCCATCGGTGCTCGAAAAACGTATTGAAAAATTTGGCCTGCGCCTTGAACTAGGCAAGCATGTTGAAGTGGTAAATCCAGAGCATGATGATCGCTACCGCAGCTATTGGCAAAAATACTATGAGCTAACGCAGCGACGCGGCGTATCTGAGACTTACGCCAAGATAGAAATGCGGCGGCGCTTAACCTTAATTGGTGCGATGATGATTAACAAAGGCGACGCCGATGGCATGATTTGCGGCACCTTTGGCACCCATGATTTGCACTTGCAATATGTTGAACAAGTAGTGGGCCGTCGAGCTGGTGTGAAGCATTTCTACGCTATGAACTTGCTCATGCTCCCAAAGCGCACGGTGTTCATTTGCGATACCTATGTGAATGTTGACCCCACGGCTGAACAAGTTGCGGAGATGACGATTTTGGCAGCAGAAGAAATTAAACGCTTCGGGTTAGTACCTAAAGCCGCCCTGCTTTCGCATTCCAATTTCGGCACGAGTGACGCCCCCAGTGCACAGAAAATGCGCGAAGCCTTAGTACTCATTAACGCCCGCGCACCGGACCTAGAAGTAGAAGGCGAAATGCATGGCGACGCCGCCTTATCGGATGAAGTACGCAGCACGTCGTTTCCATCGGCGCGCTTAAAAGGCGAGGCAAATTTGCTAATTATGCCAACCTTAGATGCCGCCAATATCTCGTTCAATCTCCTGAAAACAGCCGCCGGTAGCGGCATAACTATTGGTCCTATTTTATTGGGCGCAGCTAAGCCGGTGCATATTGTGACGCCAACGGCAACAGTGCGCAGGATAATTAATATGACGGCGCTGGCGGTGGTGGACGCGCAGGCGCAGCGGAAATAGTACTGTGCTTTGGCGGCGGTAGATTCATGACCTACCCCCTCTCTCCCGGCCTCTCTCCCATACCCTTCGGGCAGGGAGAGAGGAGTATAAGTTTTAGGGTGCCACTGTTTTCCCATCAGTTTCAATCATCAATAATTTCTGTTTTTCAGAAAGTTAAGCAAGATTGCCAGTTTTAAAAACATCATCGGTCAGGCTCCTCTCTCCCCTCGTGGGAGAGAGGGGGAACGAAACCAAACCGAGCTATACCCCGAAAACACCCTAAATACTGCCATCTCCAGCCACACAACGACACCATGATCTACACCCACCCCAAACCATTACCCACCTCAGCCCGCATTGGCATCTTCTCAGCCGCTGGCGCAGTCGTTCCCGAGCGTTTAGCCCTTGGCGTGCGCGCCCTCGAAGCGCTTGGCCACCACGTTATCGTCGAACCCGCGGCCACCCTACAGTGGCGCTACTTCGCAGGTACCGATGCCGAGCGCGTGGCGAGCTTTCACGCTTTGCTTGCAGACACTTCGCTGGATTGCCTAATGATGGCGCGGGGCGGTTACGGCTTTTCGCGCTTGCTGCATTTACTTGATTGGGATTTGGTTAAGGCAGCGAATAAACCAATAATCGGCTTTAGCGACTTTACCGCCTTTAACTTGGCGGCCTTGGCAAAAAGCAATCTCATCACTTATGCAGGTCCGATGGCGGCGGTGGATTTTCCAGATTTATTCAACACTGAAATTACGGCAGAAACCAATACCGAGCTGCAGTTTATGAACGCGCATTGTTGGCCTGCACTCCGAGGCGAAGCGACTACGCACACGGTAAACGTAGCGCATCTTTACACCCCGCAGACCCACACCGGCGCAATCTGGGGCAGCAATATGTCACTGGTTTCGCATTTAGTGGGCACACCCTATATGCCAAATATTGAAGGCGGCATTTTGTTTATCGAAGAAATTGATGAAGACCCCTACGCCATTGAGCGCATGTTTTTTCAACTATTTCATGCCGGTATTTTGCAAAAGCAACGCGCTATTTTGTTAGCCGACTTTACCGATTGCGATCCCGCTGGCTCACGCTTTGCCTATGGCATGGAACATGTACTCGATACCTTGCGCGGCTTGTTGGGCGACAGCATACCCGTGCTAACCAACCTGCCCTTCGGCCATGTGCCCCGTAAGTTAACTATTCCGTTTGGTGTGCAAGCAACGCTAAAAATTGAGTCTGAAAAATACACACTTAGCTTCTAATATTGTACTTGACCGATCATTCAATTATCTGTAAGCTCCGCAAATGGGTCGGACAAAACTATTTTCAGATGAAGACGTAATCAACAATGTGGCCGATGTATTTGCCGCGCACGGTTATGGCGGCACATCAATCGCAATGCTTACAGAGGCAACGGGCCTTGGTAAGCAAAGTCTTTACAATAGTTTTGGCGACAAGCAACATTTGTACTTAAAAGCGGTAGATTGCACCACCGCGCGCTATGGCGAGGTGATCGCGCTGATGGAAACTGCGCCTAACGGTATGGCAGCCATTGCACTTTTTTTTGATCAATTGATTGATGCTTGTTCAAGCAAGAATGCGGCTGAGCATTCCTGTATCGTATCTTCAGGGTTATTGGAAGGAATTGCTGACGACGCGATTAGCGCTAACCTTTGCAGCAAGTGGGACGCATCGCAAAACATGCTGGTTCAAGCAATTAAACGCGGACAAGCTGACGGTAGCATTCAAAACACGGATGCGCCCGCAGATCTTGCCGATTTTTTAATGACAATAGTGAGCGGTTTGCGGGTATCAAGCCGTGCCTTAAGTCAAACCCATCAAACCCACCCAACCCAGCAATCTCGCCAAACCCAACGCTTACGCAAAACCGTAAAGCGTACCCTTTCAATACTGAGTAAAAATTAACCGACACAATCCAATCGCACCTTTTAGTAGTTTGTTGTAAGCACCCAAGCCATATAAACCATATCGGCTTGTTTTTTTAGTTTTAATTTGACCAATCGTTCAATTACGGAGTTCATATGTCTAAAGTTCTAAGTAACAAAGTCGCACTTATCACCGGCGCTTCACGTGGTATTGGTGCAGCCATTGCAAAACGCCTCGCCGCTGACGGCGCTGAAGTTATTGTTCACTACGGCAACTCAGCAGCTGAGGCTGCAAATGTGGTCGCCAGCATTACTGCATTGGGTGGCAAAGCCAGTGCTATCCAAGCGGATTTATCTAAAGGCGACGGCCCTGCAAAGTTAGCGGCAACAATTCAACATGCCCACATTGATATCCTCGTGAACAACGCCGGCATTGCACCATTTGCAACCATCGAAGAAACCACGGAAGCCGTGTTTGACGAGTTAAGCAACGTCAATATGAAAAGTGTATTTTTCTTAACTCAAAAGCTGCTGGCAAAAATTCCCGATGGTGGGCGCATCATCAATTTATCGTCTGCCGTTACGCGCGTCTATTTTCCGGGTATTCCGGCGTACTCCGCCACTAAAGGCTATGTGGACGCGCTGACTTTACATTTCGCAGGTGCGCTCGGCAGTAGAAACATCACCGTCAACGCTGTGGCTCCAGGCGCTATAGATACCCAGATGAGCTCTTGGATTCACCAACCCGGTGGCACAGACATGCTAAAGCAAGTGCAAGCGCTATCTGGCATTGGTCAACCAAATCAAATCGCTGGCGTAGTGGCGTTTTTAGCCGGACCAGACGGCGCATGGACGACCGGCCAAATAATTGATGCAAGTGGCGGAATGAAGCTTTAATTTATAACTCAAATAATGCTTTAGGCACCCTATTTCCCCGCAAGAGAGACTACCTTCGGGTCAAGGGTGCCTACAGTATATTTCACCACCTCAATTAACCTTAAACCGATAAAAATACCAATAGCTATTAGGTGCATACGGTGCATCAATATTTTTGCGCGTGCCCCACGCACCCGTCATTTGATATATCGGGATGACTGCTACATCGTCGCGCGCAATGGTGAGCACTTCAGCAATAAGCGCGTTACGTTTCGTGGAGTCCATTTCAACTTTGATGCGGGCAAGCAAGGCATCCACCTTGGGATTGGCATAACGCGCCCAATTGCCGTCGCCACGACCCGACTCTGGCGCGCCGACGCTATTTAAAAGGGCCTCAAGCGGAAAATAAGCATCCATCGTCGACGTACCGTAGCCCATCACATAAAAGCTAGTATCAAACTTTCTGAGCTTTGGAAAAATATTGGTAAACGACACCATATTGAGCTTTACCGTAATGCTGATGGATGCCAGCATGGGGGTGATGGCCAGACACACTTCCGCAAACGGTGTTTGATTCACGCAATCCATCGTGACTTCAAAGCCGTCCACACCAACGCTATTACCATT
>JANMDR010000117.1:0-10737 GCA_031376425.1 Betaproteobacteria bacterium
TAATATTATAAGTGTCACCAGCAAATTCGCTGGTAATCACTCTATTACCAGCAGTAGCAAAACTCGTTACACAATTCGCTTCCCGCATCTGCCGATGCTGCACTCTATAATGCAAAGCGAAATGGGCGCAATAGAGTGCAGATATCCCGCACCACAGCAACGTAATGCTGAAATTAAAGCAGCGGACAGCCTTTCAGTCTTTCCAGCATCGCCCGCAATAGAGAAATCAT
This sequence comes from Betaproteobacteria bacterium, assembly GCA_031376425.1. Taxonomy (GTDB): domain Bacteria; phylum Pseudomonadota; class Gammaproteobacteria; order Burkholderiales; family Usitatibacteraceae; genus JANMDR01. The sequence goes on from JANMDR010000117.1 coordinate 231, forward strand.
ACTTTTATGATTCAGCGTGTGCCTTAACTTATGCCTAGAGTCATACTATTTCGTGCATCAAATTCAGCCCATCAAAAACTTTTATTGCCGCATAAGCATCATTAGCAGCGTAAAGCAGTTGTGAATCATTTAATTTCTGCATTGACCAGTTGGTGGTGGAGATGCGTTTTGATTTTCTAAAATACTGTGCAAACACAATTGCCACCGCCGTTTTAACGCCAGTGGTGCCGCGATAACCTTGGCGCTTAAATACCGACACCATATCGAGCACCTTTTCTACCCTCACGCCAAACTTCGCCAAAATTTGGCCATGATCCGAACCTAAACTAAACCCCACTTTAGTGACTGTTTTTGATTGCAATAGCTCGGCTACGATAGGCCAACATTCTTTGTAACAAAGCTGGAAAATATAGGCACGCTCCAAGGTGGAAAACTGCACGACATGGGGACCTTCACTCACCTCCCCTTTTGCAAAAGTGGGCTTCGACTCAGTATCAAAGCCAACGATACCGGCGGCGTTAATTTCAGCCGCTGCCTGCATAAATTCAACCAAGCTTGTCGGCACAAAAATGGCCTCTCTCGTCAGCCCAGCAAAGGGGGGTAGCAATAACATTTCTTCTTTTGTAGGCGCAATTTTTTGCTTGGACGGCGCAGTTTGCGCTGGCGTTTCGGTAGGGCTAGTCATTATTGCCAATAGTTTAGGAGTGATAAAGAAATTTGCATTAAGCCCTATTCTAAGGCTTTCAGCACTCTATTTACTACCGCGCCCTACCACTCAAGCTTATAGCCCATTCCATAGATTGAGCGCAGCCAGTCTTCTTCACCACCTGCTTCGACTATTTTGCGCCGCAAATTTTTTACGTGACTATCTACCGTGCGGTCACTCACAATGCGGTGATCTACATATAACAAATCCATGAGCTGATTGCGCGAAAACACCCGCCCGACCTGTGCGGCTAAGGTTTGTAACAACCTAAACTCTACCGGTGTTAATTCCAACGTCACCCCCGCCACGCTGGCGCTAAAACGTGTTGCATCCAGGGTGATAGGGGCTTGCCGTTTTGCGGTGCCCGTCGCCGTTAGGTCAACGCTGGTTGTAAAGACGGCGCGACGCAACAGCGCTTTGACCCGCGCTACCACCTCACGCGAGCTAAAGGGTTTACATACATAATCGTCTGCACCAAGTTCCAAGCCCAGTAGACGATCAATTTCTTCGACGCGTGCGGTCAACATAATGATGGGCACATTGCTAAAGGCGCGGAGTTCACGACATAACGTTAAACCATCTTTACCCGGAAGCATTAAATCCAGCAAAATCACATCCGGCATGTTTTCGCGCACGTTATCAATCACGCGATTGCCGTTATCTAGATGCAAGGTCAGATAACCTTCGGCGTGTAAATAGTCGCGCAAAATTGCCGCAATCTTGAGCTCATCTTCGACGATGAGTATCGTCTTTGCTAGCGCAGTCATTGCGCACCTTTGGATGTATCACTAAGCACGGGAATAGTTTCATGACCGCGCACGATAGGCAATGTTAGGGTGATACGCAATCCGCCCAACGGCGAGGCGCTGGCAGTAATGGCACCGCCATGTGCCTCCGCAATATTTTTACAAATAGCCAAGCCCAAGCCGGCACCACCTTCAGCCCGATTACGCGATGTTTCAACGCGAAACAAGCGATCAAAGAGCTTGGGCAATGCTGAGGTAGGCACACCGGGTGCTGAATCATCCATATATATGATTGCTGTATCACCTTCCTTAAGTGTGGTGATTTTAAATTTACCAGGAACGTCGGTATAGCGTTGGCTATTGGTGAATACATTGGTAAATAGCTGCGTTAGCCGTTGCGCATCGATACGTACGGGTAAGGCTGTGGCGCTTAAGGCAGTTTCAGTGTCTAATCCAGCCGCTTGAAGATTGCGGCCTAAATCATGCATTATGTCATTAACCATTGTATTCAAATCGCAGATTTCAAAGCGATATGAGAGCGCACCGGCATCGGAAAGCGCCAATTGATAAAGATCCTCAACCAATGCCATGAGCCTCGTGCATTCTGCTTGCAGCGATTCCATCGCCGCTTTATTCATTGGCCGCAAATCGTCTTGCATAAGTTGAATTTCACCGCGCAATATCGCAATTGGCGTACGCAACTCATGCGCCATATCGGCACCCCAAGAGCGTCGTGCTTCTTGGTTGCGCACTAATGTTTCAGCCAAACGATTGTAATTCAGCGCTAACTCACCGAGCTCATCAGTGCGCGTTGTCGTAATGCGCTCGCGAAAATCTCCTGCGGCGAGTTGCTGCATGCGCTGACCTAATGTTTTGACCGGTGCCAACAACCAGCGCGCTAACACCAAGGCTGCGAGTAGCGCTGCCACCAACACACCTAACGCGGCAATGAAGGCATGCTGCGATTGCGATTGCGCAAAGGCCACATCAATATCACTTTCTAACGCTGGTTGCGATGCGATTAGTAACTGACCCACCAATATGCCATTCGCTAAGATCGGCACGCGAGGCGAATCCATTGGCACCGCAGCATTACCCACGATAGGTCTGCCCGCACCGTCGAGCAACACTACCCGCGTTTGAATATTAAGCGCATCAATGCGTTGCTGTGGCGGACGACGGCCTTCTCGTGGTGGTGGTGGTGGTCGTTCATCAAAGCGGGGTGGTACATCTGCTCCGGCGATTGCAGGAGGAGACGGAGGCGGGCGATCAGGGTCACCATCGCCCCTTGGTAGCGGCGGTTGGCCGTTACCGCCGCGCCCCATTGTTCCGCGAGGCGGTGGGGGGCGGCGCTCACGTTCGTCCTCCGCCGCGTCAACCGTCAATGTAGACTGCCTACCATCAAAAAAACTGGCAAACGTACGTGGCCGCGCGTTAACAAAACTCCAATTATCCACTTCTTCGTAGCGCTTCCCCATTGCAGTTGCGGCGGCTTGCGCGCGCGCTGTGGCTTGCTGGTTAACGTACAACAAAAAATCGCGCTGAAAACTACGCTTTTGCAACAGCGTGAGCGCGAGCAAACCCACCACGCTCAATGCCGCGAAGGTGAGAAATAGTCTTGCCCAGAGAGGTATGCGCATCGTGACTTTGTTATTGAGGAGTTTCCACGCCGTTTAACTACACCTTACTAGGTTTGCACACTAAACGGAATCTTCAAAAAGATATTCTCCATAATTTCTCCTTAATTTCTGCGCAGTGACTACGCATTGCCCGATTATTCTCAACTCATAGCGCTAATCACACTGCATCAAGCCCACAATTCTGATCAATTTTCGGAGTCCATCATGTTCAACTTCAACACCTGCAGCGCACTGGCTAAATCAAGCTTGGCATTGACGCTAGCGGCTAGCATCTATGGTATTTCGATCACAAGTGCTATCGCACAACCACAACCGAACGGACGGGCTAAAGAACCAATGGGTCAGCCCGGCTCACCACCGCCAGCTAGTCATCACGCCGAAAAAACAATGGAACTACTCAGCAGCCTCAAGCTGAACGCCCAACAATCCAAGGCAGTGAAGACGATATTAGAAGAGGAGCAAAAAGCTGCCGAGGAATTGCGAAAAGCGATGCGCGCAAAAAACGATGCGCTTCACGCAGCAACGAAACAAAAGCTTGCAAAAATTCTCAACGCGGAGCAACTAGGCCGCTACGAGGAGTTTAAGCAGGCTAACCGGCCACCCCGTCCGCAGGGCGAGCCACCACGGCGCGATTAATCATTTGCAAATGCTAAAAATGCAAACCCACAAACTCACGTTTTCAGGAGAAACGCATGAAACGTCATATCAAAAAATTGTATCAAGGTAAGAAGGTAATATTACGCACGGCAATTGTCGTGTCAATACTTGCTGGCGCCACTGCTATTGCCCAGTTTGTACCACCACCTAACGCGCCACGGCTGCCTACACCACCACCCGCACCACCTACCCTACCTACCCCACCTGCGCCGCCCGCACAACCTCCTAGTGCGCCGCAGACACCTGCAGCGCTTCAAGGATTCGGGCAAGCGCTAAGCGGGCTTTCCGATAAGCTCATGGCGGCGTTTCAAGAAGGCCGTCAAGAGTTTGTAAATGTCGAGACACCAGAAGGGGGACTTGGCCCAATATTTAATGGCAGGTCTTGCGCTGAGTGTCACTCTGCACCCGCTGTTGGCGGTGGCAGCAATACCACCGTCACCCGCTTCGGGCGCGTTGAAAATGATAAATTTGATCCCTTAGAATCATTGGGTGGCTCATTGCTGCAGCGCTTCGCCGTCAATCCCGCCGTACGCGAAACCATTCCCCATGAAGCCAACGTAGTAGCGCAACGCATATCTACACCGCTATTTGGTTTAGGCTTGATTGAAGCTATTCCCGATAGCACCTTGATTCAAAATGGCAGCATTGTCAAACCAGATGGTGTACGTGGACGTGCGGCGGAAGTGATCGACATTACCACCGGTGAAAAACGCGTTGGCCGATTCGGCTGGAAATCACAGTTAGCTTCCATTCTCGCGTTTTCAGCCGACGCCTATAGCAATGAAATGGGCATTACCAATCGCTTCTTCCCTAAGGAGAATGCACCAAATGGCGATCAGGCATTGCTAGCCAGATTCAAGCGCACTGTAGACCCAGAAGATGTACTGGATACCGACGGGCGTGGTGACATTGATTTGGTTGCCGACTATATGCGGCTGCTAGCCCCACCGCCGCGTTTACCGATGAATGCGCAAGCGATAGCAGGCGAAGTCTCATTCACGCAATTAGGCTGCGCATCGTGCCATACCGTCACATTGCACACAGGATTAAATGCAATACCAGCGCTTGATCGCAAGCCGGTAAATCTCTACTCAGATTTACTGTTGCATGACATGGGCAGACTTAACGACGGCATCGCCCAATCAAGTGCAACAATGCACGAAATGCGCACTGCCCCACTTTGGGGTTTACGCGCGCGCAATCGGTATTTGCATGATGGCCGCGCCAATACCGTAGATGCAGCGATTCGTGCGCATGAAGGTGAAGGCACAGTTTCTCGGGATCGTTATAATCGTTTGAATCAGCAGCAACGTCAGCAGTTACTGGATTTTTTAGCAACTCTGTAAATTTTACTTAAGCACTCACACCAGCAGCGGCGCGATGTTCAAGCGTGCGTCTACCTGCTGGTGTTGCCATTACCACCACAACATCGCCTGCCTGTAGCACCCGTTCAGGTAAAGGATTAAACACGGTATCCATTGCTGCGGTTCGCATTGCCAAGACTACATATTCCACACTTTGCGGTGCAAACTTAGCGACGGTATTACCTGCAGTGGGTTGCCCCGTTACAATTTGCTCTACGCGCAAATCGCCATCTGCACGCAACATCTCGTCGAGAAAATCGACCACGTGCGGACGCACCATGCTCGATACAATGCGCATACCACCGGTAAAATCAGGCGATACGATTGCATCTGCCCCGACGCGCTCCATCTTGGAAAAATAATTCACTTCATGGCAACGCGCCACAACCCGACAAGCCGAGTTAATCTGCTTTGCCGAAAGGGTAATCACCAAATTACGATTATCATCACCCGTCACCGCAAATACGCCTGCGGCACGCCTAATGCCAGCTTCTTCGAGCATTTCATCTTCGGTCGCATCGCCCAATACATACAATGCGTGCGGGTAGCGTTCGGCATGACCCTTTATGGCAGTATCGACAATATCTAGGAGCACATAAGCCCTATTCGTTTTTTCTAGCTCGTGCGCTACATTGGCACCAACGCGACCCGCACCACAGATGATGTAATGCCCTGAAAGTTGAGAAATACGTTTCAACATTTTACGTCTCCGTAGTACGGTATTGAATTCACCGGCAATAATAAACGCCGTGACCTTAGAAAAAATATAACTTGTAACACCGATACCCGCAAAACCGATGCACATCGTAAAAATGCGTGCACCAGGCTTACCCGTCATGTCAATGACTTCACCATACCCAATAGTGGCGATGGTGATAAAGGTCATGTAGAGCGCATCGACAACCGTCGTCGCCGACCCACCAATGATTAAATAGCCAACTGTACCCACAGCCAATACCGCAACCAGCGCAGCAGCTGGCTTGGTGAACTGTCGAACAACACGTGACATGATAAAGTTTGGCATGACGCCTTGATGAGCTGGATTAACGAAATACTATTTTAATTCAAGCACCAGTACCGCCCGTGCTGGGACAGTAAGCGCCGTTTCCATGCGATAAGTTTTGCCGCTAATTACATCGACCCCAACTGTGGCGTTGCCCAGCGCTTCAACAAAACGCGCCATTGCTAATGATTTTTCTTTTTTGTTTTTATTGAATACCACCATCACTTTTTTATTCGTAGACACATCCGTGCGCACATAAACATAGGTGCCGTCTTCTGGCGCATAATGCATCAGCTTGCCAGCGTGAATCGCTGGCTGCGTTTTACGCCAGTTAAGCAATTTCTTTACAAAAGCTTGCGCTTCTTTTTGGCGATCCGTTAAACCTGCGCCCGTAACGGCATTGATTTTATCGCCTGCCCACCCACCGGGAAAATCGCGTCGAAACGCCCCATCATCGCGCTTCTTCGGACTCGTCATTAAAACTTCGGTGCCGTAATAGAACTGCGGAATGCCGCGCATAGTAGCGACGTAGGCAATTGCCATTTTGTATAAATCTAGGTCTTCGTCAAGAACACTATAAAGCCTGCCAATATCGTGATTACCCTCAAACAACACTAGGTTATTTGGATTGGGATAGACGATATCGTCATTTAAGCGCTCATACAAGGAGCGAAATCCAGATTGAAAATCATCGGGCTCGACGAGCGCTTTTCGTAAACTATCGTTTAGCGGAAAATCCATCAAGCTCGGCAAGGATGATACATAGCCATTCGGATTTTGCTTGCCTTTTTGCCAATAAGAAACGACGATGGGATTAATACTCCATTCTTCACCCACCATATTTAGCGCGGGATATTCTTCACTCAAACGACGACTCCATTCGCTTAAAAAAGCGTGATCAGAATAGCCATAGGTATCAACGCGAATACCCGCCAAGCCAGCATATTCCACCCACCAAATTGAGTTTTGAATTTGGTAAGTCGCAACATAGCTATTTTGTTGATTCATATCGGGCATATTCGGCTCGAACCAACCTTTGGTGAAGTTAGCTTTATCTACCTTCGCCGAATAGGGATCAGTCGCCGTTGTACGGGCATGATAAGTAGGAGCAAATTTTGAATCTAGGCTAAGCCAATCGCTAGTTGGTAAATCCTTCATCCACCAGTGATTAGAGCCAATATGGTTTAGCACCACATCCATAATCATGCCAATACCCTTGCTGCGTGCTTTATCTATCAAACGCTTATAGTCGCCATTGCTACCGTAGCGTGGGTCAATTTTATAAGTGTCTGTTGCCGCATAGCCGTGATAAGAATACTTAGCCTGATTGCTTTCAGTGAGGGGGGTGGGCCAGAGCATGGTGTAGCCCATCTCGGCAAGATAGTCGAGATGGTTTTCTATGCCCTTAATATCGCCACCATGCCGCCCAGCGCTATCATCTGCGCGATTAAGCGGATCAATAAAACCGGGTAGATTATCGTTGCTTGGATCGCCATTTGAAAAACGATCAGGCATAAAATTTAAAATAACATCGGCATTCGTAAAACTCTTGCGCATTGCGGAATTTTTTTCTCGTTGCAGCAGAGTGTAGGCATATTCAATTTTCTGCGTACCCAATTTAAAGATGATGTTCATTTTGCCAGGCGCCACATCTGGTGCCAAACGTAAATCAATGAACGCATAATTAGGGGAAGTAAGCCTTGTTACCGCATCCACCTTCACCCCGGGATAGCTGATTTCCGGAATATACGCTGCGATATTTTTGCCATGCACCATCAATTGCAACTTTTCGCTTTTCATTCCGATCCACCAAAACGGCGGTTCAATCCGTTCAATAGCCGCTATATTGATCGGTTCAGCTGCCAGTGCATTTTGCGCAAAAAAACCAATGTGCACTGACAATAAAATGCCGAGTATATTTTTTAACATGATTAGAAACCGTGGTGGCGAGGTAATTATTTGGCTTGGTAATTCATGATTGGCGGCGCGAGTTTGGGATTATTAAATACATCCATTGCACCACTTTCTATTTCTTTCATTGACTGGTCGCACCAATTAATTTTCGCTGCCATATTGGCAGTTTTAAACGGCACAAAAGCATTATCATTTTTGTTCTTAATTCCCATCACTATCAAGCGACGTTTATCGGCATCAAACACCGTTGCGAGTAGTCGTCGTTGCTGCGAGATTAAACCAGCATTACGCTCGCGCCAGCCAGTTGCCGCACCACTATAGCGTTTCATAGAAGTAGGCAGCGTATTTACACACGCCTGCTCAGTTTGTAATACCAGTGATTCCATACCCATCACGCCAATGATCGCGCCTTCAAGCGCATCGTTATTGACCGCAGGCGTGGCACCCGATGAGGTGCCGTCAGCGCCCACGGTTTTTTTAGATGCCGTTTTTGCTGCTTTGTTTTTGGGGTCATTTTCCGGTACAACGACTTTATCTGTTTTGACTTCCAACGCAGCTTTCGGTCCGTTTAATAGCGTGCTTTGCGTTTTGCTGTCAACGGGCGGATGATCCGAATAGATTACCTTACCATCTGGCCCTATCGTTTTATAAACTATCTGCGCGGCCACGTTTAATGACGATACTGCAACCCCAAATACAATAAGGGCTGTAAGTGATTTTTTAATTTTCATATTAGATTTTGCTTCAAAAATTTAGCATTAGTAACGTTATTAATGTAACAGATAAGTGCACTTTATATAGACAGGAAAGCGTGCTCTCTAGCATTCTTAAAAAACCTCCTTAAACAACGCATCTACAAGCAGTAATACATAAACCACTGCGTCAATGCGCCAACAGATAGCTTTCCGCGAACGAGCGCATTTGTTGATAGCGCGCCAGCAATTGCGCCTGACTCACTGCTGCATCCGTTACCGAGAAGCCACCGCTAGCCAACAATTGCGGGTACTCGGCACCGCTTATCACGCGAATAAGCCAATCCGCGCGCTGCAAGGTCTTTTGCGTACACGATTTACCATGCAAATCATCATTTAAATCTGCAACATGCGAACGCCAACCCTCATTCAAATAGAGCGAACCTAATTCGTCATTTGCTTCGGCTTTAAGAACAGACTCCCACTGCATCACGAATCCGCCGATCCATGCTAATACCAAAGAATCAGCGTGCTGATCTGCTAAATTTGCCTGCCATTGCCGGTAACACTCCAGCGCCTCATCCTTCACCACGCGAAAGTGATCGATAGCGGCGGCACGACCTGCACTCAATTCAACGTCTAGCAACCATGAAAATACATTACGCGATTCAATGCGTTCTGCCAGATGAAACATCGGCATATTAGTTCCATCACCTGCACTATTGAACTCCCGCAGGGGATCAAAACGATACATATAACCAAAATCAAAAAGCCATGTTTGCACGCCATCATCAAGGATATTGCCAGCACAATAATCCCACTCAAAAAAACCTTGTTCAACCAACGTGCGGCCAGTCATAAAAACTTGGCGCAACTGCCGTTGATTAAACGCGCTAACGCGCTGCCCCTCAATCCATCTCGATACGATCACGCCTGCTTTAAGATCGCCATAAATTGGGGCAATAACACCGGGAAAAATGATACCTTGCGCCCGCAGCGCGCGAATTTCAGCGTGGCGTTGTAGTTCATTCAAAAATGAAGTCTTACCATCATCATTGCGCACCATGCATTCAGTTCTGGCGCGTTTTATCGCATAGCATTTATCCGCAACGCGTAGCTTGTAAACCACGGCTGTTAACCCACCGCTATGCATCGCTTCAACCCCAGCACTCTGAGCGTTGAGTTGCGATAAAACCGCTAACGGTAGAGGGCAATCACCAATATTGCCAAAGGTGAAGTTTTCGCCTTGCTCCAGAAATTGCAAATTAGCTTGCTGACGGCACTGATCTTTAGTGAGCATAAAAATTAATAAATACGTTTAGTCTATTTTCGGTTACGTCTAAAGGACGACTGCTTTAGGCGATCTTCGAGACAAATTTTAAACTATTCGTACGCCGCCGCCTGGAAAACCTAATCGTAGTATTTTCCAAACTGTGGTGCCAAATTGGCGTGTGAGTGATGCGGAGTTGTAGGGCAATCCGTAACGTGTGGCAAGCGCTTTTACGCGCGGTGCCAGCTCTGCATAACGATTGCTTGGCAAGTCTGGAAATAAATGATGCTCAATTTGATGCGATAAATTGCCGGACAGCACGTGGAATAATTTACCACCCACAATATTGCATGAGGCCAATAACTGCCGCACATACCAACCTGCACGGCTTTCGTTTTCCACCTGCTGCTTAGTAAACACATAAACATCTGCCGGAAAATGCCCGCAGAAGATGATGAGATAAGTCCATAGATTACGCAACAAACAAGCCAACACATTGGCTGCAAATACCCATA
>JANMDR010000132.1:0-50790 GCA_031376425.1 Betaproteobacteria bacterium
GGGGGATATTGGGAATGGTGCGTAAAAATTGGCTTAACTTTTCTTGCAATACACCTAGGGAATCTTCGCAGTTTTTAAGCGCGTCGCCCAAGCCACCTACTTCTGCCATGACGGCTGACGTGTCTTCACCCTTACCCTTTAACATGCCAATTTGTTTAGATAGTGCATTGCGTTTGGCCTGTAACTCTTCAGTTTGTACTTGTAGCAATTTGCGCTGGTCTTCCAACGAGCGAAATTGCGCTTCATCAAAAACATGATTGCGCCTGAGAAGGCCAGCGATTACGGCGGGAAGGTCTTTACGGAGTTGTTGAATGTCTAACATGGGATTCTTTTTTGGTTTTAGTGACGCTAATGTGTGGATGAAGGGACTGGATTCCAGCCTTCGCTGGAATGACGGTTTCATATGCTTGAAGCCGTTTCATACAACCCCAATTTTAAGGCATCTTCAGGCCGAAATACATAGCGACAATAGAAAGCTATGTTTGGTTGTCCGACTTATCTTCTACCACTGCCGCATTTTTGGCGCGCAGTGTTGCCAGCTTTTCCGCTATTTTGGCTTCTAGGCCGCGATTGGTGGGGCTGTAGAACTGTTGGCCTATAAGCCCATCGGGCAAATAAGTTTCCCCAGCGGCAAAACCATCTTCTTCATTATGAGCATAGCGATACTGTGCGCCGTGGCCTAGTGTTTTCATGAGCTTAGTCGGCGCATTGCGCAGGTGTATCGGCACAGGGCGGGACTCGTCGGCCTTAATTAGGGCATTAACCGCGTTATAAGCGGCATACACGGCATTACTTTTTGCGGCCACCGCCAAGTACACGGTAGCTTGCGCAAGGGCTAGTTCGCCTTCTGGTGAGCCTAGGCGCTCATAGGCCATCGCGGCTTGTTGCGTCATCTCTAAGGCTCGCGGATCAGCCAAGCCAATATCTTCCACAGCCATACGGATTAAACGCCGCGCTAAATAACGCGCGTCTGCGCCACCATCAAGCATCCGGCACAACCAATACAGCGCTGCATCGGGATCAGACCCGCGCACGCTTTTATGTAGTGCCGATATTTGATCGTAAAAATCGTCCCCATCTTTATCAAAACGCCGCAAGCCTCGGGCCAGCACGGTTTGTATGGTGTCCAAGGTGATTGGGGTTTCGATACCATTAGGTGCTACGTCTGCTAGGCCTACGACGTCCGACAATTGATCAACTAAATTATGCAGACGTCTGCCGTCACCATCGGCCATTTCAATGAGCGCTTTTCCTGCAGCGTCATCCAGCTTGGCATTGGGTAAGCGCCGGGCAACAGCACGTGCCAATAGCCGGTTAAGCGCCCCACCATCAAGCGCGCGCAACACATACACGGTAGCGCGTGACAGTAAAGCGTTATTGAGCGCGAAGGATGGGTTTTCGGTAGTAGCACCAATAAAAATAAGCAGCCCTGATTCCACATGCGGTAAAAATGCATCCTGTTGCGACTTATTAAAGCGATGCACTTCATCCACAAACAAAATGGTTTGCCGCTGTTTGACGCGCCGCATTTTTTGGGCTGATTCAATCGCATCGCGAATTTCCTTAACACCCGAAAGTACCGCCGATATAGCAATAAATTCCGCGTTAAAACCATCCGCCATCAGCCGCGCCATGGTGGTTTTACCCACCCCCGGTGGCCCCCATAAAATCATGGAGTGCGCACGTTTAGCATCGAAAGCTAAACGTAATGGCATACCGGGCGCGGTTAAGTGTTCTTGGCCTACCACATCCGCTAAAGTTACCGGTCGTAACTGTTCGGCAAGTGGCGTTAGCATTGATGTTAGGCCAGCTTCAGGTAATAAATTCGATTTCGCTCCTGGCGTTTCATCAGGAAGCAAATCATCAAAAAGCGACCCGTTTTGCATTTCACGCCATCACGATTTTGTTGATCGTTAATAGCACTGTATTAAACATTTGTTCCACCATTTTGCGAATTTGCGACTGCGCGGGCACGCGCTTCTGCAGCATAGGCACGTACCGCAAGCATGGCTTTATTTAAATTTTCGGGCAGAGTTTGCAGCGCCGCTTGCACATCTACATTGGTTTGTAATGCCGATAAACCGTCGCGCCGACACTGCATCTCAATCAAATCGGCCGCATTAAATACGGCTGTCACACCGATATTACTCGCTGCCCCTTTGAGTTGGTGTGCTGTACTAATTAAGGCTTCAATATCACCTGCTGCAGTGGCAGCGCCAATGCTGGCTACCATCTCCGGCGCTTGGCGACAAAACACATCGGCTAAATCGCTCACTAAGGAACCATCTTCGTCATACTCAGCCAACTCATCTAAACGCTCGGCATCAAAATGATTGATGACGCTTGCGGGTGCATCGACCTTATCCACCTCACCATTCACAATTGCCGTGGAAACAGCCGCAATTGTTGCGGCCTGCGCTGCTACTGGGGATATTCCCGAAGCGATTGCCCGTTCGATCGCCGCAACCAAATCGCGATGTTGTAATGGCTTGCTAACATAATCATCCATACCCGCTGCGATGCAAGCTTCACGATCCCCTTCCATCGCGGCGGCGGTCATGGCGACGATACGCAATTTTGCGCAATCACTTTTTGGATCACGTAAAATTTTAGTCGCCTCATAGCCATCCAGATTGGGCATGTGTACGTCCATCCACACCAATTGGTAAGGCTCTGCAGTGCCTTTGGCCGCAAAAATCTCAGCAATCGCAGCACGTCCATCATCGGCGGTTTTTATACTATAGCCGAGCTTGGACAACATAATACTGGCGACTTTACGGTTTACCGAATTATCATCAACCACCAGCATTTTCAAGGGATACAAAGATGCAAACTGCTGACCCAACCCAGCCGTAGGCGCTTGCACTACGGCGGCGCTATGGTCTGGCGACGCACCGTATACAGTCGTCATCAAGGCATCAAGCAATTGCGATTCACGGGGGGGCTTAACTAAGTGCGCGTTAAAAATCTGCGTTGTATCATCAGCACGGCTGGTGCCCACGCTGGTGAGCATGATGAGCGGTAATTTTGCTGTAGCTACGTTAGCGCGAATTTTTCGACCCAAACCAAGGCCGTCTTCAATGGGCATCAGATAGTCAATAATGGCAACGTCAAAGTGTTGCGCTGTTTGGTTCTTTGTTGCTAATATTTCCAGTGCGCGATTCGGGCCTACTGCCGTCGTCACTTCTATTCCCCACATTTGCAGGCGCTTGGTGAGAATCCGCAAATGTGTAGGGTTATCGTCAACGATCAGCGCTTTTTTGCCGACGAGTGCTGCCGGATCATTATTTCTCGTATTCAACGCTACTTGTTGCGGCGCTGCCGACGGTGGCGCATCAATGCTAATGGAGAATGTTGAACCCCGCCCCAGCACGCTTGAAATTGTTATATCGCCACCCATTAGTTCCGCCAAGCGCTTACTAATAGCCAAACCTAATCCGGTGCCACCGTGCTTACGTGTAGTGGTGACGTCTACTTGAGTGAACGCTGCAAACAAAGCATTTATACGGTCTGGTGGAATACCGATCCCGGTATCGGTTACATCACAAAATATAATATTGCCAACGCCCTTGCGCACATGCACGATCACTTCGCCATGATCGGTAAATTTTACGGCGTTGTTAATTAGGTTGATGAAAATTTGACGCAACCGTGTAATGTCTCCCAACACATGATGCGGTACATCGGTGTCCATTTCTACCAGCAGCTCCAAGCCTTTTTGGTTGGCATAGGGGCCGACGAGCGAAAAGCTTTCTTCAATCACTTGCAGCAAGGTAAGCGGTTCACGCTCTAAGGTCATCTTGCCCGATTCGATTTTTGAGAAATCCAAAATATCGTTAATGATCGTGAGTAGTGCGTCACCCGAGGTGCGGATGGTTTCCACATAATCACGCTGATCCACATTAAGTGGTGTGCCCGCGAGAAGTCCAGTCATGCCAATCACGCCATTCATTGGCGTACGAATTTCATGGCTCATCGTCGCTAAAAATGAGGCTTTGGCACGCACTGCTTGCAAAGCTTCTTCGGTTTGGAACTGCAAATCCTTGGTGCGTTCAGCTACTTTTTGTTCCAACATTTGGTTTTGCGCCATGAGGGCATCACGCGATTGGCGCAACGCGTCTGCGGTATCGCCCATTTCATGATTTATTTGGCGAAATTCCTCAAAGCGGCTTTTCATAATTGGCCGCGATAAATCGCCTTTACCAATACGAGCCGCGGCTTCCACCACTTGCGAAACACTGCCCACTAAGCGCCGCGCCAACCACACCCCGATTAAGATCGCCAGTAAAAATAAGCCAATCGCCCACAGTAAAGCACCTTTTAATTTTGCATTAAACGCACCCGTAAAATCAGATTCCGGTGCTGCAATAATTAGCCGCCATTTGGGTATATTGGTGGCCGCAATGCGGCCGTCATCCGCTTGGTTTAGGGTGGCAACATGTGCAATAACGGCGACGTCGTTGGCATTAAATTTATGGAAATCGACTATTTTTCTTTGCTCGATACCCGTGGTAATAAATGCTTGCTCAGCAGTAGCTCGAATTAGCTTATTAGTTGCGGCACTAGCCAACATGCGCGGGGAATCCTTCGTACCAGTAACAACATCATTGCTGGACGTTGCTATTAATAACCCTTTTTCATCGACAATAAATGCCACGCCGTTTGGGCTAATCTGCAGTGCTTTTAACTCCGCGCCCAACCGCTTTAAGGATAGATCAGCGGCAATTACGCCAACTAGCGCGGCGTTGCTGTCATATACCGCAACCGACTGCGTAACTACTAACTCGTTCTTGGAAAATGAAGGATAAACGGATGTCCAAGCGCGTTTAACCATGCTTTTACTATCGCCTGAGGTACTGGTAGCAGCAATAGGAATTGAACCTTTAGCGGCATTTACTGCACCCCCTGCTGCCGCATCCAAGGCAGCTTTATACCAAGGGCGCGTGCGCGGATCGTAATCGGCGCTATCAACATTATCTGGTTCACTTCTATCACCAGGCAGTGCCGCAAAGAAAAACCAGCGCCGCGTTTCATTAGCAGTGCGTACACCAACGCGCACGCGGTTTTGCTTACCGGGGCCTGTGTTAGTTGCATCCACACCAAGAAATTCGCCGTTGGCATTTCCAAAATAAGCGTAACGCACCAAATCTTGCCCACGTACCGGCCCCCATGCGGCAGCTTCAAAATTGGCAATGGGTTGTACTTTGTTGATATCCGGAATTTGCTGGTTTATATCGCTTGATTTAGCAAAGCTATCAAGCAATTGCCCCGCCTGCCCCAGATCGGCACGGGTTTCGCCATCAAGCCGAATGGCCGCCTGATTCATCAACGCGCGCGCCACAACCTCGGCGGCATCACGCGCCGCATTCCAGCTCGTCCAAGCAACTAACGCCGCCGGAATCAGCACCAACAACGCGACTGCGATAGGTAAAAAATATTTTAGGCGAATGTTTTTCATGAATTTCAGTTGTGGAAACCAGTCCTACTAGTTGTTCAACGTGACGCCATGAGATCGTGGTGGGGTCTGTAACGGCTCGGCTAGTAGAAACCCTATTTTACAGTACGTGGATGGTATGACTGGGCACAATCCCTGCTAACTAAGCGAACATGTGTTACTTTTAGACTGTTCCGCATGCAGTCGTGGCGAGCACTTTTGAATTATCTCGGCTAAGCACGCGCTGTTGGAGTGATATTGCCGTCAACAACATTAACAGCGCCCGCCTTTAGCAAGTCTGCCAACAGCCAAGCTGCCAATTGCGGCATGGACAAATCCAAAAATTGATTCAAATCTTGATAACAGGGCACCTTAATCAGATACTGCTCAAGTGCAGCGACTGGCAACGTGCCTTTATGCAGTAAAGCAAACACAAACATCACCTTCATCACATGCCGCGCATTTTTAGCCGGATCAAGCGCAAAGGCATTTAAGCGAGCCCGCGCAAATGCAATTGCGGCAGAAATATCAGCACCGCCAAACGGTGCACCATGGCCGGGAATAATGATGGCTGGCGCATATTCCTCAATGATACGAATAGCTTGTAATGCTGCGTCAATATTGGCATTAACGCCATCCGCTATGCTGCGCGGCTGCACAAAGCCCAAGCCCTTTTGCCACAGTGCATCACCGCTAATGAGTATGCGCTCGGTCTCACACCAAAACATCAATGCATCCATATCGTGACCGGGTGCAGCAAGCGCCTGCCACGTATAACCGCCACCTTGAAAGGTTTCACCCGCCCGCATCACCGCATCAAACTCAAATGGTTCGGCATATTGATCGGCATAGCCCATCCAAATTGCTTGCGCATCCCAAGGCCGCAAGTGTCGCGCTTCACCTTCCGGAATGGTAATGCCGCACCCGTATTTGCGGTGCAAAGCGGCGTTACCACCCATATGGTCACTATGGCAGTGGGTATTGATGATGCGGTGCAAGGATGCTGAGCCGAGATTTTCTGATGCGGCCAATAAATCGAGCGTCGTTTGAGCGTGGGTGCTGTAGCCTGAATCAATCAGGATATTAATGGCAGCATTATGTGTTGATCCCCGTGGATCAAGCAGCAACACCTGATTGCAATTGAGCCAGCCGCGTTCGATTACGCGAATATTTTCCGGTAGGCTAATTTTCGTAACCGCATTTTGGTAACTCACGCCGTAGCTTCAGTAAGCATGCCTTGTTGAATCACGAAGCTAATAATTTCATCTAATCCTGTGCCAATTTTAAGATTACTAAACACGAATGGACGTTCGCCACGCATGCGTTTAGCATCGCGTGCCATTACTTCAAGTGAGGCTCCCACCATGGGCGCTAGATCAATTTTATTGATCACCAATAAATCTGATTTCACGATACCCGGCCCGCCTTTGCGCGGAATTTTTTCGCCAGCGGCAACATCAATTACATAGAGTGTTAGATCAGATAATTCAGGGCTAAAGGTAGCCGCTAAATTATCACCACCGGATTCTACAAACACCACATCGAGATTTTCAAACCGGCGCATTAACATGCCAACGGCTTCTAAATTGATGCTCGCGTCTTCGCGAATAGCAGTATGCGGGCAACCACCGGTTTCAACACCGATAATACGCTCGGGTGCCAGAGCTTGATGCTCTACCAAAAACGCTGCATCTTCCCTAGTGTAAATATCATTGGTGACCACCGCAATATTAAAGCGATCGCGTAGCGCACGACACAGCGCTAAGGTAAGCGCAGTTTTGCCCGAGCCCACTGGGCCACCAATGCCAACGCGTAGGGTGTTTTTACTCATGATCTAAATAGCCTTGAATATTGGGTTTCGTGTTGAGCCGAAGCGATGGCAAGCCCGTGCGCCAGCGCACCGATATTGTCATCACCGCATTCAAAAATTGCATCTAAAGTTGCTGGGATATGGTCGGTAATAGCGGCCAATAGGCGCTGTCCGTCAGTTTGCCCAAGGGGGACTAACTTCATCGCCGCGACCACTTGATTCTCAGCCCACGCCCATATGTAAACTGTCAATGCTGCGCGGGCATCAATATGCCAAGCGCTGATTGCAGCGGTAAATGCGCTTGGGTACGATGGTTCTTCGATAGCTTCTAACTGCTTGCAAAAACGGGGAGCAAACTCATTAGATCGCAAAACAATGGTGCGCATGGCACGACCCATCTGCACGGTTTCGGCTCTGAGCTCAGCGCTTTCGCGACTCGCTAAAAAATAATCATTCCATTGATTAAGCACCGCACCCTTATTTTCATTCCAAGCCTGCAGCAAACGCAACCATACCGGTGCTTCACAACGTGCGAGGTTTAAGGTAAAGCTATCTAAAATCCAATTCTCAGCGCTTGCATAATTATGCACCCTACCCGACTCCACCACCCACTCCAGCGCTTGCGAATAGCTAAAAGCACCCACTGGCAGCACCGGGCTAGCCAGTCGCAATAAACGCGCCAGTGACAGATCAGTGTTTATGGTCATCGTGATTATGCGTGTGGTTATGGGTTTGGTGTGGTTCATGCGGATGGCTATGATCGTGCCCACAGTTAGGGCCATGCACGTGTGCTTTCTCAACCACATCTGCATCTGCCTTGGCAAACGCACCAAACTGGTGAATCACCCCACCGTGTGTCGGCGGCACCAAATCGGCGGGATGGTGATGTTGGTGGCCGCTACCGTGACCATCACTGTGCGTGCCGTGTGCACCATGTACTCCGTAAGCCCCCGGCTCTGGCTCAAAAGGGGCATCGAGTGCGTTTACGACCAGACCTAAGCCTTCCAACATTTGCCGCAGTACATGGTCATTAGCTATACGCAGCCAACCCGCACCTATTTGTAATGCCACATGGCGATTACCCAGATGATAGGCGGCACGCGCTAAATCTAGTGCTGAATCACAATCCGCTTGCATCACCTTCTCTATTTGCGCCACCACTTCGATCACAGCGCCATCGCTGGCGACGAGTAAATCACCCCCCCGCAGCATTTCCCCGTTTGCTAGCATCACACCGACTTCAACACCAGAAGCCAAGTGTGTGCGCAAGCGCGATTTTTGGCGCAGATCAAACGGCAATACCAAGCGATCGTGAACTTCAATCGTATAGGCATCGCGACGTACCTTCAATTTGGTTTTTATTTCTAGCATCTCAATCCATCAAAATAAGAAATAGCGTTGCGCCATCGGCAAACTGGTGGCAGGCTCGCAGCTTAGTAGCTCGTCATCGGCTCGCACTTCGTAGCTTTCTGCATCTACTTGCATCACCGGCGTTTTATCGTTAAAAGGTAAATCACTTTTACGCAAAGTTCGCGTGCCTTTTACCGCCACCAAGCGCTTCTTCAATCCCAGCGCCAGCACGTCTTTATTAACTAAGCCCGCTGCTGAAATAAACGTCACTGCGGTTGCGTGCAGTGCCCCGCCAAACGCGCCAAACATCGGCCGATAATGGACTGGTTGCGGTGTAGGAATAGATGCATTAGGGTCACCCATTGCGGCGGCGGCAATCATGCCGCCTTTTAAAATAAGGGATGGCTTCACGCCAAAAAATGCGGGCTTCCATAACACTAAATCAGCGAGCTTACCCACTTCTACCGAGCCAACTTCATGCGCAATGCCGTGCGTGAGCGCCGGTGCGATGGTGTATTTAGCGATATAGCGTTTTACCCGAAAATTGTCGTTATCTTTAGCGTCTTCAGCAAGCTGGCCGCGCTGTTGTTTCATCTTATGCGCCGTTTGCCACGTGCGGATAATGACCTCGCCCACACGCCCCATCGCCTGTGAGTCGGATGAAAACATGCTGATGGCACCGATATCGTGCAGGATATCTTCAGCGGCAATTGTTTCGCGACGAATCCGTGATTCAGCAAAGGCGATATCCTCAGCAATAGCAGGATCTAAGTGGTGACAGACCATGAGCATATCAAGGTGTTCATCAATAGTATTGATCGTAAATGGCCGCGTGGGATTTGTGGAAGATGGCAGCACATTAGCTTCGCCGCACACCTTAATAATATCGGGAGCGTGGCCACCACCCGCCCCTTCGGTATGGAAGGTATGAATAGTGCGTCCCTTGAAGGCAGCAATGGTAGATTCTACAAAACCTGATTCATTTAAGGTGTCGCTATGAATCGCCACTTGCACATCCATTTCATCGGCAATCGTGAGGCAATTATCAATGGCGGCGGGGGTTGTGCCCCAATCTTCATGCAACTTCAAACCAATGACGCCAGCCTCTACCTGCTCACGCAAAGGTTCGGGAAGCGACACATTACCCTTGCCCATAAATCCTAAATTCATCGGGAAGGCATCCGCCGCTTGCAGCATCCTGTGGATATGCCACGGCCCTGGCGTACAGGTGGTAGCATTAGTGCCGGTTGCAGGCCCGGTACCCCCACCTATCATCGTGGTGATACCTGACATTAGGGCTTCTTCAATCTGTTGCGGGCAGATAAAATGGATGTGCGTATCCACTCCGCCAGCGGTGATGATGGCACCCTCACCGGCAATAATTTCGGTGGCAGCGCCAATGGCAATGGTCACATTGGGCTGAATATCGGGGTTACCGGCTTTGCCGATACCCGCGATGCGACCATTTTTAATGCCTACGTCCGCTTTGATGATACCGGTGTAATCAATAATCAAGGCGTTAGTGATGACGGTATCAGCAACGTTTGCCGCTGTTAATTGCCCTTGACCCATACCATCACGAATGACTTTACCACCGCCAAACTTTACTTCTTCGCCATAAACGGTATGGTCATGCTCCACTTCAATGATTAAATCAGTATCGGCAAGCCGCACCCGATCACCAACCGTGGGGCCAAACATTTCCGCATAGGCACGCCGCGAGATCTTATTCACTTAAATTTTCCCTTCAATTTCCCCATCACCATGCCGCGAAAGCCATATACCGTGCGGCTTCCAGCCAGTTTAACTAAACTGACGGTGCGTGATTGTCCGGGTTCAAAACGCACTGCCGTGCCCGCCGCAATATTTAAGCGAAAGCCGTAAGCCCCCTCACGGTCAAACACCAGTGCGGCATTGGTCTCATAAAAATGATAGTGCGACCCCACTTGAATGGGTCGATCACCACTATTTGCAATTTCCATAACGATAGTCTCGCGGCCTGCGTTTAGGGTAATGTCGCCATCTCGCGTAAAAATTTCGCCGGGAATCATCTGCGCTCCTTAATTTGCTTCAATTCGCTTCAAACAATCGGCTGATGCACGGTCACAAGCTTAGTGCCATCCGGAAAAGTGGCTTCCACTTGAATATCGGGAATCATCTCCGCAATACCGTCCATCACATCAGCACGGGTGAGCAAGGTTGCGCCATAGCTCATCATTTCCGCCACCGTCTTGCCATCGCGTGCACCTTCCATAATCGCCGCAGAAATATAGGCAATGGTTTCGGGATAATTTAACCGCAAGCCCCGCGCCTTGCGACGCTCCGCCAATAACCCAGCGGTAAAAATTAATAATTTATCTTTTTCTCTCGGCGTAAGTTCCATAGCTGTTCTTTGCTGTTATTTAATTTTAAGTCTGCCAGATTCGCGGGGGGATGGCTACCTGTTGGCAGACAGTTTCGCGAATAATTTTCCACCATTGCACAAAAATATCACGCGTAGGCTCAACCGCATCGCCCAGCGCACGACCTACCAAGAGATTACCAATTAGGGTTAGGCCAATTTTCAAATCTGCTGCCGCCGCGCATTGCCGACATTGCTCCAACATAAGGGGGGTGAGCGTTGGCGCATAGGCTACAAAGGTTGCATACACCGCACACCCATCAAAACCGACCGCAGAACGCAACGCCGCATCATCTGCTGCAAGGTGGCCCTGTTCGGCAAAAATTGGTCGGCCATCCACCGTAACACGCAGCGCTTGATGCACACGCCCCTGCAAAAACTGCTCACTAGCCAGCTTGCGGCCAAGGCAGGCGATTTCCCAGCCAATAAATTTAGCCCCACTAGCTAAGTCGATAATAACAAGGTTCTGCGCGTGGGTATGCTCAAAATAAATCGTCTCCTGCGGCAACCATTCGATGCAGGCATCGGCAGCCGCTTGTATGCGGACATGCTGCGAAGCCAGTTTGCCACTACTTTTATACCAACGGGTCGCTCCTGGGGTGGTGAATAACACATGGGCGCTTTCTCCTAGTTGCACGCTAATTTGTAGTTGATCACCTTCGAGAATCCCGCCGGGTGGGTGCACAATAATAGTGTGGCACACGCCCTGCCCTTCTGGATACAAGACTTTTTGCACCACCAACGGCCCTGTGTGCGATTTCTTACGCAACACAGTACGGCTCCCCTCATAGGCATACGCCAAGCATAAATTCGCTTCCCAACCTGATTTCATTGTCATGCGAAAAGTATAGCAAATGAAAATGCCGTCGCAATATCTGCATTGCTTTATGCGAAGCTAAATTCGGCCAGTTCTAAGTAAAATATTAAAATGTCATTCGACTGACATTTTGAATACCGTTGAACCACCGCGTGACGGTGATAGAATTTGCGAATTGCTTCTTACTAATTAGGGTATAAATCATGCAAATTTCAGGCGCAACATTTTTGATCGCGGGTGGTGGCTCAGGTTTAGGCGCGGCTACGGCTAAGCTTTTAGCCAGTAAAGGGGCGAATATTGTCATCGCCGATTTAAATGCCGAGGCGGGCACCAAAACGGCTACCGAATGCGGCGCTAATGCCGTGTTTATCGAAACGAATGTGTGCGATGAGGCGAGCGTTACCGCAGCTGTGGCGCTTTGCACCACTAAATTTGGTGGCATTCATGGTGCGGTGAATTGCGCTGGTGTTGCGCCCGGCGAACGTGTCGTCGGCAAAAATGGCCCGCATTCTCTGGCTAACTTTACCCGAACGATCAACATCAATTTAATTGGTACATTTAACGTCATTCGCTTATGTGCGGCGGCAATGGCGCTGCAACCGGCTTTTGCTTCGGGTGAACGCGGGGTAATTATTAATACTTCATCCGTCGCCTCATTTGAAGGCCAGATTGGTCAGGCTGCCTATGCGGCTTCAAAAGCAGGTGTAAATGGCATGACCTTGCCCATTGCCCGTGAGTTCGCAAAAATGGGCATTCGGGTCATGACCATCGCTCCGGGTATTTTTGATACGCCGATGCTGCAGGGAATGAGCGCTGATATTAGAAATTCTTTAGGCGCACAAATTCCGTTCCCATCGCGTTTAGGTAAACCTGAAGAATACGCAGCGCTAGCCGCGCATATTGTTGAAAATGAAGTACTCAACGGTGAAGTAATTCGTTTAGATGGTGCCATTCGTATGGGTGCTAAGTAATTTTAAACTACAAATAAATTCCTGAAGGTGCCCTATTTAGGGCATCCTCATATCTTTACCTATCATTAAAATAATAAATTGCGTCTTAATTTTGCCTACTTACTTGCCAAACTCGTTGCCAGCTTCGCTATCAAATTATCTGCACATCGCGCAATCGCAATCTGCAGCTAGCAGTGTTGCCAATGTGCTGCGTTTTGATGCGCAAGTATTTTCAGAAAGCTTAATTTTTGGCTTGGGCAGCGGCTTGGGCTTTTATTATTTTAATCGTCCCAATGAAAACCCAAGCGTACATATTAGTGGGCGGGCGAACGAGTTTGAGGATAATTTTTACCGGCTTTTAGGTGCGCAGCTTGAATGGGCAGGCGCTTGGGATCCCTTCTGGATTCGCGAAGAATTAATGCTAGGGCGGCCAATTTTGGCGCAATGCGACGGCTCCCGTCTAAGTGCTCACGCAGCAGCAGCCAAGGTGCTCACGCCGCAGCAACCGTATTTGCCGCTCTACAGCGTGGTAATTATCGGTTGCGATATTGATGCGCACACCCTCACCTATGCCGATCGCGCCTATGCAACACCGCAAACGATAGATTTTGATACCTTCTATCACGCCAGTATCGGTGAAGGTTGCCCGCTAATGCGCCCCCATAGCATGGCCGTAGCACCCTATTTGGAACTATCGGTAACGGATGTGTTGCTTGCAGAATCTATCCGCATCACCATCGAAGCCATGCTCAATCCAGCGCGGCGCGAGATTGGCTTACCGGCATTACGCACGCTTGCCCGCGAGCTACCGCAAATGGTTGAGCGCCCCGATTTAATACCTACCATGCAGTTTGCCGCGTTGAGTCTGGATAGCCGTGATTGCCCAGCGGACGCGGGACGCCAACTGTATGCCGACTTTTTGCGTGAAGCTGGCCGCTGGATTCCGGAGCTAAAAAGTATTGAAGCCGAAGCCCGCTGTCGCGATAATGGCTTACTTTGGCGCGAGTTTTCTATCGCCTGCAAGGTAGTAGCAGGCAGCAAAACGGCGTCAGCCTTGGCGCTCGCCGGAGCAGCGGCATCGCGCGTCGCGCGTGCAGAAGAAAATCTGCTGCGCGACTTATCAGATGTGATTCGGCCGATTCTTTAATTAGATCTTACTGTCCTTGCCCCAAGGCATATCCCGGCTCGCCATCAAAAGTACATAGATTTTCCATCTTGATGAAGTCAAGTCCGGCCGAATGAATAGCAACCAGCAACGCGATAATTTTGCCATGCGTGGTAGTTTGGTCTACGCCCATGAATCGACAGCGCCAATGGTCGGTGCAAAACGTCTCGCTAAATCCGTCAGGCCATACCTTTACACCACGATTGGTAATCATCTGCAATTTAAATGGCAGGTGCGTAGTTCCACTCATCAAGGCCTGTTGCACAGCAATGGCTAAATCATCGGGCTTGATGTCGCGCGCATGAATAAAAATATCTACGCCGACTAAGCCCTTTTTGGCAACATGCGCGGCTTTAGTAGCTAGCATGGGTGTTGGCACATCGGGTTGATTGGGCGTGGTGGTGGGGTAGCGAATCACCGTTAAACGCGTTGGCTCCTCGCCCAAACGCGCAATCACGGCTTGGGTAAAGGCTTGCGTGCTGATGGCGCGGCTTTGATCGGCACCGGCTATGTCGGCAGTAGCGATGCCATCTTCAATAGCGCGTAGCCATGCGTTATGAATGCGTTCGGCTACCTTGTTTTGCCCAATATGCAGTAGCATCATTACGGCACCGAGCAACAAGCCTGAGGGATTGGCAATACCCTTGCCAGCAATATCGGGCGCACTGCCATGAATGGCTTCAAACATCGCCACGTGCTCACCGATATTGGCGCTACCCGCTAAGCCCACGCTACCGGTAAGCTCTGCAGCCACGTCAGAAATAATATCGCCATATAAATTTGGCGTCACCACCACATCAAATTGCTCAGGCCGCGCTGCCATGCGGGCTGTGCCAATATCAATAATCATGTGCTCATTAACGATATACGGATACTGTAGCGCTATCTCATCAAACACTTTATGAAATAGCCCATCCGTCATTTTCATAATGTTGTCTTTGGTCATACAGGTTACTTTTTTGCGGCCATGCAATTGTGCGTATTCAAAGGCGTAGCGAATAATTTTTTCACAGCCGGGGCGACTAATCAGCTTCAAACATTGATACACATCATCGGTTTGGCGGTGTTCGATACCGGCATATAAATCTTCCTCGTTTTCGAGCACAATCACCACATCCATGCGCGGATGCAGGGTGGGTACATAGGGAGCGTAGCTCACGCAGGGGCGCACATTAGCGTATAGCCCAAGGGTTTTGCGTACGGTAACGTTCAAGCTTTTATAGCCGCCACCAGACGGCGTGGTGATCGGCGCTTTTAAAAATACCTTAGTACGGCGCAGGCTTTCCCACGAGGCATTAGCGATGCCTGCGGTGTTGCCTGACAAATACACCTTCTCACCAATCTCAATCACCTCGGGCGCTAACTGCGCACCCGCAGCTTCTAAAATGGCTAAAGTAGCCTGCATAATTTCAGGGCCAATACCGTCGCCATAGGCTACGGTGATGGGGGTTTTGGTAAGTGTTGTTTGCGTCATGGGTAAATTCCTTTTAATCGACTAGACAAATGGGCTGAAGAAACGAACAGTCGCTATTGTGCTTCCCCATCATTTAGGTGTCTAATCATGCTTTAACATATTTTATATAGATAAATTACTATGTATTTAGCTAAAGCCCCACGCGCTACTTTTTCGCAATTGCGTAGCTTCGCCGCCGTTGCGCAATTAGGCGGTATTACCCGCGCCGCACAGGCTTTGCACCTTACCCAGCCGACAATTTCCGCACAACTGCGCGAGCTTGCTGATGGTTTAGGTGTGGAACTACTTTGCCCGGCAGGCCGTGGTGTGCAGTTAACCGACGAGGGGCGCGAACTATTGGCAACAGTAACGGCTATGTTTGCGCAATGGCGGCAATTTGAAGAAAGTGTGGATGATTTACACGGCTTGGTGCGCGGCTCACTACGGATTGCCGGGGTAACCACCACCGAGTATTTTTTGGCACAGTGGCTCAAACCATTTACCGAAGCCTATCCCGGTATTCAAATTGATTTAGTGATCGAAAACCGTGATGCCGTGGTGCGACGATTAGAACTTGAGCAAGATGATATTGCAGTGATGATGATGCCGCCTAAGCAGTTGCAGCTTGATTCCTTAGCGGTGATGAACAATCCCTTGGTGCTGATTGCCGCGCTAAACCATCCCTACCAAAATGCAAAAACAGTGCCATTCAAGCTTTGGGCGAAGGCAGATTTACTCATGCGTGAAGCTGGATCAGGCACGCGGCAAGCCACATTTGAATACTTTGCTGCTCGTGGTGCCACCCCCAATATTCGCATGACTTTAGGCAGCAATGAGGCCGTAAAACATGCGGTTGCTGCAAACTTGGGGCTGGCTATCGTCTCACGCCACACCCTATCAGCCGAGCCTGCACGCGAGGGTTTGTGCATCGTTGCGGCCGCTGGCCTCCCCATTAAACGCAGCTGGCAAATGGTGTGGCGACATGACCGCCGCCTGCCACGTGCAGCTACTGTGTTTATGGCATTTGTTAAGGGAAACCTCTAACGGCTACCGTTAAGTAAATACGGCCATCTCCAACATAAAACTATTGAAGACGGCCGTAGTTATTGGCTCTACAAAATACCTAAAGGCAAAATACCTGCAAGCAAATTACTCACATTCAGATACAATAACCTTGCAGGCGCTGTTACCGCACTCTTCTAGCGCATTTGCACGCGCCTCGGCTCTGGTAGAACCAGTACCTACCCCAAAATACTTTTTGCTAGCGGCGTACGCGCCGCATATTTCAAACTTCACCACAACGCGACAGTCAGTATTACCAACTTTTTTGCACTTTTTTAGTGCAGCTTTAGCTGCCTCACCTTGCGTATCTTCACCAACCGCTGTGCCATAACCTGGGGTATCACCAATTGCGTCGTCTACCGCAATGGCACCAGCTGCGTAAACATTTGTGCTGCTCAAACTGCCAAAAACCGGGATCACCGCAGCGACCACCAAAGCCACGAACATTTTTGAGTTGATTTTCATCGTAATTTCCTTTCAGGATTTGCCCAGCAATAGTGCCGAGGTTAGATTTATGCTTCGGAACGAACGGTTACAGAGTAGCCAGTAGTTGATTTACCCTACCTTTGCTTGCGATATCCGCTAACAATATTGTAGCGCGGATGTCACCAATTAGAGATTAAATTTTGATTCCTGTGGGTCAAATCGACACGGTTGATTAAAATATGATGAACTTCAAAAAAATGCCTGAAAAGAGCAGACAAAGTCGTGCAGTCACGTGCCCAGCATGCCCACCCAATTATTGCTGAATGCGTGGCGAGAAAATTACTTGTCATATCCACTAAACGACATTTTTAGGCGATTTTTATCATCAACTAAAGTTTATTTTTTCAGGCGTGTTGGTTCGCCTTCATTGCGCCGTTCAGTCGGCGTTTGCGTGCGCATTTCAACCGCAACGACTCCAGTTGGGATTGGCGCATCTGTGCTTGCGGCGCGAGCTGCGGAATTATCATCCCGAAGAAGTTGTTCCGGCGCTGGAGTATTAGCACTGGGTTTAACACTACTCGATGTGGTGGAGCTACTTAGGCTGGCCACCAAGGTGGCTGCAGTTTTGTAGTTGGCGCTGGAAACACCTTCACTTTTTTCAGCGATATCCTGCGCTGCGCGAGCATAAGCTACCGCCTTGGCGCGGGCGCTGTCTCGTGTAGGTTCGTTGCCGTCTTTCGCTGACGCTGCAGTTGCAACTACAGCAACGGACTGCCATGCGCGAGCCATTGCAAGCCGCGCCAAAAATTGATGTTCAGCAGGAAGGTTGTAATCGAGTGCGATCACCTTTTCTAACGTAGTGACGGCTTTTAATGGTTCCCCTTCTGCTACTTCCACAAATGCCAAATTGCGATATGCACCCAACATGTAAACATCACTTTCTATGTTAAATCGCCTGTGCATCGCGATTGCACGCTCGGCGTATTGTCGCGCTTCAACCAACTTTTTTAGCGCAACATAAAGACGCGCAATACGCCCATAACAGCCTGCTGTAAATGAATTGAATTCCCCCTTGGTTTCGATATAAACTTTAGCCGCACGTTCTTGATGCGTAATGGCTTCACTAAAGTGGCCACGCGCCTCAGCTAGTTGCGCTAAATCGACCGCTGGCGGTGTCAGCGCAGTCTTGTCGAAATTGAGCGTCGAGAAAACGGTATCAGCGTATTGGAATTGTTGCTCTGCGTCATCGAAACGCTTCATACCACGCAGAAAATTCCCGTAACTCCCGTGAAGCATAAAAACCCTTCGACTCGCGGCGCCAAAAACAAGTACCGATCTGTCGATTGCTGATTTGTACTGAACTTCGGCCTCATTATTTTTACCCAGTTTGGCTAGGGTATCAGCCAGCGCTACAATTGTATCAATTAACGCGAGCTCGACAACTGGTGATTGTTTGAATCTCGCGGTTAGTGCCGCTCGATAGCCAACTTCGGCTTGAGTAAATTGCCCCAAATGGTATTTTGTTCTCGCGACGTTGTATCGAAAGGAAATATAGCTATCACTTGCCCAAACATCCCCGACCGCTTTCTGGAAGAGGGCTTCAATTTCCGCGGCCACTTTTTCTGCCTCTTGAAAGCGGGAGTCATTCTGTAGCCTGAGCATAACTGCGTTTAGTGCCCGAGCATAAGTAAGTGGATCCGCAATTTTTACCTTTTCAGCAATTAGCAATGCTTGTTGAGAAAGTGCTTGCGCCTTTTTCGCGTCCAATCTGTATAGACGCGACGCCGCAACAACTAGCGCCGCAACGCGATACGCTGTAAACGCCTCACCGCCATCAGCATAGGCATCTGCAACTTTCTGAAAATAGCTGGCAGCAGTTTTATCATCACCAAAACTCATATAAATTTTGGCAATTGCATCAAATAACTGTGCCTGCGTTTCTGGCTCAACATCCTTTAATTCAGCCAGACGTTTTTCAGCCCCCGCCACGACATCGCGCGCGCTGGCGTTGCGATTACCGCCAGCGTTTAAATTAGCACCCTCAAAAATTGAGACCAAGAAATTATTTACTGTCTCTATAGATTTTTTAGCTTTAACTACGCGATCACGCTCTTGCAGCGCCAATTGCTTGGCGGAGAACGCCTGTTTACTAGCATCTTCAGCCATATCGCGTTGCTTAATGGCGTCAGTTTTAGCGGCTTGGGTTTCTTGTTGCGCAGATTCAGCGACAGCTCTAGCTTGCGTAGCCATTAGGCGCTGCGCTTCAGCTTTTGTACGTTCGACTTCTGCTATTTGGCGTGCAATCTCGGCTTCCTTCCGCTCGGCTTCAGCTTTGCCGCGTTCAAATTCAGCGTTTGCAGCTTGCAATTCTGCACGATTTTTTTCCGCTACAACTTTGAATGAAAACCCAACAACGACGATAAAAAACAGCATGGCTGCGATGCCTTTTAACCAGTGCTGACTAAGCCATTTACGCCCAGCATAACCCGGCACCAAGGTGGCGGCCTCCACTTTTGCGCCGCGTAATAGGTTTTTCATGTCACTGGCTAAATTTTGCGCACTACTATAACGGGCAGCGGGATTTTCGGCACACGCTTTGTCGATAATAGCTTGCAACTCTTCGACCTGCAGCCCTGCTTTGCCGTGTACACTTGCATTGCCCGCTGTACGCGCGAATACAGGATCTAGCCCACATAACTCTTCGAGCACGCGCCCCAAGCTATAAATATCTGTGGCCGTGCTGATTACCTTATTTGCTTTTTGTTCAGGGCTGGCGTAGCGCGGTGTGTAGGCCACTGCAACATTGCCGCGCATAGTGGATTGTGTGAAGTGCGCGGCTTGTTCGGCAGCGTTGCTACCGGGCGCTTCTGCCGCTGTGTCTGCGTTTGAGCTTGCTGGTGTTGTGCCCTGCAAGTCAGCCTCACCGGCTAAACTGGCGATGCCAAAATCGAGCAGCGATGGCCGTCCCGCTTGGTTCACTAAAATATTGCTGGGCTTAATATCGCAATGAATAATTAAGCGTTGGTGGGCAATAGCTACAGCATCGCAAATAGGAAGCAGCAAATCAAGGGTTTGCAGAAAGTCTAATTTTTTGGTGCGGCAAAATTCATCGATGGCTAAGCCTTGAATGTATTCGAGCACCAAATAAGGCTGGCCGTTCGGAGTGGCACCGCCGTCAAAAAGCCGGGCAATATTGGGATGTGTTAAGCCTGCCAAAATTTGGCGTTCTTGGGCAAGCCTCGCGGTGGCGTTGGGCGTGGGCAAACCGTGCATTACTTTTATCGCAACAGTTTGCTGAAAATGCCCATCTGCCCGCTCCGCCAAAAATACTGATCCCATTCCCCCTTGGCCAATTTTCTCAATCAGTTTCCACGTATCTAGGGTATCGCCCAAGCGAAGTTCATTGCTAAGCCTAGACGTAAGATCATTCGCGTTACTAAAAATGGCGGATGAAATCATCGTGTCGCTGGTTCGTGCATGTCCGCATATACGCAGCACCTGCTCGATGAGGGGCCGATCTTGTGTCAGCTTTTCCAGAGCGCCGCGCTGCTCGTCGGCAGGCAAGTCGGCGACGGCATCAAACAATTGGCGGAGGATTTTGATCATTTAAGGAGGATTGCACAACTTTAAAGGTAAGTTAGAAGGTAAATTCGCCTATCTGTTTAACGAGAAAAAACGACGATTCTTATCACCCGCACAAAATATTTTTTAGCCTAAAATTCAGCTCGGCATTTTGCTTATTGCCGAGTTTGTACCCTATACATCGTAAATGCCCGGCCAAAGCGCAGGTCGCGGTCTACACTCGCCGGTGAGATGCCTAGTAATTTGGCAATGTCATCGCGCTTCATATCCGCAAAATAGCTCAGGTGCATCACCTGCGCGGCACGGGGTTCGGCGCTATCGAGTTCGCTTAAGGCTTCGTCTATGGCGATAAGCTCATACAACGCTGCGGTAGGTGCCAAATTAAAATCGGTAAACGTGACACGCAACCAGTCGCCACCACGCCTTTCCGTCAAGTTGCCTCTGGCATGATCAACCAATAGTGAGCGCATTTTAAGCGACATGGTGGCTAAAAAATGCTGACTATTTTTTAAATCTGCATCGGACTCGCCAATGCAAATAATTGCATCGTGCAATAGCTCACTAGGCGATACAGAAATTGCGCCGCGTTCACGCACTCGCATGGCCGCAATACGTCGTAGCTGCTCGTAGCACGCTTCAATAAGCGTATTGAATGCAACAGCTTCAATGCCCTGCCGCGAAGCCTGCCATGCCTTTAGCATCGTGGTGAGAGAGTTTTCAACTTTGTGGGTCGCTAAGGTCATGGAGGTTATGGCTATCGATAAACCAAAATAATAATTTTTAGCTAAAAACGCCCTATTTATGGCATCTTTAAGACCTTAATCTCGGTACTTTCAGAAGCGCAACAAGCACAATATATTTATGCCGAGGCTTATACGGGCACTTTGGTAAATAGTTTACCTCGAATTTTGACACAATCTTCCCGTTTATATATAGTGCGCAATCTTCCCAGTGCCCATTACACTAATTTTAGTACGGCATTCAAAGCGTCGGGATCAAGCTGGTAGTTTGACTTTAACGCCTCACCCTACTCTTTACTACTTGTATCCGCGCCCAATTTATATTGGCATCGCTTTCATCTAAATGCCCACAGCACCAACGTTTAAATCTGTAAGGGTTACACGCATTAAATCGCCACCGCGCTTTTCACTCAAATTGGCGCGAGCATGGTCTATCAACCAGGCGCGCATTTTTAGCGACATAGTGGCTAAAAAATGCTTGCTATTCTTAAGATCAGAATCCGATTCACCGATGCAGATAATGGCGTCGTGCAGCAACTCGGTGGGCGACACGGATACCGCGCCGCTTTCGCGCACACGGGTCGCCGCCATGCGCCGCAATTGCTCGTAGCACACATCAATCAAGCTATTAAAGGCACCGTCTTGTATGCCTTTTTGCGAGGCGTGCCATGCTTGCAACATGGTGGTGAGGGAGTTGTTAGCCTTGACGTTTGCGGTGGGCATCAGAATTATTTTGTAAAATTAATAGGATATAAATGCCCTAAAACATGGCATCTTCGCGTATTAAAAACTAGGTTTCTTTAGAGTTTCTAACAACGCAGAGAGCGTTTTGTATTCGTTACTCTGCTCGCCCCTTGTTGCCAGGGAAATTTCACGCGCGGCTTGCGCGTGAAAGGTTGCTTTTTCTTTCGCGTCGATGAGTTTTGCGATGTCTCGCGCGCCACCGCTTTGGGAGGCTAGTAGTTCATCGCCATAGCGTTGCCACGCGCGAGCAATGTCGGTGTGTATGCCCTGCTTCACCGCCACGCCTACTTCGCCAAAATTACCAATAATTTTATCTAGGGTGCTAATTGCTTGCAGTGTTTTACCTTCTGCTAACTCTACATCAGCCATAGTACGCAGTCCGGCAATCACTGGCGCTTCGTTATTTTTGTAGGCACGTTGGCGCAATATTAGGCTCTGCTCCGCCATGGAGCGCGCTTCGCTTAAGTTTTTTAAGCGCAGATGTAAGTAAACCATCCTGCTTAACGCTTGCAACCGCTTAATATCAGCTTCGCCAAATTCATCTTCAAATATTTTTGCAGCGCGCTGCAGTAGGGCAATGGCGCCTAAAATATCATCTCGATCAACGAGCAGTGTGGCTCTGGTGACGAGCAAAGTGGGGTTAGGAAGGCCGTTGGCATTTTTCTTAATCGATAGGGTATCGGCTTTGTCAAATGCAGTCGCTGCTTCATCCAAGCGCTTAACACGTCGTAAAAATACCGCATACTGGCTTAGCGAATAACCGTATTGCGCACTGTCTTCGCCAAGCTTATCTAGGCTAATCATCAAGGCTTGTTTGTGCTCAATTTCAGCAGCGTCATTTTTGCCTTGCGACTGCAGTGTAACGGCAATCATAGTGTGGGTATCGGCGATGGCACGCGCTTGGCTTTCTGGCAGCGCTTTGCGATGCAATAAAATTTTTCTAAAAAGGGTTTCCGCTTCAAAGTAGTTCTCAGTCAAACGCAAGTTTTGCGCAACGGCGTTTTGAAATCTAAGATAACGGGCATCCGCCCACGGGTTCGCTAAATTTTCCCGCATGATCTTTTCGGCTTCATCAATATATTTTTTAGCTTCTACATATCGCGAATGATTTTGAAAATTATTGATGAGGGCATTAAGCGCTAATGCGTAGGTGATCGGGTCTTGCTGCTGAATTTTTTTACCTAAACGAACCGCCTCTTGTGCCGTCTCCATGCCGCCGGCAATGTCTTCGTTGCGTTGCAAAATCGCAATATCGGTAAGTGCTGCTACCTGCTGGGGAAGAAACTTTGCGCCCGCTTGCGCATAAGATTGCGCGGCACGGTTGTAGTAAGCTACCGCCCGCCTCGGGTCCCCAAGTGATAATTGTATTTGCGCCAAACTAAGCAATAATTTCGCTTGGGCATCGCCTCCGGTGCTTTCTAATGCACTTATTTTTTCTTCCGCCTTACTAATTGCTTCGCGCATGGAAATATTTCTATCTCCGCCACGCCCCGGGTTTACGCTATCAATAATGGTGATCAAATTTTCACTAAACTGATTCGCGGTTTTTTGTAAATCATTGGCTAGATCCCTATCTGCAAGCGCCTGTTTACGGGCAGCTTCAGCTGATTTTAGTGCAAGCTCAGCGATGTATCTTTGGGTTTCGCTATCCTCTTTAGAAAGTTCCGAAGCACGTTGCGCTATTTCCGCATCAATTCTTGCCTTATTGGCGAATCGGTTTGCGGATGCGGCATTGTCACGCTCAGCAATGGCAGACGCAGCGGCCTCAAGCGCATTCCCCCGCTCGTTAATCAGGCGAATTGTGAAGGCTGATCCCATCGCCACAAAGGCAATAAGAGCTGCCGTTTCAACCAAATGTTGGCTCAGCCATTTGCGCCCTGCATAGGCGGTGAGATTGGCAGCGGCTTCAACCTTGGCCCCACGCAATACATTTTTAATATCAAGCGCCATATTGAGCGCACTACCGTAACGGGCGGCAGGGACTTCATTGGTGGCTTTAGCGATAATCGCGTGCACCTCGCGCACTTGCAATCCCGTACTACCTTTAGCAACACCCGACTTAAATAATGGGTCGAGGGCGCAAAGCTCGTCCAGAACCCGACCTAAGCTAAAAATATCCGTAGCTGTAGTGAGTGCTTTGCCCGCTTTTTGCTCAGGGCTGGCATAGCGCGGCGTATAGGCAACTGCGGTGCTTCCACGCATTCGCACTATCGTCGTTTTTGGGAGATTTGCGCGGTCAACAGCACGTAGCCCAGGCACTACCGTTTCGCTTTCAATTTCTGATGCAGGCAAAATAGTGCCTTCACTTAACAGGCTGGCAATACCAAAGTCTAATAAAGACGGGCGCTTTGCTTCAGTGACCAAGATATTGCTCGGTTTGATATCGCAATGGACAATAAGCCGCTGATGCGCCACCGCTACCGCATCGCAAATTGGCATCATCAACTCAAGTACGGTGATGAAGCTGGCTTTTTTCGCGATACAAAATTCATCTATGGGTATGCCCTCGATGTATTCCATCACCAAATAGGGCTGACCATCTGGCGTTGCGCCACCGTCCAACAAGCGGGCGATATTGGGATGGGTGAGGCCTGCCAAAATTTGCCGCTCTTGCGCCAAGCGTGCAGTAGCCGCTTGGGTAGCCATTCCATGCATTACCTTTACGGCAACACTTTGCCGAAAATGACCATCCGCCCGCTCAGCCAAAAATACCTTGCCCATCCCGCCTTGGCCTATCTCTTCAACCAAGCGCCAGGTGTCGAGGGTATCCCCCAAATTTAGCTCATTACCAAGCTTTGCCGTCAGACTCTCGACATTACGGGAAATAGCAACGGCAATCTTGGCGTCGGTCAGCTTATCCTGCACACACATGCGCAGCACTTTTTCGATAAGATCGTTATCGTCTGTTAAATCTCTAAGCGCAGCACGCTGATCGCGGCTGGGAAGCTCAGCAACAGCATCAAATAAAGCACGTAAATTCACTGAATTCATCTCACTAATTCTACGCGAATTGGCATGGTTGAGTGAACCCTATTTTGCTTATTGCTAGTTGCGCATGCTTTCCATCGTGAAGGCGCGCCCAAAGCGCAACTCACGATCTACCGTAGGCAATGAGATATCCAGTAATTTAGCGATGTCTTCACGCAACATACCGGCAAAATAACTAAGGTGCATGACCTGTGCGCTACGGGGCTCAATGTCGTCCAAACGCTGGAATGCTTCATCAAGCGCCAAGAGTTCAAACGATGAATCCGAACCTTCAATATCTTGCTCGGTAAAGGTGATACGCAACTGATCGCCCCCACGTTTGCTAGTGAGATTATGGCGCGCATGATCAACCAATAATGAACGCATTTTTAGCGACATCGTCGCCAAAAAATGCTCCTTGTTTTTTATGCCAACCGAAGAATCCCCAACGCCAAGAATTGCTTCGTGTAATAGCTCTGTGGGGGATATAGAAATCGCGCCAACCTCGCGTACACGTGAGCCAGCCATATTACGCAACTGTGTGTAACACAACTCAATGAGATTATTGAACGTGCTACCTTGGGTGCTTTCTTGCGACGCATTCCAAGATTGAAGTACATCGCTAAGTGAGTTTTGTGCCAACTGAACCCCAGATTCTGATTGATGCAGAGCTTATAATTTTATTTATGGTGATGCGGCTGTGCTAGTAAAACAAATTTTCGGTATCAAATTTTAGGCACGGCAGAATTAAAAAATTTAACTTAATTACCGTGTCGTAAGTGTGACGCCAATATGATTGTACCCTGCTGTCAATGCTAAATATATGACTGCATTGAGTTTTATGTGAATTTTTAGACGAGTTGCAAGGTAGCCGCGGCGTCAATTGCAGTTTCTAGTTCAAAGTCTCTTCACCTGCTCTTGCTGTGCTAATCTTAAGTCAATTCCAAACTTGCTGTATTCAATATAACCACTCAAAATTATCTTAGGCAATGACTCAATCTAATTTTTCGCAATTTGCAGGCACGATGCCGGTTGCAACACGCAACCAGTTTGATGTTAACGCGCTCCAAGTTTGGTTAAGAGCCAACCTTGCCGAGGTAGTTGGTAGCGATTTCAACAATATTACGTTGGAGCAATTTAAGGGGGGGCAATCCAACCCCACCTATAAGATTCAATTAGCTGATCGTGCGCTAGTGATGCGTGCCAAACCTGGACCCGCAGCTAAGTTGCTGCCGTCCGCCCATCAAATTGAACGTGAATATGCGGTGATGACGGCATTAGCAAAAGCCAATATTCCGGTACCAAAAACCCTAGGCCTGTGTACCGATGAAAGCGTGATTGGCCGGGCATTTTTTATTATGGATTGTGTCGAGGGCCGTATTTTATGGGACCCCGCTCTGCCCGACTTTACCAATGCTGGACGCGCCGCTGTATTTGATGAAATGAATCGCGTCATGGCGCAGCTGCACAGCGTTGATTATGCCGCCATCGGCTTGAGCGATTACGGTAAGCCGGGCAATTATTTCGCGCGACAAATTGGCCGCTGGACTAAGCAATATCGCGCCTCCGAAACAGAACCTATCGAAGCCATGGAACGCCTCATGGAATGGCTGCCTGCCAATATTCCTGCGGGTGAAGAAACCACTATTGTGCATGGTGATTACCGGCTAGATAATTTTATTTTCCATCCCACCGAACCACGAATTCTCGCGATTTTAGATTGGGAATTATCTACCTTGGGACACCCATTGGCCGATTTCGCCTATCACTGTATGGTTTGGAAGGTGCCACCAAATGCATTTAGGGGGCTGGCAGGCGTTGATATCGCCGCCCTTGGCATACCCAAGCTAGATGATTATATTGCCACTTATTGCCAACGTACTGGGCGCGCCGGTATCGAGAATTTTGATTACTATTTAGCTTATAACCTATTTCGCATGGCGGGTATTTTGCAGGGCATTATGAAGCGCGTTGTGGATGGCACCGCATCGTCAGATCAGGCCTTGTCGATGGGCAAGGCGGCACGGCCTATGGCTGAATTGGGTTGGCAAATGGCGCAGAAAATCATTAAATGAAGCGTGCAGCATTCTCAACTACTTGCGAAAGCTTTTGCAACTCACAAGCGTCATCCTAGCGAAGGCTGGAATGACGGCGAAAAATAGCTTACTGTCGCAGCTTTAATTACGGCAAAACTTAAGAAAAACCACCAATATGAACTTCGATTACTCCCCCAAAGTACAAGCACTCCAAGCACGTATGCACGCATTTTTTGATGCACATATTTACCCTAACGAAAAACGCTACTACGAAGAATTAGCCGCAAATACCGCAGCGGGTAAGCGCTGGACACCTCTGCAGTTACTCGAAGAGTTGAAACCCAAGGCGCGTGAGGCTGGGCTATGGAACTTGTTTATGCCGGGCGACAAATACGGTGCGGGACTGACTAATTTAGAATATGCGCCACTGGCCGAAATTACCGGTGCGGTACATTGGGCACCAGAAATATTTAATTGCTCCGCACCCGATACCGGCAATATGGAAGTATTCACGCAATACGGCACAACAGCGCAACAAGAACAGTGGCTAAAACCATTACTTGCCGGTGAAATTCGTTCTGCTTTTGCAATGACAGAACCGGAAGTTGCATCCTCAGACGCCACTAATATTCAAACCCGTATTGTGCGCGATGGCAATGAATATGTTGTCAATGGCCGTAAATGGTGGA
The DNA here is from genome assembly GCA_031376425.1 of Betaproteobacteria bacterium. GTDB lineage: Bacteria > Pseudomonadota > Gammaproteobacteria > Burkholderiales > Usitatibacteraceae > JANMDR01. The sequence continues at coordinate 27,627 of JANMDR010000132.1, forward strand.
TTTCCGGCGCGGGTGATCCGCGCTGCAAAGTTTATATCGTAATGGGAAAAACCGATACCACCGCCCCTACCCACTCACAACAATCGATGATTTTAGTACCTGCCGATGCCAAAGGCGTCACTGTTATTCGCCCCTTGCCAGTGTTTGGTTATGATGATGCACCGCATGGTCACTGCGAAATTTTGTTTGAAAATGTGCGTGTTCCTTTAGAAAACATATTACTCGGTGAGGGCCGTGGTTTTGAAATCGCACAGGGCCGTCTAGGCCCAGGGCGGATTCACCATTGCATGCGTTTAATCGGGCTATCAGAGCGTGCCTTAGGCTTAATGTGTAAACGCCTGCAAACCAGGGTGGCGTTTGGCAAACCTGTAGCCGCACAAAGCGTCTGGCATGAGCGTATTGCCCAAGCTCGTTGCCGCATTGACCAAGCGCGGCTGCTCACCCTCAAAGCGGCGCATATGATGGATACTGTGGGTAATAAACACGCAAAGGGTGAAATTGCCATGATCAAGGTTGTTGCCCCCCAACTGGCCTGTGATGTGATTGATTGGGCTATTCAAGCACACGGCGGCGGCGGATTGTGCGATGATTATCCATTAGCCTTTGCATATACGTGGGCACGCATTTTACGGCTGGCCGACGGGCCCGACGAAGTGCATAACGTAACCATAGCAAAACTGGAATTATCCAAGCATCTGTAATCATTTTTAAGCATTTATTAACGCAAAAAAGCGCACCATAGCGCCATCCTATACAAAATACCAAAGAGGACTTCACCCATGCCCGCATCAACTTTTCAAAACGAAACGATTACCCAAGCCATCGCCCGGCTAACACCCACTCGCCCTTGGTTAGCACATTACCCCCCGGGCGTCCCACCCGAAATTAGCGTCGAGGGTCATACCTCATTGGGTGACTTGGCTGAAGCTAGTATTGAAAAATACGCGCAGCGCACCGCCTACAGTTGCATGGATGTCGACCTAACCTTTGCAGAAGTAGGGGTACTTTCGGTTGCTCTAGCGGCTTGGTTACAGTCACGTGGAATTGAAAAAGGTGCGCGCGTAGCATTGATGATGCCTAATGTATTGCAATATCCGGTGGCTATCGTAGCGGTAATGCGCGCTGGCTATGTGGTTGCAAACGTAAACCCGCTTTATACCCCACGAGAACTTGAGCACCAACTGACAGATTGCGGTGCCGAAGCCATTATTGTGTTGGAAAACTTTTGCGCCACTTTAGAGGGCGTGCTACCAAAGACCAAAATTAAGCATGTTGTTGTGGCATCCATGGGCGACTTGCTTGGGTTCTTTAAGGGCTGGTTAGTAAATTACACCGTACGCAATAAGAAAAAATTAGTCCCAGCCTACAATATTCCTAACGCCATCAAATTTAACGACGCCGTGCGTGCCGGAAAAAGTATGCCATTTAAAAAGCCGCAAGTTGGCTTAGATGATATTGCGTTTTTACAATACACAGGCGGCACGACTGGCGTAGCCAAAGGCGCAGTTTTATTGCATCGTAATATTATTGGTAGTGTACTGTCGGCCGAAGCATGGCTACAACCAGCGCTAACCGACACCACCAAAGGCCCCCCACCGGACCCCGTGATAGAAGTATGCGCCCTGCCGATGTACCATATTTTTGCGCTGGTTTCATGCATGTGGCTTGCCATGAAAGTGGGCGGGCAAAATCTACTTATCGTTAATCCCCGTGATGTGGATGGTATGGTGGAAACCCTGCGCAAACATAAATTTAATGTACTTCCGGCGGTTAACACCATGTTTAATACCTTGGTGAATCACCCCGGTTTTCAAACCCTTGATTTTTCGAGCCTGCGTATTTCTAACGGCGGCGGTATGGCCGTGCAAAAATCGGTTGCCGAACAGTGGTTAAAACTGACTAACACCCCAATCATCGAAGGTTTCGGCTTAACCGAAACCTGTTCTGGTGCCACCTGTAATCCTGCCATGAGCACCGCCTATACTGGCGACGTTGGCATGCCCATGCCATCGGCTGAAGTTTCGATTCGCGACGATGATGGCAACGTGGTGGCAGACGGCGAACCCGGCGAGATTTGCTTAAGAGGCATCCACGTAATGGCGGGCTATTGGCAGCGTCAAGCAGAAACCGATAACGTCATGACCGCCGATGGCTTTTTTAAAAGCGGTGATATCGGCGTAATCACGCCTAGCGGTCATATTAAAATTGTTGATCGTAAAAAGGACATGATTTTAGTCTCTGGCTTCAACGTATACCCCAATGAAATTGAAGATGTTGTTGCCAGCCATCCCGGTGTAATGGAATGTGCGGCCGTGGGTATATTGGACGATAAATCTGGCGAAGCCGTAAAACTTTATGTGGTTAAGAAAGACCCCAACCTCACCAAAGAACAAGTAGCAGAGTTTTGCCGCGCGCAATTAACAGGCTATAAAAATCCCAGAAGCATTGAATTTAAAGATGCCTTACCAAAAACCAATGTGGGCAAAATATTGCGTAGAGCTTTGCGTGACGAAGCTAGAGCAGCGATGAAATAACGCGGTAAAAACCAAGCCCCACTCTCCTACCTAGTCTGGGAGTGGGTGCTGACCTTGTAACACCCCGCGCATGCGAAGTAAATTGCTGGTGGCGGCCTGTGACGCTAATGAAGTGGTGAACATTGATCCAGTAGTGCGCATTGATCAAACCACCAGCAACCTCACCCTGTCACGATTGCATGCGAATGGCATGCCATGGCTGAACGGGCACGACATAGCCCTACCATGCCGGTCATCGCCAAATGCCGCTGCCACCCCGAAAATATTTATTTTCAAACCCGTGATTGTTTCGTCGCTGAATTACGTTTAGTCGATATGGGCTTGTTTTTTAATTCTCCCCACCGCTTCACACAATTTCTGTCAAATTTAATCCATAATTAACAACTAAACTATCAAAACCGCAATACTATCTTACCAATGCACCCTAGTCATTTCCTCTAGCCTTGTCCATGGAGCCACAAATGCACGCCTTTAAAGCCCTCACTACCTGCGCTGCCACCCTTTGCACTTTTGCCGCACTCATCATTGCCACCCCCGCCACCGCGCAAACTGTTTCCACGGTTGCCGGTACGGGCACACAATCATCTACCGGCGATGGTGCAGCCGCCACCTTGGCTACTCTGGACACTCCTTACGGCATACTGGTGCGCAGCGACGGTAGCGTGTTGATTGCAGAGCAATTTGGCCATCGCGTTCGTAAAATTGATGCCGCAGGCATTATCACCACCTTTGCGGGAACGGGTACGGCCGCTTATACGGCCAGCGCGGCAGCGGCCACTGCTGCCAATTTGAACCAGCCCGCTGGCCTAGCCGAAGATGCGGCGGGTAATGTTTATATTGGAACACTTGGTGCAATTCTAAAAGTAAGCCTTAGCGGTGCACTTTCTACGCTGGCCGGTGATGGCATGACGCTAGCAAACTTTGGCGATGGTTTACCGGCATCGGACGTAGCGGTACACCTGCCTGTTTCCATGGCTTTTGATGCATCCGGCAATTTATTTTTTGCTGATTTTTTAACGAGCAACATCCGTAAAATTGACGGCACTACCACGGTAGTGACCAACATCGCTGGCACCGGAGCTTCAGCCGATAGCGCTGATGGCCCGTCTGCCGCAACTTCAACACTGAATGGACCGGCGGGGCTGGTGGTACAAAGCGACGGTAGTATTCTGGTGGTGGACGGCACGAGCCGCCGTGTGCGTAAAATCATCCAAGGTGGTGCAATCAGCACCATTGCAGGTATGTCGGGTGTTAACACCAGCACCGGTGATACTGGCCTTGCCACTGCCGCAACCATCAAGGTTCCCCGCGGCCTTGCCAAAGATAGCGCCGGCAATATCTATGTGGGGGAATTTGGCGCGAACCGCATACGCAAAATTGCCCCAGACGGCATTATCACCACCTTGGTGGGCACCACGGCGGGGGCAGTAGACTCAACCAGCCCCGCCAGCAATGTGGATGGCCCAATCGCCACGGCGACCATCTTCCAACCCTTCGCACTCGCCGTTGATGCAACTGGTAATTTATATGCCGTTAGCACCGGCTTCAATAAGGTAAGAAAAATTACCCCCCCAGTACCACTGATACCCGGTCCCTCCGTATTCAAAAGCTTCGTCAACACTCAAACCGCAACCTTAGGCACCATCAGCCCTGACGGTGAGCAAAGCGTGCCCTACGGCGGTGTGGTTAAAGTAACTGTTGCCGCCAAACCCAGCCATGTATTAAGCGTAAGCAGCAATTGCGACTACATTAAAACCAGCAAACCGGTGGTGGGCGTACCCAACGGCACCGGCACTGATACGTTTAATGTTACCGTTAACGGCTCCTGCCAAATGGAAGCGACATTCACCCCATTGGTTCCAAAGGTAAATGTAAATAGTGCAACTGCTGCAATCGACCTATTTAAGGCCACCGAACGTACCGACAAATACACCCTCCCCACGGCCACCGCGCTAACTCGCAGCATCGTTGGCACACCATTCACGTTTAAAGCCTGGGTAACCGATATTGCCGGTGTGTCTGAACCGAGTCCGACCAATGTGATTACCTTTAAGGCCAATGATGTAGCCATTCCGGGCTGTGTGAATGTGCCGCTGACCTTACGCCCAAGCAATGTCACGCATATCCGCGAAGCCAATTGCACCACCCTATTTTCCCCAGCGGGGAATGTGACGATAAAGAGTGAATTTGCCGGTGATGCGTATAACCTAGCGGCAACATCAAGTGGTTTAAATCACAGTGTGACTGTACCCAGCCCTCTCCCTCGCGCTGCCCAAACGGTTTCCACCTTCGCCGGTATTCCTGATACAGGTGGCGTATTTGGCGACGGCGGTGCCGCCACCTTGGCCAGGTTTAACCCACCTACCGGCTTACTGGTCCGCCGCGATGGTAGCGTGCTGATTGCCGATCAACAAAACAATAGCGTTCGTAAAGTCGATATCGCAGGCATTATCACGACCTTCGCGGGCACGGGTAGAAATGACATACGAGCACTTACCACCAGCGCCGCCGCGGCCACTACTGCCAATTTAATCGAACCCTACGCTTTGGCCGAAGATGCATTGGGTAATGTTTATATTGGCTCCGAACTCAGAATTCATAAGGTAAGCCCCAGCGGCGCGCTGTCAACTGTTACTGTTACTAGTGATGGCTCGGCGCGAAACACGTTCATTGCCCTTCCACGTGCCATGGCTTTTGATGCATCTGGTAATTTATTTTTTGTTGATGTTGGTTTTAACACCATCCGCAAAATTGACGGCACCACCAATATCATGAGCCACATCGCCGGTATCGCCAATTTTTCTGCCAACAGCCCTGATGGCCCGTCTGCCGCCACTACGCCCCTGAACAGCCCGTTCGGCCTAGTAGTACAAAGCGATGGTAGTCTTCTAGTGGCGGAAGCCGGCGGTCACCGCATACGCAAAATTATACCCGGTGGCGCCATTAGCACCATTGCCGGTACCGCTGGTGTTAATACCAGCACCGGTGACAACGGCCTAGCCACGGCCGCAACCTTAAATGGCCCCTTCGGCCTTGCTAAAGATAGCGCCGGCAATATCTATGTGGCTGAATCTTACGCTAACCGCATCCGTAAAATTACCCCTAACGGCATTATTACCACCGTGCTGGGCACCCCAGCGGGGGTGGTGAATTCATTTAGCCCTAGGAGCGATGTCGATGGCGCAATCGCCACCGCCACCGTATATGAACCCTATGTACTCGCCGTTGATGCGGCCGGTAATTTATACTTTGCGGGTTCCTATAGCACTACGGTACGTAAAATTACACTCGTCGAGTAACCCCCCCCCCGCAGTGGGTAATGTAACGGCGATAGATGATTTTGTGGGGAATACGGATAACTTTTGGCATTCAGGATCACTACCCTTGTGGGGGTCTCGCGCACCATTGGCATGCGCCCAAACGGTGAATATAGGACGGCATCCAACCGTTATGACGCAAAGTCGATCACAACATACATGCGACCGTGCCATCACGACGAGGGCGAATAATTATTCGCCCCTACACGTTGCGCGGCGTACGTCACGCTTGCATGCGCATGGCATTCCACGATCGGTTTGTATGGGGCGTGCACGGCATGCCGTGCCCCTACGATTAGCGCAAAACCGCACATTGCCCCATACCAAAGTCGTATCGCGGATTAATTAAACAACGGGTAATATACGATTACGCAATGCGCCACGGGGGATTTGCGATGGCGCTGCTAATAAAACTAATCGGGAGAAAACCAATGAACACGCGTGCCACCACCCTCATCACCCGTTCTATGCGGGCGTTCACCATCGCGGCATTTACCACCGGCGCACTGTGGAATCACAGCGCTGCGCAAGCGCAAAGCCAACCCGCTGTGCCTTCGCAAATTATCGATGCACTCAAGGTTTTACCGCTACCCGCGTGCGTTACCGCTGGCGCACCAACATTGAGTTGGTCTGATCTGGTTTCCAGCCTTAATGTGGCGCTGAAGCCGGAAGTAGCAGGCTCGGCATGGTTATCGGCGCGGCGTTGCGACTTAGCTTTGCATGTGCGTATGGACCCAGCTGGCCCTATCGCCTTTGCGGTGATTGAGAAGCCGATTTCCTTAACCTCATTGCCGAACTTAGGTGGCGAAGTATGGGGCAAATTGGGCAACGCTACCTTAAGTGTGCCGATATTTTCATTAAGTTTAAGTAGTCTCGGCCAAGTGCGCATTGCCCCGAATGATCTACCGCCAAGTTTGGTTACCGCCATGAACAGCACCGGTAAATACGGCGGCTTGAGCGCCATTACGGTGGATGTAGGAGCGCAATTGTTTAGCCACGCCGCCGTTGGCGGAACTTTAGGTGGGGTGCTTAAAACGGTATTAAACGCGCCTATTGATAATTTTTGGCTGCGCGCGGGCATGTCCATGCAAGCCCCTGCAGTAACGAACCAAGCTAAAACACAGCAAAGCCAAAACGCCATTAGAAACTCAAATTTAAGTAATCGCGTATTGGCGTTTAGATCAGCGCAACGCAATGTAGCGCGAGCTAGCACCGACGGCAATCAAAGTGCATTATTTATGGAAATTTTAATGCCGCCCGGTACCGTGTGGAGAGGCCCTTTGCTAATGACGGAGTTGACCGTAAATGGTGCAACTATTTTTATGGATGATTCCATTAGCATTGGTTTTATGGGTAACGTCAGCTTTGCCACCATACCCAATAAATCCTTTATTACCTCGTTTGAAATACCACTGACCGAAGCCAATACGGTTGATTGGAGCCAAGCGCAGTTAGCCATGTCTACACCCAGCACCATTAGCATGGAAGACTTCGCCAAAATAGCTATCTCGCTCAATTCGCAGGCGTCTGGCGCTTCCACCATGATGGAATTTAGACCGGCGCAGGCGGTGATGGATAATATGCAAAAAGCGCTTTATCCCCTATCTGCCTTCACCATTCAAAACCCCAATGCGGGTAATGTGAGCTTTGCGGCGGGCGCGCCTTTTCCGAGCGTGAATTTATTCAATATCGTGCTGTTAAGCAAAAATGCCAGCGCCCGTGATGGCACTAAAGGCCCGCTGCTATTAGTACGCGGCAGTCTTGGTGTTTTGGGGCAAAATTTTGCGGACACGGATACTAAATTTAGCAAATCAGGGCTGCAATCAAGTTCTAAGGGCGGCTTTAATTTAAATATGAGCAAAGTGGGGCTAGGCTCTCCCGGCTTTGATGTGACCGCGCGCGTTAACGTGGATCAATACCAACAACTGGTGGAACTCAATGGTAGGCTGGATGTACCGGTGCTGGCACGCAACGCCAAATTTAGTTTTGCCAATAACCGTATTGCCTTTAGCAGCCCCGCCACCTGTGTGGTGCCGCTGGAAATTGGCGGTGGCGTTCCCTTACGGCCTAACATTGGCTTTGATGATGTGATGGGGGCGATATCGTCTTTTAGTATTGACCCTAAATTTGTTGCTAACTGCACCGCAGCGCAAATAGCCGCCATGGTAGCCGCTGTAGAAGATGCCGCAAAATACGCCGCTGAAGCCGCTGCAAAAGCCGCTGCCGAGGCCGCCAAAGCCGCTGAAGAAGCCGCCAAGGTGGCAGCCAAGGCTCTGGAAGATGCCGGTAAACTCGCTATCTCCGAGGCTTCGCAAGCCTGCTCGGCAGCAGCCAATGCCGCCGCCGGTGCCGTCACCAATGTGGGCACACAGGCCGTAAATGAAATTGGCAACGGCGTAAAAGATATTGCCAGTAAGGCCGCGCGTGGCGCGCAAGACGCCGTAAACGAGGTGCTTAAAACCTTCAAAATTGGAAGTGGCACCACCACCTGTGATCATCGTTACTATAGCGTAGGTGCGCCCGGCAGCGGCAAATTCCCCGACGTCGCTAGAACCGAATATTTATTAGGTCTGCACACCACTTTACTATCCTCCGGCCTGCAGGGCAAAAACTTGTTCTACAAAGTTGCTAACGATAACGCCAAGCGCGGCCCCGCCCATGATGGTTTTAAGGCGATGGAAACCACTTGGAATGCTTGGGCGAAAACCAAAAAAGACTTAACCATTCCCACCTTTGCTGAATTTCACGCACAGCCCATTCCGGGCTATAGCGGTCAGACAATCAACACCGGAAGTTACGAAGCCCGCAGTTTTGAAGCACGGTTTAGACCCTTACTTGCCAAGCAATTAGCCCTCAACGACGCCGCCATTGAAACGCCTTACTTGGCAGGCTGGAAGCCGTACGTTGACGGCACGTGGATGCCCAAAACCACCGCTGAACACCAATGGTGGCGTTGCGCCACAGCGGGGCGCGCTAATGCGCCGATGTTTACTTCAGCACGCTTACGTCAAGTTAGTCTGCCCAGTGACGATATCGCCAGGAATCTCAGCCCGCAAGAATACGCCGCCCAGTTGGCAGGCTTTGCGGACTTGGTAAACAAAGAACGCAACGACATTCAAGCCCAAGCGGATTTCTATCGTGATTTTTCGCAACGCTGGCCTCTCGCCAATATCAACATCGTCAACGCCATCTACCAAAAGCTCAATAAAGATTTATTGCTAGGTTTACCCCGCGCCCGTGTGATCTATCCCTACTATCTTGACCCCATTCAAAAACGCGCAAAGGCGGCGTCCGATGCCGCCACCCCGCTATGGTATCCAGTACAAAACGCCCCGGCTGGCTTACAACTAAAACGGGTGCAAAACGAAATGAATGATCTACGCACCAAGCTTGCACAACAACTCTATGAGCGCCACCGCATCGTGGGCAACCCCACCGAGTTCATGGCCGCAAAAGTAAAAGAATACAACGACGCCCGTGAAGCGCTCCGCGTGCTTGGCGTAAACCTAGCCACGCTAAATAACGTCCCCATCGACCCCGCCGCTGCGGCCAGAGCCATCACCCGGGCAACTACCGCCTACGACACCGTACTAGCCACCCAAGCCAACGAACTAGTAGCCGAAAAAGCCGCCGAGAAATTTGCGGTAGCACAAGTTGATTTGGATAAATTAGAAATTTTGGTGCAGCAACTTGAAGGAATAGTGGCCGCGTTGAGTAGATAGCGTTTGGGGTGTTTCAGCCTTGGGAAAATTTTACTTTACCCGCAAGAGATCTGTCGATAACTTTATCATCTCTCAGCGGGCTTTTCCAAGGCAGTTACCTCTTATAAGTGAGCGCTGAAGCAATACCGCTGCGCGCAAAATCCATGCGGTCTAGAGCCCCCCCTGCCGGAGAAATTTTTAATCATGGCATATACCTTCTTAGCGATCCAGCTACACCAAGGAAGGTTTTTTGAAAAGTAAAAAAAGATGCAATAGTTGGGTTGCTGCTTCATCAGACCCAACGTTGAATACCTTGAAAATAGTGTATTTTAGTGCGCCTTCAGGGTACGCGAGAGGAATTCTCCTTGCCCTGCGCTTTCAGCACGGTGATCAACTGCCGTAACGCTGGCAGCATATTGCTTTTGTTGTGGTAAAACAAATAGAGATAGCTGCCCGCGCCTTGCCAGCTTGGAAGCAGCGGTATTAGTCGCCCCGCTGCGATGTGCGCGTTAACCAACCCTTCGTATAGCCGTGCAATGCCTAAGCCCGCTAACGCGGCTTGCAGCATCATGTCGTTATCATTAAAAACTAGCGTATCGGTTGGTTTAATTTTCACAGTTTTACTGTTTTTTTCAAACGGCCAAGCAAACAAGTTTCCAGCAGTTTGGAAGCGAAAATGTATGCACTGGTGAGCCAGTAATGCTTCAGGCGAGGCTGGAGTACCATGTTGTGCGATGTAGCTCGGTGATGCAACAACCACAGCACGCACAGGCTTGCCCACGCGGATGGCTACCATGTCTTTATCAACAACACTCCCAAATCTTATCCCTGCATCGTAGCGGTCGGCCACAATATCAACCACGCCGCTGCCAATCGTGAGTTCCAGCTCAATGTCTGGGTTATCGGCTAAAAATGCGGGTAAAACCGGCCACAAAATTGTGTCTGCCGCGTATTTAAATGTGGTGATGCGAAGCTTTCCCGCTGGTTTAGCTTTAAGTTCGCGCAGCGTCGATAGCTCAGTAGTGATGCTCTCCAATGCAGGTTGCAGTGTGCGCAGCAGCTGTTGGCCAGCCGCTGTGGGCGCAACACTACGGGTTGTGCGCGCCAGCAAACGCAGGCCTAAGCGGGTTTCCAGCGACTTCACCGCGTGGCTCACAGCCGAAGGCGACATGGAAAGCCTCGCGGCGGCTTTGGAAAAACTATTTTCGTCGGCCACCACGGCAAAAAGTGCCAAATCGTTCAACTCAATACGGCTCATAAATGCCTTTATTAGTGCATAAAATTCATGAGCTTATGCTGATTAGGCTACCTAGTCAAAATATAGTAACTCACTTATTCTTGGACTCTTCTTTAAATTAAGCGCCTAACCAACATGAAATTAAAACGAATAACTACCGTGTCCGCGTTAAACGTCTCTGCTGACCCCAAACGGTGCGCACAGTGATACGCAAAAATGTGTTGTATCTTGGTGCCACCTGCGTGCTCACGTTATTCCCACTGAGCGCGCTCGCGCAACGCACCGCAGCCAATGTCGTCATGCAAGCTGATGATGCGTTTGGCAGCACAGTAGGCGACGAAAAAATAGGTATTTATACTACGACAAATGTACGGGGGTTTTCGCCCGTTAGTGCAGGCAATATCCGAGTAGAAGGGCTTTCGTTTGACCGCCCCGCTACGTTTACAGGAAGGCTCGTTAGCGGCAACACTATTCGCATCGGCATTTCGGCGCAGGGCTATCCTTTTCCTGCGCCCACAGGAATCGTTGACTTTACCTTACGTAAACCTAGCAACCAAGCGGTCGCCTCCGTTGGTATTGCGTACGGACCGCTCGGTGGAAAATCGATGGAAATTGATGCGCAACTCCCGCTTGACGCAGACCGCTTTGGACTAACCATTGGTGCTGGACGCTATCTTGATGCCTCAGCTTACGGTTCTGAATCCGTTACCAACGCCATGGCCTTAAGCGCGCGTTATGCGCCTAATGCTAGCGTTGAAATTCACCCGTTTTGGAGTCGCATCACCTATCGCGATGACGAAGCGCAACCCTTAATTTTTACCCAAAGCGGTATCGCGCCGCCAGCAATTACGGCAGGGCAATTTTTTGGCCAGCAGTGGACAGACACTTCTGGAATCTCAGATAACTACGGCCTGATTGTGAAAGGACGCTTCAGCGGGCTAGACATTTTGGCGGGTGGCCTAAGGTCAATTTGGCGCGTAAATACAACGGCAGCTGATTTACTGCTAAACGTAGACACTCGCGGCCGCGTCGGTAATCGTACCGTTATTTTGCAGGGCGACGACCAGTACGCAGCCACGTCTGGCGAAGTGCGTATCAGTCGCACGATGGATGAAGCCAATCGTCGCCATACGGTAATTGCAATGCTAAAAACTAGAAAACTCCTTCGCGATTACGGTGGTGCGCAAACCGTAAACATTCCATCCAGCCAAATCGGTGAAGCCAATCCGATACCTGCACCACTTCGTGATCAAATAGCTAACACTGCTGCTGATCGCATTTCGCAAACAACGGTAGGCATTGCCTATCAAGGCAAATGGCTGCGGATGGGAGAACTTAGCGTTGGCGTGCAGCGAGCGCACTACAAGAAAACATCATCTCCAACCGCGTTATTCAGTAGTAGCACCCCCACGCTTGTCAACGCCAACGCGGCAGCGTATGTAACCGATCACGTCGCCGCCTACCTTGGTTACACCAAAGGCCTCGAAGAAAGCCCCAGCGCGCCGCTAGAAGCGATAAATCGTAATGAGTCTCCCCCTGCCATTATCACCGCGCAAAAAGAGGCAGGACTACGCTGGAAAGCAGGTGACAAAATAGCGATTGTTTTGGGCGTGTTCGATATTGAAAAACCCTATTTTAATTTGAACGTCTCGCGGCAATTTATGCGTTTAGGCAGCGTACGCCATCGCGGAGTAGAGTTTTCAACAACGGGCAAACTAGCGCCCAATTTTACTGCTGTGCTTGGGAGTTTAATGATGGATAGACACGTAACTAGTACGACTAACAATGCCAGCGGCGATGTAAGTGCTAGTTGGATGCCGATTGGCGCATTTCGTTATCAGACGTTTCTTAACGTCAACTACGTCCTTTCGGCGCAACCGGCAGTGTCATTCACCGCAGCGATAGAAAACAGTAGTAAACGCGTCAGCAACACCGCCAACAATGAATTTTTACCTGCCCGCACTACCGTTAGTCTAGGCGCACGTTATAAATTTAAAGTTGGCGACAAACCCGCATTGATCCGATTGCGCATGGATAATATTTTTAATAAATTCGCTTGGGACATTACTAGCAGCGGCGCATTTATCGTCAATAGCCCACGTCGATACACAATAGATTTTGGCGTAGATTTATAGGGGTGCGACTACACCGGTTTGGGTTGTTTAACTAGGGCACTTGACCGAAAGAAGCCTTCAAATTTTGTGGTACAAGTTCGTTGGCGGAGACAATGCAATTTCACTTTTATTGGGAATAGTACTGTTGCGCCGCGCAATTGAGTGGTCTGCTTTGATTTATGGTTCATGCTAAACTAAAAAATATGCGATAAAACGCAAAGCTCAAAAAAACAATTAGTAGCGTCTTGCCGCTTACTGCGTGACGAGGCGCTCGTGGTTCGTTAGCCGCTTGACGAATCATGACGCTTTAAGCACATCAATCACCTAACAGGAATTAATCATGAACTACATTGATGGCTATGTTGCTGCAGTACCTACCGCAAATCGTGAATCTTATCGCGCTTTTGCGGTAAAGATGGCCGCTGTATTCAAGCGGCATGGCGCACTCAGTGTGACTGAAGCATGGGGGGATGATGTGCCCGAAGGCAAACTTACTTCATTTCCGTTTGCAGTAAAATGTGAGCCGCATGAAACTGTGGTGTTTTCTTGGATTACTTGGCCATCGCGTGCCGCCCGTGATGACGGTTGGAAACTGGCGATGGCTGACCCAGAGATGGAGCATGGCGGTATGACGCTGTTTGATGGTAAACGCTTGATCTACGGTGGGTTTCAGGCAATTGTTGAGGCGTAACTTTGGACTAGCGGCCGATCGAACTAGGCCGTGCCACCACGCACAATATCAGTCGCAAACACGCGGCCAAAGCGTAAATCGCGGTCTACTGTCGGGCCAGAAATTTCCAGCAGTTTGGCAATAGCATCACGCTCCATGCCAGCAAAATAAGTCAAATGCATTACCTGTGCGCAGCGCGGATGTTCTTTATCAAGCCGCTGCAACGCCTCATCCAGTGCAATTAACTCAATCGCGGCATCGCTGCCATCCACGTCCACATCTGAAAGCGTCACCCGAACCCATTCACCGCCACCGCGTTTATCGCGCAGATTGGTGCGGGCATGATCAAGCAAAAGGCCACGCATTTTAAGCGACATCATCGCTAAAAAGTGCCCGCTATTTTTAAGTGCTATATCAGATTCGCCCATGCAGATGATAGCTTCATGGAGTACTTCTGTAGGCGAAAGCGACACCGCTCCACCGGCATCGCGGACACGTCCTCCAGCGATCCGTCGCAGTTGCGCGTAGCAAGCTTCGATCAGTTCATTAAACGCGGGACTGCGCAGTCCCGCGTTTGAAGCGTGCCATGCTTCGAGCAAGCGCGTAAGCGAGTTTTCGGTTCCAAGTGGAAATTTCATCATGATTCGCGATACACCTATAAATCTGCGGGGAAAATTATGCGCTCGCCAAAGTCTCAGCGTCATGCTTCGTTATCGCTAAATTCGATGGGAATAATCATCCATGCAAAAATAAAATACCAAACAAGCAACTTAATTTTTTAAACCGTGATTATTTAAGCTATAAAAAACGTTAATCAAAGTATCACCCAGTTCATTTCAAACACACCCTATTATGCGCCTGACTAAATGTTGGCGCGTTCAAATTGAGAAAGCAATAAATTATGTCCGTCGGCCACGCTCTCCACCAAGCAGAACACATCGCCCATTCCAAACATCATGATAATGGTCATGGCGGTGATAAGTTGGGTATCTATATTGGCGTGACAATGGCGATTTTAGGTGTATTGCTTGCACTTTGTTCGGCATTAGTGGGCTCAGAACGCACTAAACTCGTGCAACAACTAGTGGCACAACAAAACGCCCATGCAAAATATCAGGCGCAAGATGTAAAACACCGTGTAGCGTTTCTTTCGCTCACCCAAGTTCATGCCACCACCTTTACTGGTGCCGTGGGTAGCGCACCGGTAGTGAATAAAGCGGATGTACTTAGCTTGGTTAATTCAGTTAAGCGCTACTTGGCGGAATCCGTACTCGCTAAAGAATGGACCAATGCCTACGATGCCACAATCGCTGCGCATATGCATGCGCAGGAAGAATTTGAGCACGGATTGCTACTCTCAGAAATCGGTATTGTCATAGCCTCAATTGCCCTGCTGATGCAACGCCGTTTGCCGTGGATTTTCTCCATCGTTCTGGCTGCCGCCTGTATCTTTGTGTTGGTAAAAACCCAACTGCATGTAAGTGCCGAAGTAAAAGCCGCGTCCGCCAATATTGCCAGCACGCAAGCCAAATATGAGGCAACGCGAAAAGCGAACAAAACAACTGACGCCGAGGAACAATTGGTGAAGGAAATAAGCGATTGGGCAAATGCGCCGACTGTGGCGACTGTAAGGAAATAGAAAGTTAATTTTAAATTAAAATCTTTGAGGAGGGTTGAGGGAGGATCTAATTAAATTTGCTTCAGTCTGTCGATAAAAAAACCGCTTATCAATTCCTCGATAAGCGGTTTTTATTTTGCCGATGTTGCTGGCAATATTTTTCTTAAAACTTAAGCGTGATCGCCTAATACTGAAACGGTAATCGTCGCTTTTACGTCTGTGTGCAAAGTGAGCGTTAGCGGGAAATCGCCAATGGTTTTTAGCGGACCATTTGGTAACATCACTTCGGCTTTTTTCACATCGAAGCCTTGCGCGTTTAGCGCTTCGGCGATGTCGTTATTCGTAACAGAACCGAACAAACGGCCATCTACACCGGCTTTTTGCGTCACTTGAACCATATAGCCTTCGAGCTTTGCAGCGCGCGCAGTGGCTGCGGCTAAGATTTCGAATGCTTTCTTTTCAAATTCTGCACGACGGGCTTCAAACTCAGCTTTGTTAGCCGTGTTTGCACGCTTTGCCTTGCCTTGCGGGATTAGAAAATTACGGGCATAACCGTTTTTAACGGTTACAACGTCGCCCAAGGCACCGAGGTTTACTACTTTTTCCATCAAAATAATTTGCATAGTGTTCTCCTAGCCGATCGCTTAGTGCAAGTCTGTGTAGTGGAGCAACGCTAAGAAACGCGCGCGCTTGATAGCAACACCCAACTGACGCTGGTATTTTGCTTTGGTGCCAGTGATACGGGCAGGAATAATTTTGCCGTTTTCATTGACGAAGTCTTTTAGGATGCCGATATCTTTGTAATCGACTTCTTTGATGCCTTCAGCGGTGAAACGACAGAATTTTTTACGGCGGAATAAACCGCGATTTGGATTGCGTTGGTCTTTTTTGTTCTTATCGAACTTGCCACCACGGCGAGGTGCGGGACGAGGCATGATTGAGTTCCTAACTAAATTTAATTTGTGTGGCGTGAAGGATATTCACGCTGCTTTTTTGATGCTTTCGGTTCAAGAAGCCTTTTACAGTGACCTGCGCACCCGGTTGAATTTCAACCATTTGTTGCGCTAATTCATCTAATGCAATAATTTCAATTTCCACATTTACCGGTATTTGTACCGTTGCATTGTTTAGCTGAATCCCCTGCTTTGATTCATGACTCACGCTAAACTTAATACTGGGTATTCCTGCTGGTGTGTGGCGCAAAACATCGCACTGGACTACGGTTCCTGCAAAAACAATCTCGTTACGCAAAAATTTCAGTCTGCGACAAAATTACTGCGCGCTTGCTGCTACTTTTACGTCTGTATCAACCGGTTTGGCACGCTCTTCACGCATCATCGCGGAAGGCGCGGTATCAGCCGCATCTTTTTGCACCGTCAAATGACGCAACACAGCATCGTTAAACTTAAATGCATGCTCTAATTCATCCAACGTAGCTTGGTTGATTTCAATATTCATGCACACATAATGGGCTTTGAATATTTTGTTGATTGGATAAGCCATCTGGCGACGACCCCAATCTTCTAAACGGTGTACTTTGCCGTTGCCGGTCGTAACCATTGATTTGTAACGCTCGATCATTGCCGGGACTTGCTCGCTTTGATCAGGATGCACAATAAATACTATTTCATAATGGCGCATATTATCTCCTTGTGGATTGACCCGTTTTACCGTCAAAATAACAATTTACGGGGTGAAAAGCCTTCCGCCATGCGCACGGTGGTAAGGCAAGGTAGCCAAACATTACTATTTGGCTGGTCTCTTAGCGGCGCTAAATTACCAAGTAAATAACAAAGCAATTCGACAGCTAAGCCTTCGATTATCGCAAATTTTAGGCAATTACGCAAGACGCAATAATTTATCGCGAGTGTGCTTTGCGCTGCATCCGCCATCAAGCCCTAGAATGCGCTACATTAATGAAATTGCTACGCTTTTTGGACACTTAAATGACTCATACTATCCCGACACTCGATTTTCGCGAATTTAACACTAACGAAGCGGCTTTTGTACGCAAGTTTGGCGAGACTTATGAAGAATTTGGTTTTTGTGGCATTAGCCATCACGGCGTTGATGCAACATTGATTGATGCTGCTTATGAGGCTTATAAAGCATTTTTTGCCTTGCCGGTTGAAACCAAAATGCGTTATCACCTTCCCGGAACGGGTGGACGACGCGGCTATACGGGCTTTGGTATTGAAACGGCGAAAGATTCAAAGTTCCCTGATTTAAAAGAGTTTTGGCATGTGGGGCCGGAGCTAACAGATGATCCTGGTTATGCCAAATATGCTGCGGTACTGCCGCCAAATTTATGGCCTAACGAAGTGCCGCGTTTGCGTGAAGATGGCTATGCCTTGTTTCATGCGCTGAATGATTTAGGGACACGGGTATTATCGGCGCTCGCCTTGTATTTAGGGCTTCCGCGTGATTATTTTAAGCATAAAACCGATTATGGCACGAGCATTTTGCGGCCAATTCATTACCCGCCGATTGCCGAGGGCAATACTTCGTCCATCCGTGCCGGCGCCCATGAAGACATCAATTTAATCACTCTGCTAGTAGGTTCAAGTGCTGAAGGTTTGCAGGTGTTGGCGCGTGATGGTGAATGGGTGCCAATTACTTCAACTGGGGACGCGATTGTCGTTAATATAGGCGATATGCTGCAGCGCTTTACCAACAAAAAACTGCCTTCTACTACCCATCGGGTGGTCAATCCCGAAGGCGAAAAACGCCGTCAACCACGCTATTCCATTCCATTTTTCTTGCATCCTAATGCGGATTGTTTGATTGATACCCTACCTTCTTGCATTGATGCGGAGCATCCTAATCTATATCCGGAACCTATCACCGCACATGATTATTTGCAGCAGCGGCTACGCGAAATCAAACTACTTTAAATAGGCAAATTCGTGCTCAAATTCGTCTATATTGCCGACCCCATGTGTTCGTGGTGCTATGGTTTTGCACCAGAGCTAAAGGCACTGCTCAGCCACTATCCTGATGCCGCGCTCGATGTGATTGTGGGTGGCTTGCGTGCCTATAATCAAACACCTTCCACCGCAGAGTCGCGGGAGCAAACCAAAGGCTATTGGCAGCAAGTGGCGGCCGCTACCGCTGAACACAGCTTAAAGTTTAATTCTGCGGCACTCGACATACCGGGATTTATTTACAACACCGAGCCTGCCTGCCGCGCCGTCGTCGCAATTCGCCAAAGTAACCAGCCCGAGATTGCTAAGCGCGCGCTAGAAATGTTCCATGCCTTGCAAATCGCGTTTTACGCCGAGGGACGCGACATCACACAAAGTGCCGCTATTGCCGAAGTCGTTGCAAATATGGGCATTGAAAGCGGTGCGTTTCTACAGGCATGGCAATCAGAGCAGTTATTTCAAATGACGCGCAATGATTTTTTAGCCGTACAAGAGCTACAGATAAATGGCTTCCCTTTTTTAGCCATAGACGTTGACGGTAAACTCATTGCAATTGCGCGCGGCTACGAGAAAGCGGCGATACTCATCGAGCGCGTAAAATATGTAAGTATGGCAAAAACCAACAGCTAAACAGGTAGCTAACTTGAAATTCAAGCTTTTCTGCCCAATCTACAAATTTACCCTGATTTGATTTACTGTGTTTTTATCCTTTTTTAGCCCTTTTTTAGCCCTTTTTTAGCCTTTTAACTGACATCGAGAGAACATCATGGAACACACCCTTCCCGCACTTCCCTATGCTAAAGATGCGTTAGCGCCCCATATTTCTGCTGAAACGCTGGATTTTCATTACGGGAAGCATCATCAAACTTATGTGACCAACTTGAATAACCTCATCAAAGGTGGCGAGTTTGAAAACGCAACATTGGAAGAAATCGTCAAAAAATCGGCTGGTGGTATTTTTAACAATGCCGCGCAAATTTGGAACCACACCTTTTACTGGAACAGTTTAGCGCCCGCAACCGGTGCCAAGCCTACCAGCGCATTGGCCGCCGCAATTGATGCCAAATACGGCAGTTTTGATGCGTTTAAAGAGGCATTTAACAAGAGCGCCCTCGGCAACTTTGGCTCGGGCTGGACATGGCTAGTGAAAAAAGCCGATGGCACTGTGGATATCGTCAACACCACGAACGCTGCCACCCCGCTAACCACCACGGATACGCCGTTGCTAACCTGTGACGTGTGGGAGCATGCTTATTACATCGACTATCGTAACAGTCGCGCCAATTACCTAGGCGGTTGGTGGGCTTTGGCTAACTGGGAGTTTGCGGCTAAGAATTTCGCGTAAATAGTACCAGTACGTATTAAGGTTTAAAACTTAAAACGGCTGCCAATATTGGTAGCCGTTTTCTTTTTACGATGCCTGCACCGCAGGCACGCTCACCACAAAGGTAGTGCCGTGCTCGCCGCTGGCCGAAGTAGGGCTAAATACATGACTTTCCACACGCATTTCGCCGCGATGCGAAACCACGACTGTCTTCACGAAAACTAAGCCAAGCCCTATTCCTTCTGCAGCGGGTTGATCATCATGTTTTAACCGCGAGAAGCGATTGAATAATTTAGGTAAATCTTCCTCGGCAATGCCGTAGCCTTGATCGGCAACTTGAATTTCCCAATTATCACCAACACGACTGATCGCGCATGTGATTGTTGTATCAGGTGGGCTATATTTTACGGCGTTAGAGAGAAGGTTGAGGAGTGCACGCGAAAACAGATCGCGGTCACCCTGCATAAACGCGGCGTCGTCAAAGGTATTTTCACTCACTACAATATCAATATTCTTTGCCGATGATAATGTCCACGCTTCTTCTACAGCGTCCTGTAACAGCTCATTAAGCTCAAGCAGGATAAAATCTTTCGGCGTTGAGCGCTCGGCCTTAGCCAATCGTAAAAAATCGTCAGCCAATACTAAGGTACGGGTAGCATAGCGATGAATCCGACTGGTGAGTTTTGCCACGGGCATGTCTTCTGGAGCCTCGCTGTAAAGCTCAAGCAGCGTCAAAATAGAAGCTTGCGGTGAGCGCATATCGTGTGACAAAAAGCGCAAGGTTTCGTCACGGCGGCGTTCAGATTGCCGTAGCGCAAAAATATCCACTAGCACCAAAATAGTGCCGTTTAGGTTGCCTTTGGCGTCGTACAGAGGTCCTGCTTGCGCCAAAAACTCTTTTTGATCGCCCCACTTTGCCTCAACTGAGGCGGCGGCGCCAGATGTTGCGACCACATCAAAAAGTTGCGACCACGACTTTAAATCTTCGCGGGTAATGGGACTTAAAGTAGCAAAAATATCTGCTCCCACAATAGTTGCTCGGGCAGGTGTGACACTATCCCTTTCCACTACGGCATCGCTGCCGACAGAAACCGTTGCTACCAACTGCATGGCCACACTATTTGCCAACATGATGGTGCCATTACGATCGCAAACCAGAGTTGCCTCCGGCAGCGCATCAAGACTATCGCTTACAAACCTACGTAAATTGCGCAGCCGCTCCGTGGCTTCGCGTACTTCGTCTATGCTGCGCTGTACCATGTCCGACCCAAAGTCTAGGTTCAGCAGCCGGGAAAACCGTTTAACCGATCCACCTGCCCCTGCAAGCCCAGGCTGCGATGCAATATGTGATGTCAAGGCAAGCGTCGGTACGTCGCCCGGCACGGTGCCCGGTTCTGCACGTAGGCGACCTAGTTCTTCGAGTAAATAGCGTTGGGTGGCTTCTAGTCTGCGCCAGCTCCATAGGGGGTAGGCAAAAGCAGCGGCAATTAACGTTACAGCAGGTGATACCCAAATTTGCCCTGCTTTAAATAGTAATAAGCAGGCTAAAAACGTCACTAACATCATCACAAAGGTGAATGCAATACTGACCCGAGGGGATAGCCACAGATACGAAAACAACAAAATCAAGATAACCGCGCAGGCTACTGCACCAGCTACCCACTGCGGCGCACGACGCAAATCGCGCCCTTCCAGCAAGCTTTGAATCACATTGGCGTGAATTTCGGCTCCCATCATGCCGTAGGATTGACCAGAAACCGGCGTAGGGTAGGCATCACCAAGATTTGGCGTGCCTGAACCGACAATAATTATTTTATCTTTCAGCGCCGCGAGGTCCTTCTTCATCAATACATCAAGATAGGACACCGTTTTAAAGTGGCCTGGCGGACCAGCAAATGGAATTTGATACCAATTATCCAAACGCCAAACGCCCAATTCGAGCGAGGTTTGGCGTGGCGCTAACGTTGTGGGGTTAGCGATACCAGGCAAGGACGATAGTGTTGTAAAGTCGTTCGGTTGCGCAACTTGTAATGCGGCTAGTCCAAGCTGAGAGTGCTTTGGGTTTGGGCTGCCAGCACGTAAATAGACGCTGCGTACAATACCATCTGGGTCCACCTCTGAGGTAATATGCCCTAGCCCTGCTGCCACTTCAGTAAAACTAGCAAAGGGGCCTTGCTCTACCCGTCCGACAATACCCGCAGAAGAATTAACCACTGGCAAAATCACGCGGCCATTGGCTTTGATTGCCGCTACCAATGCGGCATCCCCGCTGGCGCTCTCGGCGTCACTGTCTGACAAAGCAATATCAAGCGCTACCGCCTTAGCGCCTGCTTGGGTCAGATTATTGATCAGTGTGGCATGTACTGCGCGTGGCCAAGGCCACTTTTTACCAATACTTTTTAAGCTCTCGTCATCAATAGCAACAATGACAATACGATCATCGGCTGGGCGTTGTAATGTTGTGATGGCGGCATCGTAGAGCGTTTGATCGATGCGCCATAACCAGCCGCCACGCGCCGCGAACAGCGCAAAAATGCATAAACTAAGGAGTATGGTTAACCATTCGAGTAAAACCGATGTCTTAACCCCTCTTGCCTGTTGCGATACGTGGGCTGTATGTGCAATGGTAGCCACCGCTAATACTTAATACTTGCCACTACAAAGGATAAACATCAACCGCTTCGGTATCGCTCCACGGTGTATCAAGTTCGGCACCCGATGCATCTAAGCGCAAAATTTTGACACGCACAAAATAAGTGTTCGCACGTAAGCCGTCCATCAGCAGTTCATTTGCATTCAAGCGCCGTGATTCAACCAGCTTGCTAAATCGATCGTCTAAGGCAATTTGCGCAATATATAAGGCACCAGCGGGGCCAGGAGACCAGGTAACCTTCGTGGATTTTGCATCAAGTGTGCCACTAGCAACGCCTACTTTGCTAGTACCTTGAGATCCCACCGTACGTTGCGGTACTACCGTTAACTTGAGCATCTCTTGCTCAATCGCAAATTGCGCAGCTTCGCCAAATGGGCCTGCACGGCCGTTTTTACCCACGCTTGCTACCCGCCAGAAATAACGACCTGCTGGCAATGCAGTCTGCGGCGAGAATTGAGGCTGACCATCGACCTTCGCATCGGCCAGTAAAGTTTTAAATGCATCCGTTGGGGAAATTTGTACGCGATAAGCGATTGCATCAGCACTAGCTTGCCACTCTAATTTAGCTGCGGTCATCGGCTTACTCAATACCGATAACTGTGGCGGAAATGGCCGCGCCCGCACACTAAATTTCAGCGATGCATCATTGCCCTGCAGTTGCTGGGCATCAACACCACGAATACGTATGTATAAATCGCCATCTGGCAAGTTATTAAAGGTGAGTTGCGGTGTTGCCGATTCTGTCACCGCAATTAAGTCACGAAATTGCGAATCAAGGGCTACCTGTGCGCTATAGGCGCTTGCCTGTGAAATCGGTTTTATCGAAAACACAACGTTTGGGGATTCAAACAAGCTGGGAATTCCTGCCAGTAGCGGCGCTGGCAACAAGACGATGGGCGCAGAGGGTGGCTTTCCGGCGGCAATAACACTGCCAAAGCCAGCATCAAGACCTAGCTCTTGGTTTGCAGCACTTGATCCGGCCACCCCCACGCGCCCTTCAATAACTTCAGTTTGCGCGCGCGCGCCCGTGGCATCAGCCGCTACGCGAAATGCGGTGCCGCGCACCCCCATG
>JANMDR010000161.1:0-18744 GCA_031376425.1 Betaproteobacteria bacterium
TCGCTCTAACCTAGCTTTTACACTAAATTATTACGTACACTCAAAATCATTAACTGGTAATTTTACTTACCATTTACTTCTTCTGGTGTTTACTACTTGTATCTATGTACGCTTAGCACAGTCGCCGGATTTAACTCCAACAACCGCCTAAACTAACCGACACAACTAGTACCCACCTCTATCGATTGTCTAAATTTTTAAAGAGCTTGCTGAACACTTTTTTATTTCTCTAACCGCGTTGCGCTTTATTTGCTGCACTGCGGTGTGTTTCAACGAAGGCCGAATTCTACAGGAACTAGCGGATACGTCAAGCGTTTTCTTAAATTTATTGAAAGATTTTTTTTCACACCCTTATTTTTGTAGCAAATTTTTAGCCTTAATTTTCATTGTTTTTGCTATGAAGGCGCATTAAACTGGGGCACTATTTTTTATTGCTAAATTATTTTTTGGATTTTTAATGACCGCTCAATTTTTAGACCAACTTCTTGCCGCAGAACAGTTGCTTCGCGAAAAGGGCGAGCGCATTACCCAACCCCGAGTGGCGGTTCTGAGCATGTTGATGTCATCAGACCATGCTGTTTCACATTTAGACGTAGCGCAAGAAATTAGTTTGCATAAACCCGTAGACCGCGTCACGGTATATCGCGTATTAGAGTGGCTGACGCAATTGGGGTTGGCGCATCGTATTGCCTGTGATGACCGCGTTTGGCGTTTTATGCTCAACACGTCATCGAAAAAGGTAGAACAAAAGCAACCTCACGAACACGCGCACTTTACCTGCACACAATGCGGTCATATGTCGTGTTTAGAGTCGGTATCAACAAAATTGCAGTTTCAGTTGCCAAAAGGCTTTAAAACGCAAGAAATTGACCTCATGATCCGCGGCGTTTGTGCTTCCTGCACCAAGATCACAGCTTAAATGACTGCATCCAGCGTCACGCCGGTTACCTTGCTGACCGGTTTCTTAGGCAGCGGCAAAACAACCTTGCTCAATGCGCTCCTAAAGCATCCAGATTGCGCTAACACTGCAGTACTGATTAATGAGTACGGCGACGTTGCCATTGACCATCTGCTCGTGCGCGAAGCCTCAGAGACAATGATGGTAATGAGTAACGGCTGTATTTGTTGCTCAGTGGCAGGAGATATGGTGCAGGCGCTGCGCGATCTTTATTTTAAGCGGGCAAATGGCGAAGTGCCCCCGTTTAAGCGGGTGATTATCGAGACCACCGGGCTGGCGGATCCCGCACCTATTTTGCATACCTTAATTCAAATGCCCTTGGTTGCTGCGCGCTATAGTTTTTCAGGCGTGGTCACTACGGTGGACGCCACCCATGCTGAAGGGCAGTTAAACACCCAATTTGAGGCACTTAAGCAAATCGCGCTTGCTGATCGCATTATTATCACCAAAACGGATATTGCCACTCCGGAAGTGGTGGCGGCATTACGAGAACGCATTACCGCCCTTAACCCGGGTGCAACTATTTTTATGGCGAACCATGGCGATATTGATCCTACTTTATTGCTTGATACCGGTTTATTTCAAGCCAGCGATAAGCCTGTAGACGTCCGTAAATGGCTGCGTTCCGAACATTTTCGCGAAGTGAGTTTGAACCAGTCCCATAAATTTTTGCCGCCGCAAACAGCACCTAGTCGCCATGACGCACGCATTATCTCTTTTTCAATTATTGAGGAGCAGCCGCTCGATTGGGATAATTTTTGTGACGCGCTTGAGCTCATTGTAAGTCTTCAGGGTGATAATATTTTGCGCATGAAGGGCATCGTTCACGTCCGCAATGAAACTCGCCCGCGTGCAATTCATGTTGTACAACATACGATCTATCCCTCTGCGGCGCTGCCATCATGGCCTGACGATGATAAACGTAGCAAACTAGTATTTATATTACGCGACGCTAATGAACAATTAATCCGCGACACATTGCGTAATATGCTTTCGACCCCAACTTAAACTATTTAGACCCAATCATTCCACCATGAACACAAAAGTAAAAACACCTAAACTCATCCCAGCCACAATTTTGACCGGCTTTCTTGGTAGCGGCAAAACTACTTTGCTAAAAAGAATTTTGACGGAAAAGCACGGTGAACGCATTGCCATTATTGAGAACGAATTTGGTGAAGAAGGCATTGATAACGATATTTTGGTACGTGAAGATCAAGAGCAAATTATCGAGATGAATAACGGCTGCATTTGCTGTACTGTGCGCGGCGATTTGGTGCGTATTCTTAATAAATTTGCTGCACAGAAAAAAGCGGGCACTTTGAAGTTTGATCGCGTAATTATTGAAACCACGGGCTTAGCTGATCCTGGGCCAGTTGCTCAAACTTTTTTTATGGATGAAGATGTAACCGAACATTATTTGCTAGATGCCGTCATTACGGTAATCGATGCTAAGCATGCGCCGATGCAGATGGAAAAGCACGAAGAAGCGATGCAGCAAATCGGCTTTGCTGATCGTTTGCTGCTTTCCAAAACAGATTTAGTGAACGAAGACGACCTAAAACGTTTGCAGGCACGTCTACGCCAAATAAATCCGCGCGCCACGCAAACTACCGTGAATTTTGGCGTCACCCCAATTAAAGATATTCTCGATATTCGCGGCTTTAATTTAAATTCTATCCTTGATATCGATCCTGACTTTTTGGGCGATGACCACCACGAACACGATGACGCTATTCAATCCTTTGTTTGGAAAGATGCTCGGCCTTTGGACATGCAAAAAATTGAATCTTTTCTTTCGTTGCTAATCCAAAGCTACGGTGTTGATATGTTGCGCTACAAGGGCGTGCTCAATATTGAAGGCCAGCAAAATCGAATGATTTTTCAAGGAGTACATATGCTCATGGGTGGTAGCCCCGGCAAGCCTTGGGCAAAAGGTGATGTCCGTGAAAGCAAAATGGTTTTTATTGGTCGCCGCTTGCCAAAGCGTATATTTTTAGAGGGTTTAGCTTTTTGTGTAGCGGAACCGAGCACCGCTTAATAAATCATGATTGAAATTAAAAATCTTCACGTCAACTTTACTCATGCAAACAGCACCAGTGCGGCGCTAAGCTTGGCGCACTGGCAGGTAGCTGCAGGCGCGCACACGCTTGTTCTTGGCCCGAGCGGATCGGGGAAATCGACATTGCTAAATGTATTGGGTGGATTGGCTGTAAACATTAATGATGGCGCTAGCGTAACCGTGTGCGGCGTGATGCCATACCAAATTAGCCGCAGCGCACGCGATGCGTTACGGGCGCAACACATAGGTTTTGTAACGCAACGCGTTCATTTAATTAACGCTATTTCAGTGACGGAAAACCTGCGTTTAGCACTACGATTAGGCGGAAACTCGCTTCAAAAAGCAGATGAAAACACCCGCATTGAGGCGATTTTGGCGCATCTAAATTTAACCAATAAAGCATCAGTAAAACCAACCATGCTATCCGTTGGTGAAGCGCAACGCGTGGCCATTGCCCGCGCTGTTATTAAGCGCCCTGCCCTACTCATTGCCGATGAACCGACTTCAGCGCTTGATGACGCGAATGCGCTTAGCGCGGCGCAATTATTACTTGACACCGCCAAGCAGCATGGCAGCACTTTAGTTGTAGCCACGCACGATGCGCGAATTAAGCACCTCTTTGCCCACACTCTTAATATTGGTGCAACGCTATGAATACCATCGGCACACTGAGTACCGCCTTTGGTTTGGCATTGGCTTATTTAAAACAGCGATTTTTCGCGACCGTCTTAAACATACTGTTATTGGCGATGGGGGTGGCAACGATTATTGTGGTGCTGCTATTAACACATCAAGCGCAGCAGGCCATGGGTCGCGATGCCAAAAATATTGATCTTGTCGTTGGCGCTAAAGGCAGCCCGCTGCAAATTATCCTGTCTTCCATCTATCAACTTGATGTGCCCACTGGCAATATTGCCTTGAAGGATGCCCAAGCATTACTCAAAAACCCTTTGATCAAAGAAGGCATTCCGCTATCCATGGGCGACAGCTATCGTGGTGCGCGCATTATTGGCACGACACCGGCCTATATCGCGCTCTATGGTGGCACCTTCGCGAGTGGCGCTGTATTTACTAAACCGTTTGAAGCGGTGATTGGTGCACGTGTTGCGGCTGAATTAGGCTTGAACGTAGGCACAAAATTTGTAGGCGCACATGGCATTACCCAAGGCCCTGCCACCCAAGCACATGGTGAACATCCGCTTCAGGTCGTTGGCGTACTCGCGGCAACACAAACCGTGCTCGATCGCGTCATATTAGTGAATTTAGAAACAGTATGGGATGTTCATGCCCCACCAGCAAACATAAGCACTACGCCGGTAAGCACTAAACCTATAAGCGCTACGCCAGTATCCGCTTCAGCCAAAAGCCCCGCCAAGGCTCATAATCATGCGCGTGATAAAGATCACGATGACGATCACGACCACGATCACGAGAGTGATGCGGCAAAAAAGAATATTGGCAATAATTTGGTCGCCAGCGATGATGACGATCACAAACAAATTACGGCGCTGCTCATTCGTTATGCCACACCGCTCGCAGCCGCCATATTGCCGCGCGAAATTAATAGCCAAAGCGCCCTACAGGCTGCAGTACCTGCATATGAGACTGTGCGCATGTTTGGATTGCTCGATATTGGCGTGAAGGCTATGCAGGCCATTGCTATCGCCATGATTATCGCAGCAGCGCTGGGTATCTTTATTGCCCTATCGCAGGCGCTAGAGACACGCTATCCAGATTTAGCGCAATTACGCCTACTGGGTGCCACACCATCACTGCTCGCGGCCACCCTTGCTATCGAAGGGCTGCTACTTGCCGCCGTGGGCGGTATACTAGGCATAGCGCTTGGCCATATTGGCGCTGCTGTGATTGGCGGAATGTCGGCAGTTTCGAATCAATTGCAAATTGGTGGCCTGCTATTTTTGCCAATGGAATGGGCAGTATTACTTGGCTGCTTGTTGCTAGGGGTACTCGCGGCACTGTTACCGGCATTACGCGCTTATCGCGTCGATATTTCTAAAGCGCTTGCAGCACAATAAACGAATCAAAAAGCATCACAGCACAGTTAGTCAACCTCGATTTAGTGAAGATTTGGAGCATTCAACATGAAAAAGCGATTATCAACCATCCTACACTTGGCCTTGTCTAGCGCGCTCATTTGCAGTATGAATCTTGCTCCGGTCACGGCATTGGCATTACAACCAGCACCGCAAACCGGATTTATCGGAGCCGACCCCACGCCAGCCGGCACAATTCCGTGGCAATTGTTGTTGCAAGCAAAAACGGTGCAAAAACCGAATAAGAAATTCGGCCCCGTCTTTACCGAGCAAATCCAGCAGCTCAATAAGAAATCAGTGAAACTTTACGGTTTTATGCTGCCCTTGGAAACCTCTGATTTACAAAAGCGCTTTTTATTGGGCATATATCCACCGCATTGCTCTTTTTGCCTCTCTGGCGGCCCAGAATCATTGGTTGAAGTGATCGCCGCCACGCCATTAAAATATACACTGGACGCTATCGTTATTTCTGGCACGATGAATGTGCTAGAAAATGACCTAGTGTATTACCGTTTGACCGATGCCAAATTGGCACAGTAACAATCAACCATGAACATCGAATCGTAGTAGCGAGCATCCCAAAAAAGTTTATAGGCACAACCTATGTCCACACCACCGCGTAGCAGTCCGCCTCGTCCTTCTTCATCTGCTCCCGCCGCCGCACCAGCAACGCCAGCAGCTCGGCCAGCTGGAACGGTGGCACCAACGCCATCCGCTGGCACAACGGGTGGGTTTGCTGCAGACGCGCTGAATCCGGATTCATCTACCCTGCCCGCGCTCTACGAGGCAGCAATTTTATACGCGGCTGATCACTACGATGCGACCAAGGACGTGCTTAAAGAACATCTTAAAACACCCGACGGTAAAAACAATATTCGCACATGGCTAACACTATTTGATTTTTACCAGATCACCGGAAATCGTAGCGAGTTTGATGCCATCTCTATGCTATTTACTGTGAAATTTGAGCGCTCACCACCAGCTTGGGCGGAAGCGCAAGATACGGTTGATCCGCGCCGTAAAGAAAAGCGTGAACACAAAGATTTTTTCCTATTCTCGCCCGCAGCAGACGGCTCGATGATGTCAGAAATTGATCGCTTCGAGAGCTTTATCAAGGAGCTTGGCTCCGCCCGGGTAGATTTAGGTCGCATTAAAACCATTGAAGTAGAAGAAGCCGCACTTTTCGCCGTGCTATTACAGCGTGTACGCCGTGCAAAAATGCACCTTTGGTTTAATAATTTTGCCTCTATAGAAACTTTACTGAAACAACGAATCAATGCCGCCGGCACCGATAAAGATCATGCACTAGGATTCTGGTCATTTATGTTTGAACTTTATGTAAGCGATGCCAAACTCAACGAATACGAAGAGCTTGGTATGGAATACGCCGTTGTATTTGAAATGTCCCCACCGGCTTGGGAAGATATTACCCGGCCCACTGGCGCGGCGGATGAAGAGGATACCCCCAAGGTGGCTGCAAATAGCCAGACACCAATCGGTTATCCGCTAAAAGGGGTGTTTAATTTAGAAAGCCGCGATGTCGCCATGGCGCTATCAGTGCATGCGTCTAAAGTACAAGAGGTGGTGATTGACATGGGTGCCCTCATGCGCATAGATTTTGCTGCAGCCAGTTATTTTTTTGAAACCGTTCGTAGCTTACAATCTGGCCAAAAACGTATTATTTTGTCTAACCTCAACGAGCTTGTAGCAGCTTTGCTCGAAGTATTTGGCATGCAAAAGCATGCCATGTTAATGCGCAAAAAAACCGTATAGCCTATTCCCTATTTTTCATACGCGCCTTGTAACTGTCCTAAAATAGGGCATCTACAAGGCACAATCATTTCTGTAAAACCATCTAACTATTATGGCACTTGAGCAATTTCATGGCACCACCATCTTGAGCGTGCGCCGCGGCAATCGTGTTTGCATGGGCGGCGATGGTCAGGTCACATTGGGCAATATCATCGTAAAAGGCTCGGCACGCAAAGTGCGGCGTCTGTACAAAGAGCAAATACTCGCAGGCTTCGCGGGCGCGACCGCTGATGCGTTTACCTTGTTCGAGCGTTTTGAAGCTAAACTCGAAAAGCACCAAGGCAATTTAATGCGCTCCGCCGTCGAGTTAGCAAAAGATTGGCGCACCGATAAAGTACTGCGCAATTTAGAAGCGATGCTCACCGTTGCTGATCGGACCAGCTCCGTCATTATTACCGGTAATGGCGATATTTTAGAGCCGGAACATGGCCTGCTTTCGATTGGCTCTGGCGGTGCCTATGCACAATCAGCAGCGATGGCGCTGCTGCAAAACACCGACTTATCACCTGAAGATATTGTCAAAAAATCACTCACAATTGCTGGTGATATTTGTATTTATACCAATCAATCGCACACGATTGAAACCCTAGAATAATATTAAAGCAACCATGATGACACCCAAGGAAATCGTTCACGAGTTGAACAAACACATTGTTGGCCAATCTGCCGCAAAAAAAGCTGTCGCCATTGCGTTGCGCAATCGCTGGCGTCGGGCGCAGGTGGCAGAGCCAATGCGCCACGAAATTACCCCAAAAAATATTCTCATGATTGGCCCCACCGGTGTTGGCAAAACCGAAATTGCCCGACGCTTAGCCAAATTAGCCCATGCACCATTCATTAAAGTAGAAGCTACTAAATTTACTGAAGTGGGTTATGTCGGACGGGACGTAGACACCATCATTCGCGATTTAGTAGAGATTGCAATCAAGCAAGTGCGTGAAACTGAAACTCAGAAAATGCGCCAAGCCGCCGAAGAAAAAGCGGAAGAACGGCTATTAGATGCCCTCTTGCCGCAGGCACGCAGTTTTGATTTTTACAACAAAGCAGACGCGGCAGAGCCCACCGATTCTGCGACGCGCCAAAAATTTCGCAAAATGCTGCGCGAAGGCAAACTTGATGAGCGCGAAATTGAAATTGAGGTATCGAGCCTGCCCGCTAATATGGAAATTTTCGGCCCTCCCGGTATGGAGGAGCTTACCCAGCAAATTCAGGGGATGTTTCAAAACGTAGGACAAGGGAAATCACGAACACGCAAACTCACCGTGAAAGAAGCGCAAAAAGTACTAAGCGATGAAGAAGCCCTAAAATTGGTCAACGACGAGGATTTAAAAACGCGTGCCATTGCCAATGTGGAGCAAAATGGCATCGTGTTTTTAGACGAAATCGACAAAATTGTAAGCCGTTCAGAAAGCAGTGGTGCCGATGTTTCCCGCCAAGGCGTGCAACGCGATTTGCTACCTTTGGTGGAAGGCACTACGGTTTCCACTAAATATGGGATGATAAAAACCGACCATATTTTGTTCATTGCCAGCGGTGCATTTCACTTGGCAAAACCGTCAGATTTGATTCCTGAGCTGCAGGGCCGCCTACCAATTCGGGTAGAACTACAATCGCTTGCAGTGGAAGATTTTGAAAAAATTCTCACCGGCACTGATGCCTGCTTAACCAAACAGTACGAGGCATTGCTCAACACGGAAGGTGTTGCACTCAGTTTTACACCAGAAGCCGTGCGCCGCCTTGCAGAAATTGCGTTTGCGGTGAATGAAAAAACCGAAAACATTGGCGCGCGTAGACTGCATACCATTATGGAGAAGCTGTTGGAAGAAATTTCCTTCTCTCCCGAAAATGCGGGCGCTACAGCAGTCATTTCGGCTGAATATGTTGATGACCACCTAAACCACCTCGCGCAATCAGAAGATTTAGCGCGTTATATTTTGTAAGCTTGGATCATGTCGCACTCAACACATAACGAGGCGCAGGTACTCAACATTGCCGCCTATAAATTTATCACCTTAAACGACCTACCGGTATGGCGCGAGCAGTTGCGCGCCCTCGCGGCAGACAACATCTTAAGAGGCACGATTTTACTGGCACCCGAAGGCATTAACATGTTTATGGCTGGCAGCCATGTGCAGATTGCGTCGTTTCTAAGCGCTGTGCGAAGCCATATTGAATTTGCTGATTTAGAAGTGAAAGAAAGTCTTTCAGAAACGCAGCCTTTTAACCGTTTACTCGTGAAGATAAAAAAAGAAATTATCTCACTGGGGCGCTCTGACGTAGACCCCGCATTACAACCGGCACCACGTTTATCGGCGCAAAAACTTAAAACATGGCTTGATGCCGGGCAGCCAGTATTACTGCTTGATACGCGCAATACATACGAAGTTGCAGCAGGTACATTTCATGGTGCACTGGATTTAGGCTTGGATAATTTTCGCTCATTCGCGAACCGTGAAACTGAAATTAGTGCACGGATACATGCAGAACTTGCGGCAAAAAACTTACCCGCTGACACACCTATTGTCAGCTTTTGCACTGGTGGCATTCGCTGTGAAAAAGCCGCACCTTTAATGCAAAAAAATGGTTTTCAGCATGTGTATCAGCTCGATGGCGGCATTCTCAAATACTTCGAAGAATGTGGCCATGCGCATTACGATGGCGACTGCTATGTATTCGACCAGCGCCGCGCAGTGGACGCCGCGCTTGCCCCGACAGAACTAACTGATTTTTTGCCGGGGCCCATTGCAAAACATAGTTAAAAATCGCTAAGCATGGCTACAAACTAGGGCCTAAACCTTCAAGCCTTCATAAAGCTTAGTAATGCGTTCCATCAATTCGGTAATGTTGTCGCATGACTTCGCCACCGCTTCTAACTCTATTTTTGACGTCCGATTCGCATCCAGTTTTACAATCGCCGCTTTCAAAAACTGCCACTGCGTTTCCGCTAGTGCTAATTCGCTCTTAATTTGCGGGGTATTCGCTGTGGCCGCAAGCAAACGCGTAATCGCAGCGCGGTATTCAGTTTCTGCTGTTTTTAAATCGTTAGTCACGACCACATTGTCACGCAAACCCCAGCTACGAAATAAATAGAGCTTAGCGATCCGCTGTGAAAGGATACGCGCTGTGCCTGCGACCGCAATTAAATCACCTTGTGGTGATTTTACATAGGCTTCAATTAAATTTGCACCTTTGGTTGCAATCCAAACCAGCTCTTCGTTTTGCTCCGATAATTCTTTCAAATTTTCTTGCGTTGCAGGGCGTGTAATGATGGCGCGATACTCGCCCCACAATTGATCGAGCAATTGATAATTAGTCTTGATTTCAGGGGTAGGTGCCGTCGCGATAAGCTCTTTTAATGCCGATTGAAAATCGGCAGCAGCATCGTCAATTTGCCGTTTAGAACGCGTTTCCAGCACTTTTTGTCCAATGAGGGAAAATGCTTTGGTGATACGCTCAGCCAACATAGGTTGGCGTTCGGCTTTATTCAAGGCACTTGCTGCATCAAACTTCACAGGCGCTGCGGCCTTAGCTGTCGTTCCTGCCGCTGGAGCGGTTGCGGCTGGCTTAGCTGCAGCAGGGGCAGCAGCGGGCTGGGCAATAGCTATCGCTGGAATAAATAGCGCAGCACTCGCCATCAATGTCGTGGCGGCGATAGAAGCTACTAATCGAATATTTATCATCATGGATTCCCTAAAAAATCGTTATTAAACACGTCTTATACCTACGCTTATACCTACGTTAACACATTCACTAAACAACACATTAGCGCTGGCTTAGCACGGCTTGCGCCGGAAGCCTAAACCCTACAATCACCCCAGCACTCACGTTTTCAAGCAATAGGGCTTGCAGATCAAGCCTTGCATCCAGCGCTAGCGCATTACTAGCAGCTTCTTCAAATGCCTTGCCCCCTGATAAATCACTTAAAAACTGGTGCGTTGCGACATCACATTCAAGTAGTTTAACCGTAATTTCAAATTGCGCTGTAACTTGACGCCACAGCAATAGTCGTTCCGGTACCGCATCCCAATTAATAGCCTTGATATCACTGCCATCATTAGCCGTTTCCGAATATACGCATTGATTAGCTCGCCAGATTTGTGCGACGGGAAATTCACTCTGCAGCACCGCACAACTCGGATGCAATATAAAGCATAACGTGCCTTGTAGCGCAGGGGCTACCGCCTGTAGGCCAAAAAAATCAAACGGCGGTGCATCGCTTGCAAAATGAGCTTGATGCACCAGCCATTCTAATTTTGCTAAATCTGGTAAGTAGGCGAGCTCAGCAGCTTCCTCACGATCTTCCAATGCCGCAAGCCAATCACTTAACCATGCGCTAAATGCTTTAGCATAGCCATGTAAGTTTCCTGACGTGGAGGGCGTGGTAATCACATAGCTACGCGCCAAGGCTGTAAAAAATTCATCTCCCAAAACCCGAGCAAGAACGGGATACGTCGTTTGCACCACGCTTAACAGGGTAAGGCGCGTATTGTTTTGATAAACCCCTATTCCAGCACTGCCAATGCCTGCAGCATCAAAGGCTGCAGTAGCTGCGCCTTCCACAGCTACTGCAGCAGCAGGTGGAGACCATATCTGGTGCGCAAACTGACGTTGAAGCGCACGTAATTGGGCTGCTTCAGGCCGCTCAAAGGTGTTCATTGCGCTGTGCCCTGCATAATTCGCGTTGCGTGTTGCGCCTCTGAGTACAAAACCGCCCATTCAGGTATTTCACTATCCCATTCCACGATAGTAGGCTGTGCGCCAAATCGCGTTACAGCAGACGCAAACAGCTTCCAAACCGCTTCGCACACCGGCGCGCTGTGCGTATCAATCAACATCGATTCTGTTGCCGTATGTCCTGCCAAATGCATTTGCCCTACATAATGGCTAGAAACGCCAGAAATATAGTCTTCTTCAGCATATTTATGGTTTTTAGCGCTTACAAAAATATTATTGATGTCTAATAAAATCTTGCAGCCACTGCGTGCCGCCACCGCATTCACAAATTCCCATTCAGGCATAGTGGATGCATGAAACGCCACATAACTCGATAGATTTTCAATCAAAATAGGCCGTGCTAGATAATCTTGCACCGCATTAATTCTATCCACCACATGCGCGATAGCACCTTCAGTATAGGGCAAGGGCAGTAGATCATTACTAAATCGACCATCTACACCCACCCAGCATAAATGCTCAGACACCAAGGCAGGTTCGAGCCAATCAACAAGCACCTTTAGTTTTGCTAAGTGCTCCATGTCTAAAGGGTCTGTGCCCCCCAGCGACAAGCCGACACCGTGTGCGCTGACCGCGTACTCCGCGCGTAAGGCCGCTAAATAGGCACGATTCAGCCCCCCGGTATCAAAAAAATTTTCGCTATGTATTTCCAGCAAACCGAGTGTTGGTTTCGTTTGCAAAATATCTGCGTAATGCGGTGCCCGCAAGCCAACGCCACAATGCCGACTGGAAATTTGATTATTGGGCATGATCATCGATATCATAAAAAACGGCCGCACCTAATTGGCGGCCGTTTAGCTGGTACAAATACTGTGCGTATGCGTGAACTAGTAAGCGTTTGGCTTAACCGCGTCTGCTTTGGTAGGCGCTGATTTTGCGTCTGCTGGCGCGGCAGGTTTTGCTACAGAAGCTTTACGCAACACACCACCCGTTTTTGTACACGTGCCCTTAGCCACGTAAACCCATTCATCGGCCAAATTATCTGCGGGCGCTTTGCCAGCACATGAATGTAGAACCGCATCTTTTGCCGTTCCGCTTAATGTGGCGTTACCGCAATCATTCATACCCTTTTTAGCAATGCCATAGCATTTTTCTTTGATAACGGTGGTTTGCGCTTGGGCGCTCATACCTACGGACGCCACTAAACCGGCAATTGCGGTTGAAATAATAAGTTGTGTTGTTTTCATTGGGAAATTCCTCTGCGAATAGTTGGTAAAAAAACTGTTGGGTGACTACTGAAAAATTTAAACTTACAAAACAAGCACTCCAGCGCAAGCATTTTTACGCGGATCACCTATTTGCTGTCTCTACTTTTAGCACTTTCTGCTGCACGTCGTTCTTGGCGGGTTTTGCCGCCTAATTTGTTGCAAGTTCCTGTTGCTACTTCTTTCCATTCATCGGCCGCAAAATCTACTTTTGCCTTACCCGCGCAAGTATGCGACTTCGTATTGCAATGATTCTCACCTGCTTTCGCAATACCGAAACACTTTTCAGTTTTTGATTCGGTCGCAACGTCTTTTTTTGCGTTTGCGTCTGCATTTTGCGCTTGGGCTCCGGTTGAAGCCATCAATAGCAAGCTGGCAATTGCACACTGCATTACTTGATGAATCGATGTAGATGCTACAGATTTATTACTCACACTATTCCCCTTTTTCAACTTCATGAACCAACACCAGTCGGGGTAGTCTCGTAAAGCGGCGCAACTGCATCGCCTTCTTGACCATACGCAACGTGATGTATTTCAGATTCATTTATTTTAACGGCATTTTCAAACTCTAGTTGACGCCAACATTAAATCATTACGCTCAAACCCCATTTTTAACCGAAATCATGCTGCCGCCACGCCTCATACGCCACAATCGCAACGCTATTAGCCAAATTTAGGCTGCGATTGCCCGGCCGCATCGGCAAAGTGAGCCGCTGATCTGGCAAAAAACTTGCCAGCACCTCAGCGGGCAATCCCCGTGTTTCTGGGCCAAAGACGAAGCAATCGTCTGGCTTAAAGGCAACTTTATCGTAACGGACACTATTTTTCGTAGAAAGTGCGAAAAGTCGCTTACCACTGAGCGCCGCCAAACACGCATCCCAATCCGCATGATGCACCACATCCGCAAATTCATGATAATCCAAGCCAGCACGCTTTACACGGGCGCTATCCCATTCAAAACCTAAGGGATAGACTAGGTGCAGGCGTGCGCCGCTATTAGCACATAGGCGAATAATGTTACCCGTATTGGGAGCGATTTCTGGCTGATACAACACAATATTAAACATAGAAATTGACGAGTTATACTGCAAATGTTTGGTCGTCTAGTTTAACCAAACCTTACAAAAAAACATGCGGTCTTCTAAAGATAAATGCACATTAATGAAAACAACGCATAAACGCCCAACTAGGGCACACTTAATTTACGCGACAGTGCTCGTAATAAGCACCGTTTTGACCCTATTTTTAAACAGCGCGGCAATCGCGGCGACTACTATTGTTGCGCCTGTGCGCGAAACAAACACCAACAGCACATTAGCTGCTAGCACGACTACCCGCCCAAAAATTGGCTTAGTCCTCTCTGGGGGCGGTGCCCGTGGTGCCGCTCACATAGGCGTGATTAAAGTACTTGAAGAAATGCGCATCCCCATCGATTTCATTGCTGGCACCAGTATCGGTGCACTTGTGGGCGCGGCCTATGCTTCGGGTACGCCGATAAAAGAGTTGGAGGAACGGTTAAAAAGCGCTGACTGGGATGATTTATTTACCGATAACTCACCCCGCGCTGATCGCAGCTTTTTGCGCAAGGAAGATGACCAAGCCCTACTTTTGAAATTTGAAACCGGCGTGAAAAATGAGGGCTTGGTACTACCTCCCGGCGCGATTGCCGGGCAAAAGCTGGATATCTTATTTAGTAAAATTACCCGTGGTGTAGTGGCTGAAATCGATTTCAATAAACTACCTATTCCGTTTCGCGCCGTCGCCACAGAAGCTGAAAGTGGCCGAATGGTGGTATTTTCCGAAGGGCGGCTACCGGATGTGATGCGTGCCTCCATGTCAGTGCCCGGTGCCGTTACGCCTTACCAAATTGATAATCGTATTTTTTTAGACGGCGGCTTAACTCGTAATTTGCCGGTAGATGTAGCGCGGCAAATGGGTGCCGATATAGTGATTGCGGTGAATCTTGGCACTCCGCTTTTAAAACGTAGCGAACTCAGCTCACTCGTCGGCATTAGCTTACAAATGATCAATATTTTGACTGAGCAAAATGTTAAAACGTCCCTTGATTCGCTGGACCGCGATGATATGCTCATCTCTCCAGATTTAAACACCATTTCTGCTACCGACTTCTCAAGCGTCGGCCCGGCTATTGCCGCAGGTGAAGTGGCCGCGCGCGGCATTGCAGCACGCCTTTCCGAATACAGTATCGGCGCGCCGCAGTATGCACAAATGATGACGCAGCGTAGCGCGCGCTTAGGGCGTGCCGTCCGTGTTTCTGACACCATTGATCAAATACGCATCACCGGTAACACCCTCGTAAACCAAATTGAAATTGAACGGGCACTGGAAGTAAAAGTAGGTGAGGCGGCGAGCTTTGACAAAGTAAACCGTGGTATCAGCCGAATCTACGGCCTTGGTCACTTCGAACGGGTAAATTATAGTTTGCTCAATGAGCCCGTCTCGCGCCCCGACGGCACCTCTGAGACCCAACAAGTGCTCACCATTAACACCCGTGAAAAACCATGGGGGCCTGATTATTTGCGCTTTGGCGTGAGTCTTGCTGCTGATTCCGTGGGTGAAGGCAGCTTTAATTTGCTGATGCGCTATCAGCGTACGCAACTCAATAAATACGGCGCAGAGTGGCGCACCGATATTCAAGTGGGTCGCGACGCCAAGCTCGCCACCCAGCTGTTTCAGCCGTTTACCGAAGCCGCTTGGTTTAACGTGATACCCAATGCCGAAATTGAACGCCGCCCGCTGAATATTTTTGCCGAAGGCAAACGTATTGCTAAATACGATTTAACGTCCTCCAGTTTTGGCGTGGATTTAGGTGCTGATCTAGGACGCAATTCCATTGCCCGCCTTGGCTTCACACGCGGCAACAATACCGCATCGCTCAACATTGGCTCACTAATTGCGCCCAACTTTAAATACAAGCAAGGCGGCATACGGCTAAAGCTGGTTTATGACAGTTTGGACGATGCCGCATTCCCCCGCGACGGCCGTACCGCAAGCCTAAACGCCTACACCAGTACCAAGGCGCTTTCTGCCACATCAACTTATACCAAGGTGGAGGCGAACTACAATGAGAACATTTCCTTCGGCCCCCATACTTTTTCACTGGCGCTGCGCTTAGGTCAAAGCGGCAAGGGTGAAGTACCCCTGTTTGATCAATATTCGCTTGGGGGCTTCTTACAGTTATCTGGCTACCGTCCAGGCGAGCTTCTCGGCCAATCGGTTGCGTTCAACCGTCTGAGCTACTATCGACAAATTGATTACTTCAAGAACCCGTTTGGAAAGCGCTTATTTATTGGTGCCTCTGCAGAATCGGGGCGCACTTCAGACAGCTTTCAATCTTTATCTACCGGTGAAAGTAAAAGCTCATTCGGCTTATTTGCGGGACTAGATACCTTGTTAGGGCCACTGTACTTAGGCTATGGACAAGCGAAAGGTCGCGATCGTATTTTTTACTTCTTTTTGGGACAACCTTAAGTTTGCAGAACAGTTGGAAACACCCTATTTTTAAGAATCACCCGACTAAATGACTCCCGAAAAACTTCTCTTCAGTCAAGGTTTTGGCTCGCGCAAAACCTGCACGATGCTCGTCGCCAGTGGCGCATTACTTGTCAACGGCAACGTCGTTAGCAACCCCCATGCGTCGCTAGATATCGATGCACCGGACTTTAGTTTTACCGTGACTACCTACGCAACGCTGCAACCATGGCCATACCGTGAAAAAGCCTATGTGATGCTCAATAAACCGATGAATTTTGAGTGCTCACAAAAACCAAAATCCCATCCCAGTGTCTACAATTTATTGGCTGATCCGTTACGCGTGCGAAGCGGTGGAGGCTTGCAATCAGTCGGGCGCTTAGATCATGACACGACGGGTTTATTATTATTTTCTGACGACGGACAATTCATTCACAAAATGGCATCGCCTAAACATCATGTACCCAAAGTTTATGATGTAACCACCAGCGAAGCAGTGACTGACGAGCAGATTAAAAAACTACTTGCCGGTGTAATGCTAGAAGATGACCCGAAGCCCGTGCACGCGCTGGCTGTCAAGCGTATGGATGCCCCAAACAGAATTCACATGACCTTAGCGCAAGGCAAATATCACCAAGTAAAGCGCATGATGGCCGCAGTAAAAAATCATGTTGACGCACTGCATCGTAGTCAAATTGGTGCGCTTAAATTGCCAAGCGATTTAGGTTTAGGCGAATGGCGGTGGTTGAGTGTGGATGATTTAGCGCTTTCCAAAGATAAAACTGGAGGTGCTTAAAGTAAAATTTGGGGAAGAATTAATGTTAGATAATAGCCTGAAGATGCCCTAAAATATAGCGCCTTCAGACTATTTTAATTTATGACAGGCATAAAATTTAATCCTGCGCTCATGCTTTATTTCGAGCATAAGGCGTGGCACTTGATACACTTGAATGCTAATCAACTCATCGTTAAAGAGCTTTCATGCCATCTAAAAAATTTGTGTCGCAGTGCGCACTAAAATCTGCGCTCCTGCTCTCGGCGCTAACCGTTTCAGCGGCTGTCTATGCGCAGGCCGAACCTGATGTTGACGCTGCAAATCGCCCCGTTTGGGAAGCCGGGCTTGCGGGCTTTGGTGTGGGCAGCCCCGCTTACCCAGGTGCCAAAGAACGCGTAAGTCGCGGGCTGATTGCACCTTGGTTTGTCTATCGCGGCGAGACCTTTCGCGCTGACGGTGGCACTTTTGGCGCACGTGTGGTGAAGTCCGATTCGGTAGAGCTTGATATTGGTTTTGCAGCGGCCTTGGGCGCATCTAGCGATGATGTTGAAGTGCGCCGTGGCATGCCCGATCTTGGTTTTCAGTTTGAGTTTGGCCCACGGGCTAAATTTACGTTAAGCCGTCCTTCAGCAGATGCTATCGTGCGCCTTGAAGTACCGCTACGTGTGGTGCTCGAAGCTAAAAACGGCATCAAACAACGCGGCTTCGCTTTTGAGCCAAAACTGTCTTACGCCAATCGCGAGCTAGGCGGCGGTTTTGGCCCAGGTTGGGGGTTGACGGCATCGGCCAGCATCGTTGTGGGTGACGCTAAACTAAACCAATATTTATACGGTGTCGACAGCGCGTTTGCAACGCCCACACGCAATGCCTACAAAGCTAAATCCGGCATCGTGACGCCACGACTGCAAGTAGCGCTATCGCATAAACTCAACAATGATATTCGCTTGTTTGGCTTTACGCGTTACGACTTCACGGGCTCAAGCGCCAATAAAGACAGCCCCTTGCACATAAAAAACGGTGGCGCGTCCTTTGGGCTAGGCGTCGTGTGGACAATAGGCCGATCAACCCAAACGGCGGCAAACTAGCCTTAGACATTCGTCACAAACATGGCTGAATAACCTCTAAAATAGGGCTTTTCAGCCATTATTACACTACTTTTCACACTGATATTCAGGCAGCGGCGCACCGCACTCATAGCAAAACTTTGCCGATACGGCCTGGCCTTCAGTTAAACAATTGTGGCAGGTACGTGTTGTGGGCGCCTTGGGTTCGGTGCCAAACCGTTGTGCCGTAAATTCCGCACTCACAATTCCTGTGGGCACAGCCAACGTCCCCCAACCTAGCAACATCATAACAGACGCGATCAGCCGACCCAGATCTGTTTTAGGCGTGATGTCCCCAAAGCCCACTGTTGTCATCGTGGTAATTGCCCAGTAAACCGCAACCGGGATGCTCGTAAAACCGTTTGATGGGCCTTCGACCACATACATGAGTGTGCCCATCACCAGCACCCAATACTGTTCGTTTAGATAATTTTATGCCATAATACCTGTTCCATCACAACGGAGCAAATCATGGCGCGAACCAAGGCTGTTTTAGGTGTTGGTGTTCGGCTAACGGACTATATGAGTACCAGCTTATTGGGTGTGG
>JANMDR010000189.1:0-6448 GCA_031376425.1 Betaproteobacteria bacterium
GGGTGCAAAAGTGATTGACCAACTGGCAAATGATCTGCGGGTAGAGTTTCCTGAGATGAAGGGGTTGTCGCCGCGCAACATGAAATATATGCGTGCTTTTGCGCAGGCATGGCCCGATGAGGCAATTGTGCAGCAAGCTGCTGCACAATTGCCGTGGTTTCACAATTGCATTATTTTAGACAAGA
This sequence comes from Betaproteobacteria bacterium, assembly GCA_031376425.1. Classification (GTDB taxonomy): domain Bacteria; phylum Pseudomonadota; class Gammaproteobacteria; order Burkholderiales; family Usitatibacteraceae; genus JANMDR01. The sequence continues at coordinate 186 of JANMDR010000189.1, forward strand.
TAAAAGCCCCCGAACTGCGTATTTGGTACATCCAGCAAACCATCGCTAACGGCTGGAGCCGCGCGGTGCTCGAAATGCAGATCGAAACGCAACTGCACGCCCGCCAAGGCAAAGCACAAAACAACTTTGCGCGCACCCTGCCAGCGCCGCAATCTGAGCTTGCGCGTGATTTAGTCAAAGACCCCTACACATTTGATTTTCTAGGGCTGACTGAAGCGGTAAATGAACGCAGCATCGAAAAAGCGTTGATCGCGCATCTGCGTGATTTTCTAATTGAACTAGGTGTGGGCTTTGCTTTCGTTGGTAGCCAATATAAGCTTGATATTGAAGGTGATGAGTTTTATATCGATCTGCTTTTTTATCACACCAAACTGCATTGCTATGTGGTGCTAGAGCTTAAAAATACTGAATTTAAATTTGAATACACCGGCCAGTTAAATGGCTATTTGGCCGCAGTAGATGATCTAGTGCGCGACCCCGCCGTTGATGCACCCACCATTGGCATGATTTTGTGCAAAAGCAAGAAAAAAACTATCGTCGAATACGCGCTAAGAGGTGTGGAAACGCCGATGGGCGTATCTACCTTTAGGACAGCCTTGCCAGCAGCAGTGCTGGATAGCCTACCCAGTATCGAGGCCTTGGCAGAAAAGTTGGCGCTATGGGATGGCGATAATGAATAAATATTAAGAAATAGCAATTTAAAATTATGCTTAATTTTTTGCCTCAGACATTGTATTGGCTAAAATTGCTGGGGGACTAACTAGGTATGGTGCGCATTCATGCTAACGTAAGCGTTTAAGTCGAGAAACGGCGCAAAAATACGGCATTCTCTGGAGGAGTGTTAAGCCCATGACGTTGACCAGTTGAGGATTATTAAAAACCCGAGTAACAACTGAATGCTTCATAACGAGAGGCCTTTATTGGCTCGCTTCCTTATTAAGGCAAATATTGTGAAATTGAGATATTGGGACAATCACGCAGGTGAGTGGTTTCTAAAATAGGTCATCACCACCATTAAGTAAACTAAAAATCACCCTCGATGCGACCCCCGCGACAATCTATCCCAAACCCCCGCCCATTCCACACTGTTTGGCGGCGCTTCTACGGCGATCAAATCGCAGTGGGCATGATCTAGTTTGCGGAGGTTGGCGTAGAGATCATGGGCGTATTCTTTGGCGTTTTTGGGCACTTTTAAGTCTTTGTCGCTAACGGGATGTTCGTCCGCGCTGGTGGTAAATGTATCGGTGAATCGGAGCGTGCCTACTACCGCACCTTGCATGAGTTTTTCTACTACAAAATCATCAAACACGTCACTTGGTACCAGTACCATTTCAGTTTGTGGAGCGTAGTGTGAATCAAGTGAACCTGAAACCCTTGGCGCAGTGGTTTTTGCTTTAGCTTGGCCTATATGCACGCCGCCTAACACTTCAGCTATTTGCGCGGCTGATATGATGCCTGGCCTGAGCAATACAGGTTGCACTGTTTCGTCTAGCCGTGAGCAATCAACGATGGTGGATTCTATACCCACTTCGCAAGCGCCCCCGTCTAGTACGAGTAATGGTGGATTGGCTCTAACAAATTCTTCGCGTACGTGGACGGCTGTAGTGGGGCTTACGTGACCGAAACGGTTGGCGGAGGGCGCTGCTACAGCACCGCTGCCGCCAAGGGCTGCAAAGCGCTTTAAAACGGCTTGCGCATGTGGGTGTGCGGGGCAGCGCAGCCCTACAGTATCTTGCCCGCCCGTGACTATTGTGCTGACATGCGCCGCACGTTGCAATATTAAGGTGAGTGGGCCGGGCCAAAAAGCTTTGGTGAGCGCACGTGCGGCTGGCGGAATATTGATGGCCCAATCATCGAGCTTGGCTTCGTCGTGCAGGTGGATAATTAGGGGGTGGTTTTGTGGCCGCCCTTTTAAGGCAAAAATAGCTTGAAGTGCCAAATCATTCGTAGCATCTGCTGCTAAGCCATAGACTGTTTCCGTGGGCAGACCGAGTAGCTTGCCATCTAGCAGGGTTTGCGCGGCGACGTTGATTTCATCTTCGTTCATAGCTAAAAATCCTGCCTCCTATTGCGCACGCAGGCGCAGAATTTTTTCAATTTCACGGGCCAGCTGTTGAAAATGAAAGCGGGTTTGCGTGTCTGCGGTACGAGGAATCGCGTTGTTTAAGTCTCGCTTTAAATCACGCATAGTTTGCATGGCGGTGGGGCGCAGATCAACAGATAAATCGGTGTAAAGGGAGGTGATGAGTGCAGAAAAACTTTTAAAGCGTTGCACTTCACCGGAGAAGGTTGTGAGTTGCTCAACGAAAGTTTGCTGTAATTGACGACGATAAATATCTACCTTTGGCGAAGGGGAATTTATCTCGCTAAATAAGCCTTGGCGCATCAGTTTTAGGTGCATGTCTGCAGGCAGGCCACTACCCGCTTTAATAATTTCAGCGTCTTCGTTCACCCTAAAACTTAATGGAAACATCATTTCTTCAAGCAGCATTTTTTGTATGCCCATGACTTCACCGGATATTTCAAACACCCGCATGCGGTTGAGCACTTCCGGGTCAAGTAACCATTTTGGCGTGGCTAAACCTTCGTCGAGCAAATAGCGAATCGCCGCAATTTGATCCTGACGGCTTACGCGTTCAAAAGTGGCTTTGCCTCGCCCGCCAAGGTAACGGGTTTCGCGCACGCCGCCAATTTGTTTGATAACGGATTCTAAATACATCGCGCGTTGGCTAATGATGGTGCGATAGAGCGCGGATAAATCACGATAATCCTCACCAAGTCGTGTCGTTGCTGGAATTAAGCGAGTGGCGGCACGCTTTAATGATTCAATCGAGTACTTAGTGGCGGCGATGCGTTCGCGGCCAATATTCTCTATTTGCACCTGTGGGTCAAAGATTGAATTTAGGTCTTCGCCACCAAAGGCCAATTCGGGATTGTCCAGTTGCGCTGCTGCCATTTTATCAAGAAGGGGAATTTCTTCTTCCGCAGACTTTACATCTAATGGCTTATAACCCCAAGTTATGGCGAAGTCATCATAAGGACCTAATTGCGGTACAAATTGAGTGACACCATCGCTTGGTTGCGCCACAGAGTTATAGCGGGCGTAAGACATAATTGAGGCTGACGTGCCGCGCGTATTGGTGAATGCGGGGTCACGCAATTGCGCTACAGTATAGGCCGTGGCAGCGCGGTGATTGTGGCGCAGCCCCAGTGCATGGCCTACCTCATGGGTGGCTACGCCGCGCATAATTTCCGCCATCACTTCATCACTAATGGGTAATGTAGGAGTGCGTTTATCGGCAGCGCCTGCTTGGATAAAATAGAGCTGTTCCATGCCGCGCGTGATGTTGTGCCAAAACACCAAATGGGCGGAAATTACTTCGCCCGAGCGGGGGTCATATGTGCTTGGCCCCATGGCATTGGCGATGGGTTCGGCTACCCAGCGGATAACGCTGTAGCGTGAATCTTCAGGGTCCCAGTTTGGGTCTTCAGTTTTGCTGGGTTGGTTGCGTGCTTCAATGGCATTTTTGAAGCCAGCCTTTTCCAGTGGGCCGCGCCAGGCTTCAATACCGTCTTTAATGGCTTTGCGCCACTTTTCCGGCACCTCATTAGAGACGTAAAAAATGATTGGTTTTACAGCTTCCGATACGGCTTTTTCAGGCTCTTTTTTCTCTAAGCGAAAGCGGGTAATGTATGCACGCGGCTTCATTCCGGCGATATCTTCACTATAGCTCTGGAATCGTTCAGAAAAATAGCCCACGCGTGAATCGTAAAACCGACCCCGCATGGGTGTTTCGGGTAATGCTGCCAAGCTAAAGTGCACCACTGCGGTTTTGCTAGAACCTGACGCAAAGGAAAACGGATTTTGTCCTGCTGCTGAACCAAAATAAGTAAATGTAGAGCGTATTTCTACGTTCTTCGGAAATACCCTTACTTGATTGATTAAACTGCGTGTGGGATCAGGAAAGCTTAAGCCCAAAGTGCGCACGGTACGGGCGTCGAGCAAATCACTGGAAGCACTTAGTAATAACCTTGAAACTTCAATAACGGGCCATTTTTCCTTGCCAGCTTTGGGTGCATCAACTTTTGCTGGCTCTGTGGAGGGCTTAATCGGGTCTGCTGGTTTTGCGGCATCTTTGTTTTCAGACGCAACGATGGCAGGAGCGTTGTTCTCAGCTACTTTTGGTGCGTTTTCTGCGGGATTTACTTTGGCGGCGTCGGTTTTTGCCTTCGCTTTTTCCGCATCAATCTCGCTTTGGCGCAGGTCAACGGAAAATTCGCTACCTTCGGTTTCAATCGGAAACGCCATGACAATGGGCGCTAAATCTACGGCATCAACGGCGGCTTGTAGTGCTGGCGTGGCGCGTTTGATACTGGGGACGAGTCGCAAAAAAATGCGATTACCTTCGCGTTCGAAACGAACCACGCTGTCACCTAAGGGCAGCCCGTTAAAACTGGGGCCGCCGCTCGTTTTGGCAATTTCGCCTGACCAAAGTAAATCTTTGCCCAATAGTTTTTCAGGGATTTCGAAATAGTGTTTTTCTTTGGTTTTGTGATGCAACACCATACCGCGCTGCGTTATGGTTTCCTTAGTGACTATATCGCTGTATTTGCACAAGGCTAACGCGCTGGAAGCGCCACCTGCGCCCATCATGGCGCTAAGCATCTGTGCATTTGCTGCACCCGTTGATCCGCCACCGAAGGCACCACCGCAAGGTGCTGCAGTCGCTCCCGGAAATGTGGCACCAGGAATAGTGTTAACCGTACGTGGCGCAAGATTTGCAGTGGACACCGTGCCAGTGGTTGCTGCTGGCGTAATTGGTTTTGTGGCTTCTGGCGCAGCCTTGGTCAGGCCTGGCTGTATGGTGATGGTGCATGATGTAAGGGCTACCGTGAGGGCGGCTACGATAGCGGTGCGCCCAGCTGTTATTGTCGCTGTTTTATTGGCGGGAATGACTAATGTTGACTGGTTTTTTAACATAATGGTGATTAGATATTTAGGGTGAAATCAGGCAATATTGCAACATATATTTTGTAAACGTATTAAAGCACGACGCTATGTCGTGGGACAACCAAAGGTTAAAAGAATTCAATGAGACCAGATACCCAGCTTAGTCATTTAGGCCGTGAAATGAAGGGGGCATTGCCGCAAACCGTTAATGTACCGTTGCAGCGTGCGTCCACCGTGTTGTTCGATAATATGGCGCAGTTGCACGACATTGAAGCGCGTTGGGCGGCTGATGAACAAGTGCCCACTTACGGCATTCTCAATATGCCGCAAGTTTTGGCGCTAGAGGAGGCCGTTGCTGCGATAGAAGGCGGTTATCGAGCGCTAACCTTCCCGAGTGGCTTGGCGGCAGTGGCTGGTGCACTGTTGGCTGTGGTTAAAAGTGGTGATCATGTCTTAATGACGGATTCTTGTTATGGTCCCGGGCGGCGTTTTTGCGATAAATTTTTAAAGCGCATGGGCGTTGAAACTAGCTATTACGATCCCTTGATTGGGGCGGGTATTGGCGCACTAATGCGCCCAAATACTACTGTGGTTTATACCGAGAGCCCCGGTTCATACACCTTTGAAATTCAAGATATTCCGGCCATTGCGGCGGCGGCACACGCTCACGGTGCGGTGGTGATTATGGATAACGCGTGGGCCACAGGGTTATTGTGTAATGCCTTTAAACAAGGTGTTGATTTAGTAGTGCAGCCTGCAACAAAATATTATGCTGCGCATTCTGATGTGCTGATTGGTTTGGTTATTGCCAATGCAGAATTATGGCCGCGTCTAAAGGCAAGTACCTATGATTTAGGTCAGCGTGCTTCCCCAGATGATTGCTTCTTAACCTTGCGTGGCTTACGCACCATGGGCGTGCGTTTGCGCGCGCACGAGCAAAGTGCTGTGCGGCTGGCGCGCTGGTTACAAGCGCAACCGCAAGTAGCACGGGTACTGTATCCAGCGCTAGAAACTGATCCAGGCCATACGCGCTATAAACAGTTATTTACGGGGGCGTCCGGCTTGTTTTCTGTAGAGTTCAAAAACGCAAATGCAGCGCAAATAGCCAATATGGTGGATCACTTCCGTTACTTTAAACTAGGCTATTCTTGGGGCGGATTTGAAAGCTTGGCCATGCCGGCTTCTCTAGCGCAATATCGCACGGTAACGCCGTGGCAGGGTGGCGCACTGGTGCGCTTTAGTATTGGGCTAGAAGATTGCGATGATCTGCAAGCGGATTTGGCTGAAGGGCTAGCGCGATTATCGGCTTATG
>JANMDR010000197.1:0-4975 GCA_031376425.1 Betaproteobacteria bacterium
CTAACCCCTGGCGGTGAACGCATCGGCGAAGAACGCAATATGGCGCATAGTCAGAATGGGGGCAGTAACACGGGCAATGGAACGGGAACAGGCGCAGCTACCTTCAACCTGCAAAGCTATACCTACCATGCAGACCATCTAGGCAGCACTAGAATGGTCACCGACAGCGCTGCAGCAATCCAAAGTACATGGCGCTACACCGACTACGGCCAAGTCGCCTACAAAACCGGCACCCACCCCACTAACTATTTGTATGCTGGTGAGCATATGGATGCGGATAATGGGCTGATTTATTTACGGGCGAGGTATTACTCGCCTAGTATGGGGAGGTTTATTAGTCAGGATAGTTTTGAGGGGAACCAGCGGAATCCGGTTACGTTGAATAGATATATGTATGCATCTGCTGACCCGATTAATAATATCGACCCGAGCGGGATGATGACACTGAATGAAACGATGAAGGTGCTTGATACGATTGGCACAATTTCGAACATTGTAGATATTGGTACTGGACTTTATGATCGTTTTATCAATGGTGGTTCAGACGAAAACAGTAATGGGCTATTAGATGTACTGAGCTTTTTAACAATAGCCGCAGAAGCCGTAGCTGCTTTTGAAAATGCAGATGCACTTATAGCTGGTGGCATGTTTGCGGTAGCTGCTGCAAGTAATGCAGGTACACCTGGGCATCACACAATTCCAGTTTATCTATGCGGGGCAAATGCTAAACAAAATACTGTACGTATTGCAAAAATAGAGCATGACGAACTTCACGCAAAATTATCGATTGGTACAAATATAATTCGCAAGGGTTTGAATATTACCAGCAGCAAGTTAGCTAAAAAATACTTAAGTAAGCCTGTATCTGGAAGCGGCGGACGTCAACCGGATGACCCAATCGTGCGTGTGGCTTCAAAGTATCTTGGACGTCTTGTTATTGGCGCAGCGCTTGATACATTTTACAAAAACAATCAAAGTTTTATGGGCAAAGGTTATAGATTGCTTGGGCCGACAAATAATAATTTGGGCTCGGTATTTGATGCCGCAAGGAAAGACTTTGAGCGTGCTGTAAACCCTGTTACTTCGCTACCAACTTGTAAACGCTAAGGTCAATCCAATGAAATCAATTGAGCTAATTAATACCGATTTTAAAACCTTTGTGCGAGAACAATTGCCAGTAGTTAATAACGACGGTTATGCAGACGGTATGACATTGTTTGCGGTTAATCATGTTGCATGTGACGTAACGTCGGCTATTCTTATTCGCCCTTTAAATTGGGAATATAACTGCGTCCCAGATTTTAATTTGTATGCGCATAATGATTGGGAGAGGCACGTTAGTGAAATGCTCACTGACGGTGGTTACATGAAGAAGGAATTTAAGCAGCTAGGTATTTCGCGAAAAGAAATACCAATGTTTATGCTGAATTTTTACGGTGCGGATGATTATTGCAATAAAAACCTTCAAATGAATCTTCGTTGTTTTACTTATTTGATTCCGCGTACTCAAGTAAATTTGATGTTTGAGTTTATTAAAAAGTGGGAAATACAACTTTCCCAATTCGCTTTTTTAGAATGCTCAGAAGCAGAATTGAATCCAGACCTGTCTGTTAATCCCACATTAGAAACAGACTACAATATTTTTTTTACTCAGATGGCTGGAAGTGTTTATAAGAATTGGCATGGCAAAAATGGCATATTGCCTAGGTTACAAGATAGGGTTAGTGCCATTGAAAATGGTGCATCAAAAGATTTGGCGTTAAGCAATAAAGTTAAAGTTAGGCTAGGTTTAGCAGAGCCATCAAGAGAACTGTTTTATGCGAGTTCCCGCTACAAAGCATTTGCTGCTGATAATTCATTTGAAGAAAATGATGTAAATCGCCCCATCAATCTTGGTGTTTTAGATTTGATTTTCTGTCTCCAATGTCGCCTTGTGCGTCTTCTAGAAAATCCGCATTATTTTCCTACCGCAAAAGATGTTCTCAAAAAGCAACAAGCAGTGATCGCTAAAATCCCAATGTCGCCCGACCTGCCTTATGACCCGTTAGGCGAGTTATCAAGCTATATTGCGTTAATGCTAGAACGGTATCCAATACTAGGCGAAACAGCGTTTTCTGCGGATGCGTTTTTGATAAAAGACTATAACGCATGAGAAGCGTAAACTTCAACCGTGATGCGCTCGCCAACCGCATCGCCGACCTGTCCTGTCCACGCTGGACACGTCGCCAAACACAGCCATAATCAGCGTTTCTTAAAATTTTTAATCGCTAAACTTGCGATCAAATTTGCGCTCGCCGTTGTGGTTTACGCAACATCTATTTTTTCATCACATCACAAGCCAAATTACTCAAAATTTAGACGCGTAAACGCATAGATATTCCTCGCAACTGTTATACGAAATGGGTAATCTTAAAACCTTGAAACTCCCTGTTTAAGCAGCTTTCCACCGTATTCGATACCCCGTAAGCAAGCCATCCCAAGCCACAAAAGGCGTGACGCTTTCGGTAAGCTGTTCTTCAAACTGTTCCGTTGTGATACGCCCAGTCAACCAAGCTCGTACCTCCGCTGGTGTATGCCCATCTAAGGCTTGATGTGGCCGAATTTGGTTGTACCAATCTTTAAACTCATGCAGCACAAAATTCAATTGCTTAAAGTCTTCAATACAAATCTGATCTAATTTCTGCTTCAATGAACCAAACAATCTCTCAACAAACCCGTTTTGCCACGGACACCCCACATCGCTACGCTGATGGCGAATGTTTAGCAATCTTAAAAACCACCGAAATCGTTTTGAAACTAACTGCGGTGCATTATCGGTGCGTAAAACATCTGGCTTACCAAAACGGCCAATCGCAATTAATAGATGCCACGCTAAAGTATAAAAACGCATATTACTGATTGGCGAAAGCAGTACAGCAACCCGACTACCATGATCCACAATACCTAATATTGGATGTACCACACCCGCATCATCACATTTACCGGATAAATCTAAACCCCAAGTAGCATTGGCGGGAATTGCAATCGGATTACGATTGCGCATATCACGCCGTTGCACCGCAACTGCATACTGATGGTTAAGAATTACCTTCGCCACAAAACTTTTGCTTACGGTTTCACGTGCGCCATAAATGCGATTGAATGTATTTGCAATCGACCTCACCCCCGCATTTTGCATAAACACCTTCAAATAAATAACAGCATCAATCACCCATTGCGGCTTTGCCTTGAAGCGATATTTTTGTTTTGCAGCAGGCTTACGTTTTAAGCGTCGCGTAAACCGTTTATTGAAACGCTGCTGGTAAAGCAAAAGCAGGTAGGGCAGGGCTGGTGCTAATCCTGATACAAAAACACAAAACATCACGAACACCAAGGCAATTAAAATGAGCACAACAAAATCCTTAATCAATAATGCTGTTGGATAATCAACCTATCATATCGCTTAATTTTATGATGGTAATTGAATAAGTTTCATGGTGGATTTCGCAATGAAAATAAGCACAACAAAATCCTCAAAATAAGCACAACAGAGTCTTTAAAATAAGCACAGCAAAGCGCTAGGTTACGAGTAAAATAGATAATGCGTACTGCTATAAAACTAAGCTGTAAAACGGTGACGCAAACCCGCATAATGATTGCGCGATATTTTTAGTTTCTACACCAGCATCAAACTATAAAATTCCCCTCACTTTTAATGCCTTCTGTTCACTCATCATCGCCAAGCTTATCCAAGCGCCTCACCGCAGCGATGGTGCTGACGACGTTTCTAGCTACTAGTTTAGTATCGCCAGCGGTGTATGCAGGGCAGGTGGCGGCGGCAGTATTCACGCAGCCCAATGCGCAACACCATGCACCAGCATGGACGGCATTTGATCGTGCACAGGACTTTAGTGATGTAAACCTAAACGCGGATGCTGACGCAAACGAAATCAACGCAATCAATAACGCCAACTCGCAAGCCATCCAAACCAATCAGCCAGTTTATCAAGCTAATGCAGCCAGCAACACCGCCAGCAACGCATCGGCAAGCCCCACATCAACCCGCCCCCAATCCCCCACCCGCCACCGCGTACCAGCAGCTAAAGTACGCCCCCCGCACCAAACCGATGCCGCCTTTGCTGCATCAGCCACCTTCAACAATCAAGCCAAAAAATCCACCACCAAACAATCCAACCAATCAGCCACGGCAAACGCCACATCCACCCCCCCCGAGTCCACCCAAACCCAAGACACCCCCACCGGCCTAACCGCTGGCCCGCCGCCTACCGCTGATGATCTCGCCGTTACTGACGACACCCAAATCAGCCTTAATCTGCGCAACTTAGCCACCACCACCCTAAACCGCCAGCCCGTCGCCATCTACAATTGGGTACGCAATAACATTGCCTATGCCCCCACCTATGGCTCTGTCCAAGGTGCCAGCATCACCTTAGAAACCCTGCGCGGTAATGCCTTTGATACCGCCAGTCTACTCATCGCCATGTATCGCGCTGCAGGCACTCCGGCACGCTATGCCTATGGCACCATTGAAGTCCCCGCCGCTGCCCTGCAAAACTGGCTGGGCAATACCGCCACGGTTGAAGGCGCTATTAGCCTGCTGTCCCAAGGCGGTATTCCTAACACCGCAGTAGTCACCGGTGGCCGCATTAGCGCCGTTAGGATGGAGCACGTATGGGTAGAAGCATGGGTTGACGTCACCCCCTCACGCGGCGCTGTAAACCGCAACCCCAACGGCTGGTTGCCGATGGACGCTTCTTACAAACAAAGCACCTTCACCGTCCCCGCTGCAAACCTTGACATTAAAACGGCAGTCCCAGTAGATGCCCAATCCTTAGCCACCGCCATTAAAACCGGAGCCACCTTCACCGTAGACACCATCCGCAATCTCGCGCAAAATCCCGCCAACGCCATCACCACCGCCTTCACCAATTGGCAAAACCAAGTCATCACCCGCATCAACGCCGTTAAACCTAAT
>JANMDR010000050.1:0-15668 GCA_031376425.1 Betaproteobacteria bacterium
GTTTTTGCATTGTGTTATTAGAGCAGCATGACTTACGTGGCACCCCCCCTGTAGATACGGAGCACGAAAGGCGAGTGTTCAATCTGTGCATCGCTCATATTGCGTGCTGACTTAACCAGCTACCACTGTGTCACGTTGCTGTTACAATTAGTTAAGAGGTCACGGAAAAGTAATTATTTTCGCCCAATCCGAATGGGAATATTTGTAACCCTAAGTGAATCTACGAGAAGTAGAGTTGATTCGCATGTGCTAAATATCACTCGCTGCTAGCGTGTATTGGTTGCATAATCAATTGAATATCACTTACTTGCGTAAACAATAATTGAGGTAGAAATGCAGATCATGCGTAACGCTTTTCTGAACAACCTGCACTGTTTTAGCGTGCTATTTCCTGCGCTTTTTGTTGCTTTATTCGGTAACGCAATGAGCGCGCAGCCAATCATCGCTACATCCGAAGGTTCAAGCTCGTTTGCAGTTGCAAAGGATGGTCGGCTTTACGGTTGGGGCGCTGATACCTTTGGCCAGCTAGGGCAAAATCGATTCTTGTCGTCGGCGGCTCCTGTGCCTACAACGGGCGGATATAAGCTGCTTTCGATTGGCAACAGCTATGTAGCGGCCGTCAAAACCGACGGCACGCTTTGGGCTTGGGGCACAAATAACTTCGGTCAATTGGGTGATGGCTCAATTCAAGGTACATCGACCCCAAAATTAATTGGCTCGGGCTATCGTTCGGTGACGGCAACAACGGCGCTAACCTACGCACTCAAGCTTGATGGCTCACTATGGGCATGGGGGCAAGGTAATGTTGGCTTGGGGCAGATAAGCAATACATCCAGAAGTCCAGTTCAGATTGGCGCGGGTTACCAAGCGGTTGCCAGCAGCGGCTCGCACACCTTGGGTCTTAAAACCGATGGTACTTTGGTTGCTTGGGGCCTCAATCAATATGGGCAGTTAGGTTATGTCTCCAGTGATGTTTGTAACCCTGGACCAAACGCATCTAACTGTAGTTTCACGGCCCGTGCTATTGGCACCGGATACACCGCCATTGCCGCTGGCGGCAGGGGCAGCTCATATGCGCTGCGTGCCGACGGCACCATGTGGGCATGGGGTAATAACGATACTGGGCAATTGCGGGATGGTACTTATACAAACCGAGCCGTGCCGTTGCAAATTGCCAGCAACATTATTCAAATTGGCGCTGGTAATAATCATGCGGTGGCATTGCGTGGCGATGGCGCATGGCTGCACTGGGGTGATTCCTTTGACGGCTTTCCGGCGAATCGCAAGCTCACGCCAACTGAGTTTGGAACTGGATTTGTGCACATAGCCGCAGGTTCTGGCGGCACGGTGGCTATCAAAGCGGATGGCAGTGTTTGGGGTATGGGGCTAAATGATTTCGGTCAATTTGGCCCCGAGCCACGCACAATATCATCTCCTAGGCAGTTTGCCACGGGTGCTGTGTCAATCGCGATTGGTGGCGACAACGCGGGCTATGTGGACGCAGGCGGTACCCTCTGGCTATTGGGCTCGAATGGCTCGGGCCAGCTTGCTGTGGGCACGCCGGTAAACAAAACCAGCCCAGTGTTAATTGGCGAAGGCTTTGCCACTGTGGCTACGGGTGGCAATGGAGGGACCGTTCTGGCGGTTAAAACCGACGGCACACTGTGGGCATGGGGTTCTAACAGCAACAGCAGGTTGGGTAACGGCACGGGCATAGACTCTCCTAAACCAATTCAAATTGGCACCGATGCTGACTATCGTATTGTCGCTGTAGGCGGCATATACGCAATGGCTATTAAACGTAATGGTGATTTATTTGCGTGGGGAAGCAACGGATATGGGGGGACAGGCTTAGGTGACGCCTTGCAATTGGCACAGTTGCCGAAATTTGTCGATCAAGGATTTGCCACCGTGTCGCTCGGTAGTTTGCACACATTGGCGCTCAAGAGCAATGGTGAGCTCTATAGTTTTGGCGCCAACGCGAATGGCCAATTGGGTGTGGCCACCCAAGAAAATTGCCGCGTTGGTCAAGCATTGGTTCCATGTTCAAAAACGCGCCGTTTAGTCGGGGCTGACTTTGTCAGCATTGCCGCTGGAACGTTACATTCCGCCGCCATTAAATCTGATGGCTCCCTTTGGACGTGGGGCGATAACAGTGCGGGCCAACTCGGTGTTAGCACCTCTGAAACTTGTGCGCTTGGCGCAAATAATCCGGGTAATGGTGCGGTTGGTAGCCCCTGCGCCACCACGCCGCAACTGGTTGGCACCGGTTTTGTGCAGGTCACAGCCGGGCTGCAGCACACCTTGGCAATCAAAACCGATGGCTCGTTGTGGGCGTGGGGCACCAACTTCTGGGGCTACTTAGGCGACGGTAGTCGAACCAATGTTATCGCAAGACCAAAACGCGTGGGCGCTGGCTATACCCAAGTGGTGGCAGGCGGTTATCAGAGTTTTGGCACGCGTGCCAACGGCACACTTTGGGCGTGGGGAGAAAATCGTCAGGGTGCTTTAGGTGATAGCACCTTGGCAGATAGGCCTTCCCCTGTGCTGGTACGCAATGTCGGCGGAGCAGGGCTGCGCGAAGCCAATGATTGGTTTCTTGATCTTGACCCAACCGTAGGTAAAGGCAATCTTGACGCCGAGACACCCGTGTTTTTAGTCAACACGGAAGGAAGCGGCACCAACGTTCGCGCCAATATTAATTTTCAGCGCGGTGATGTTGGGCGGTTATCAAATATTTATATCTTCGCTTTGGCACCCGCTTCTATGGTGAAAGGTGCTGGGCTAGTGAGTGATATCCCGCCGGACGATCCGGCCGCACGCATTCAATTACAAGCAACGCGGGCACCTATATCAGCGGGTGATCCCAAGATGCAATCGGATGCAAAAGCGCAATCAGATGGCCCCTTGGGTTGTGTGCTGGCGCAACTCAACGCGCAAGGCCAACTTACCGCATCGTCAGCCACTAATTTGCAAGCATTCATATCGGGCGTGTTAACTGCCGGAGGCACAGCAGTGAATGTGCTGAACAATATAAGTGCCGCGGCTATTCAAGGCTCCACCTTCTTTATTGGTTATGGCACCAGTGGTACAACCATGATTAATGGCGGTACCAATCGCAGTGTAGCCACAGTTCCTGGCTCCGTTAGTTGCCAGCCGCAGGCACCGCAAACAGGGTGGTGGTGGAACCCCGTCGAGGGCGGTCGCGGCTATTCGGTTGAAGTACGCGGCACGAATTTATTCTGGGGTGGTTTCCTCTATGACCAAGCAGGGCGGGCAAACTGGCTGGTAGCACCTGGTCCTGTGACCTTAGACGGCGCGCTGTTTCAAGGTACCTTATACAGCGTTGATAACGGGCAGACATTGTCTGGTGCGTACAAGCCGCCTAGCCCCGTCAAGAGCGAAGGGCTTATCACCTTGTCCTTTGCTACGGCAACAAGCGGCACAATGATCTGGCCGTCGGGCACCATACCGATAGAGCGCTTACCATTTGTGCCCGATGGTCTCAGCACCCCACCACAGCCATTTCAACCGGAAACCGGCTGGTGGTGGAATGCGAGTGAGTCCGGCCGTGGGTTCTTCATTGAGTGGCAAGCGGGTGTTGCCAATGTCGTCGGCTATATGTATGCCGACGATGGCAAGCCAGTTTGGTATCTCTCTGTATACCCCACGCCAGACCCTAAAGTGTTTAGCGGTAATTGGTGGCTTTACGGCAACGGGCAAGCCACCGGCGGCCCATATAAACCCACAACAAGATTAACGGATAATTTTGCGCCACTATCCATTCGCTTTACTGATAGCAAAAATGGCGTAATGACCTTACCCGGTGGAAAACAGTTAGCCATTACACGGTTCTTATTTTGATGATGAATACGAACCCACGCAGTGTTTATTTTTGGCTGGTTTGCTGCACTAGCATCGCACTCACGTTATGTTGTCAACCTGCGCAAGCATCTACTGCGGAGATTATTAGCATAGATGGTAAGGGCGAGTTTCGCGAAGCGCGGCAAACTAACTGGCAGCCCGCGAAGGTTAAACAAGCGCTAGCGGCATCGCAGTTTTTACGCACGGGTGACAGTAGCAAGATTGCACTGTTGTTTGCCGATAAAACGCAAATGCGCATTGGCGCTAACAGTATGTTTCAGGTTGAAGACCCGGCCAATAATAAGGACACGCGCACCACCATTGATTTGAAGCAGGGCCGCGCATGGATGCAGACCAAACAAGCTGTCGGTGGCGTAGTGGTTAGAACCCCGACGGCATTAGCCGCCATTCGCGGTACTGATTGGGAATTGCGGGTAGACGCCGATGGCAAAACCACATTAACGGTACTGTCAGGTGCTGTAGATTTCTCCAATGAAATGGGACGTGTTGATGTGGGCGCTAATGAACAAGCCGTGGCTGAAATGGGACGTGCACCGGTAAAATCTAGCGTAGTTAATTCAGGCGAACGCATTCAGTGGGTTTCCGCATTTACTATTGAGCCATCGCGTTATCGGGCCATGGCGTTGCCAGTCGAGCGTTCGGCATTTGATCAATTAGCACCTGCACTCGCTGCTATCGCTGCGGCAAAAACAGGTGAGGCTATTAAGCTACTGCAAGCGCAACTGGAGCCAGGGGCGTCACCGCTGCCGAACCTTTTGTTGGCTGATTGTTATCTACATGACGGCGAACTTAATTTGGCGTCGAGCACCCTAGAGGCGGCACAAACTCGCTATCCCGCCGACACGCGGGTAATCGCAGCCCGTACTAAGGTAGCGCTGCGGCAAGGCAATATTACCCTTGCGCGACAAATTCTGAGCGCAGCGCAACAATTGAAGCCCTTCCCAGAATTTCTGCTTGTAAATGGTGAAGTTGCGCGGCTTGAGGGCGATGGTAGCGCCGCACGTCGTGCGTTTAATGAAGCGATCCAGATTGCCCCGCAAGATGCGCGTGGCTGGTTAGGGCTGGGGCGGATAGAAAATGAACGCGGCAATCTTGGGTTAGCACGTCAACATTTAGGTAAGGCCAATGCGCTTGATGCTCGCTCATCAGATATTTTGGCGGAACTGGCAGCGGCAGAAACAGCAGCGGCAAATTGGCAAGAAGCTAATGCAGTGCTGCAGCGTGCCATTGCCATTGATGCCGCTAATCCATTTGTACAAACCAGCAATGCATTGCTATTGTTAATGCAAGGTAGCAACGAAGCGGCGCTAGACGCGCTTTTAAAGGCGGCAATTATTGAGCCGCGCCATGCACGTACCCAACTCTATCTGAGTGTCGTCTACTATCGCTTAGGTCGCTTCAAAGCTGCCCATGAAGCGCTAGCGCGTGCAGTGACGCTAGATCCGAATGACCCGCTACCGCATTTGGTTGCAAGTGCAATTGCTAACGATAATTGGAATGTGTCGGAAGCTGTTGCTGCTGCAACGCAAGCCATGACGCGCCTGCCCTATCTGCGTTCGCTTAACCAATTTGCCAATAATCAGCGTGGCACGGCTAATCTTGGCGGTGCGCTGGCAAGTGTGGGCTTAGATGCGTGGGCGCAAAACTTAGGCGTTCAATCTTATTTGCCACTGTGGGCGGGCAGTCATTTATTTATGGCCGATCGCTATGCGGGCGACTTTGCGCGGCGCTCTGAGTTATTGCAAGGTTTTGTGCTCGATCCCTTAGTATTCGGTGCGCCGAATCGTTATCAGTCCTTATTAACCACAGCCAGCCAACACGCGCGGCTATCTGCGCAATCCGCTGCCAATAAGGGCGCACGGGTGGATGAAGGTATCGCCACCTTAAATGGCACGTTGGCTGAACCGCAGTTGAGCTACTTTGCAGAACTCATTGAAACACGCGTCACCCCTAAGGGCGAGCTCATTGATGGCCGCGCGCGAACGTTATCAACCGCACTTGGGGTTAAGCCTGCGTGGAACATGGCTGGCTTTGCCACTTTTAGTCGTCTTGATATAGCAATTGATCTTGGCCGTGCGGGTGTGGATGGTGAATATCAACGCATTAGTGGCATTGATGATCGTGCCGAGTTGGGCGGCCACTTTGGCTTAGACGCATTTCGTCAATTTTGGCTCAAGGCAGGTGCTGGTAAGCAACGTAGCCAGCTCGATACCGTCAGCCGTACTTCCAACGCGGCTATCCCCGGCCTGATTTCGCAACGTGAAACCGAGTTTGCGCTAACTAAAAAAACCGAAGACGTGCAACTGCATTTTATTGACCAATTAGAGGGTCGCCGTCATTGGCGCGTTGGCGCGGAATGGGGGCGGGCAGCGCGGCCGCAAAAATTAGCACAAGATTTATTTGTGCATGGCCCCGGTGCTACCGTGCCGCGACGTTTTCTTACCACCGCCGATCAAGCTAGCTCGTGGCAAATAGCAGGAAGCCTTTTAATGCCAGTGGTGTTATCAGCGGCTATCTTGGAAATCGAAGGTCGCGTAGGCTACGCACGCCACACCCAACCACGACAATTTTCAGTACTAATTCCACCGCCAATAAATATAAGTACGGCGGTGAATGATGATTTAAATCGTAGCAGTTTCAACGCAGCACTTGGTGCGGTTTGGCAAAAGGGTTCAACAAGCGTGCGTGCAACTTGTGGGCAGTGGCTGCGCCCGGTGAGCAATAGTAGTTTGATGCCAGTTGCCGTTGCCGGCATTGTGATTGATGATCAGTTAACCTACGCAGGGGGGGTGAATCGGCGTTGCGCGTGGCGTGCAGCACAGCAATGGTCAAGCCACACTTTTGCTAGTATTGGTTGGGAACGCCAAGAGATAAAAAACTTGACCTCAACCCTTGAGGGAGTGGTCAATACCGAATCAGATTTATCCAATCCTGACAGGCTTCGCGCCCGCGCAATACCGCAAATACCGCGCTTTGAACAACTAGAAGAGCGGCCTGTATTTGAGCGTGGGCGTGTTGCTAGAACTACAGTTAGCGTTGATCAGCTATTGATTCAAAACCTTGCGTTAAGACTTAATTATGTGTATTTCGATACCCGCAATCAGTCGGCTGGCCTGTCGCATTTGCGCATTGCATGGCTGCCGATGCACCAGGTAAATACCGCATTGACGATGACATGGCCTAATCTTGGGTCATTTACTATTGGCCCTGTTTATCGGTCTGCGCGGTTTCGAGATGAAGCTAATCTGCTGCAAACGCGTGCGGGCTGGGATGTACAGGCAAGGGCGTTTGTTGAATGGGGTAGTAAGCGCTGGTCGCTTGAAGCGTTTGTAATGAATGTGGCCAAAAAAGATAGCTCTGCTACATCCGGTGCAAACCTTGCATACCGCTTTTGACGGTTTTGATATTTTTACGACTGCACTCCTTTGAAGCCATTGGCACTACTAAATAAATTTCGTCAGTATGCAAAATCGTTCAATGCGAATGCGATCATCGCCACTATCGTTTTTGCATTATTGGTAACGATGACGGTAACAGGTGTTTTGCGCAGCCTTGATTATCAAGCCTATGACGCTGTTGCCACGTTTGCATCACCAAAAAAATCATCCCTACCGATAACGATTGTCGGTATCGACGAGGCTTCGTTTGCGGAGCTAAAGCAACAATGGCCTTGGCCGCGCAGCATGCACGCGGCACTAATCGCCAAGCTCAACGCCGGTGGTGCGGCCGTGATTGCGATGGATTTGGTATTTGCAGAAGCATCCACACCCAGTGAAGACGCAGCGCTAGCCGGTGCTATCGACAAGTATCGCAATGTGGTATTGGCAGCTGATCAGGTATACGTTGAGAATCAATACGGCAAACAATGGGCGCGCGTTGAGCCATTAAAGTTATTCAAAGACGCGGGTGGTATCACCGGGCTTGCCGCAATTCCACTGGATAAAGATTTGGTCATGCGTCAAATGCCAGAAGGCCGTGATGTATTTTGGCGCGAAATAGTTGATCTACTCGAAAAGCGACAGCCCGGCGCAGCGCCCAGTATTAGAAATCAGGAAAACCGCTTAATTGATTTTGTCGGCAGAGACCACACGTTTCCTTACGTGTCCTATCACGAAGTATTAAATGGCTCGCCAAGATTAGGCGCTGATGCATTCAAAGATCAGATTATCATTGTGGGACGCGACATTAATTCAGCCACTGATGTTGGTGCTGCTCAAGCTGATGCCTTTGCTACGCCGTTCTCACGCAGTACTACTACGCTCACTCCCGGTGCTGAAGTGCACGCCAATATACTGGAGAGCGCGATTAGCGGCACCACGCGCGCCCACGCGTCCCTTGCGGAGCAAATTCAGTTGTTGTTATTGGTGGTAGTTCTAGCAGCCCTTGGTATGTCACGCTGGACACCGGTACGTGGGCTGTTGGTTACGCTGCTGCTGCTTGCTGCGGTGTCGGGGCTAGTGTGGCTACTGTTTGTGTACGCAAAACTATGGCTGCCGCCAACAGCGGCGATCATCGCTACGTTGATTATGTTCGTGACTAAAAACGGCTATGCTTTTTTTATTGAACGGGCGCAACAGCTTGCAACGCGGCGCGCATTTGGCCTTTATTTATCGCCCGATGTGGTGGATCAATTAATGGCTAATCCTGAACGCTTAAAGCTCGGCGGCGAGCGTCGCGAAGTCACCATCATTTTTACCGACTTAGCCGGTTTCACCGATATTTCCGAGCGCTTGGGTGCCGAGCAGGTTACCAGCCTGCTCAACCAACATTTCACGCGCATGGGGCGCATCATCATGCAACATAACGGCACGCTTAATCGATTTATTGGCGATGCCATTATGGCCTTTTGGGGCGCGCCACTTGATGATGCGGAGCAATATGATCATGCTTGCCTTGTGGCCGCCAAAATGCGTGATGACATGAAGCTGATGCGCAAAGATTTGCGTGATCAAGGCTTGCCAGAAATCTTTATTCGTATTGGCGTGCATTCGGGCGTAGCCATCATCGGTAATCTAGGATCTGAAGACCGCTTTGACTACACCGCCATCGGTGATTGCGTAAATCTTGCCTCTCGTTTGGAGGGCGTTAACAAGCTCTACGGCACTGAAATTTTAATCAGTAAACAAACCGCATCACGGTTAAAAGATCAATCAAACTTGCGAATAGTTGATCGTATTATTGTCAAAGGCAAAACCGAGCCGGTTGACGTATTTACGCTTGAAGATGATCTAGAAATTATTAGCTGGAGCCGCGAAGGCTTCGACGCCTATACCTGCCAGCAATGGGATACCGCCATTGATGCGTGGCGCAAAATTCTAGTGCGCAGGCCTGACGATGGCGTAGTAGCCATATTGCTTACACGCGTTGAGAAACTGCGGTCGCAATCCCTTGGTCTTGCGTGGAATGGCGCAGTGGCGTTGGAAAAAATGTAGCGCTACATCGCCCGCAACACTGACAAAATATGGCTGGAGACGCTCTATAATACCGCGTCTCCAGAGATTTTATTTGTGCTGCGACGTTTATTCTATTCTTGTACCAATCGTGTTGTAACCGCTTTGCGTGCTGCGATGAAATGCCGCTAGTTTCGTAGCCTAGCGCTTCCCGCTAAACGACACACCCTCAAATTACATTGCTGTTACACTAAGCATTAGCGTTAACGCTGTACTCACAGCGCTCGGCTCTACGCCCAAAAAATCTAGCACCCACACTCAAAAAGGGATAAAAAATGAACCGCACACTCTTGCAGTTATCGAACTGCTTTCTATTAGTTTTATTGGTCTTCCTTGGCACCGATGGCTTTGCGCAGGGCACCGCACCGCTAGCCGCGCCCAGCGTGCCCCGTACATTGGCTAGCGACATCACTGGGACAACGGCCACGTTAAGCGTGCAACTTGACAACCCACTGCCCACTGAAGCCAACGTGCGTTTCGTTTATGGAAACAATCCGTCCCTTGATCACGGGATCGAAGTGGGGCGTTTGCTCGTGGCGGCAAAAACCTTGAACGCTAAGGTTTCTTTCCCCCTCACTGGTTTGAAACCTAAAACGACCTACTGGTTCAAGGCGATTTCCACCAACGGTAATGATGCCAACACTACAAAGATGAGCGCACTAAATAACTTTCAAACTGGTCCTGCACAGTCGCCTACGGTGTTTAATAGAGTGTCGTACGCCAATCCAACGGATACCACTGTCGAGTTAAGTGTCGATATTGGTAATGCTGAGCCGTCTACTACGTCCGTGACATTTTTTTGGGGTCTCGATGCAAGCTTAGCTGATGGCAAGCCCGTACCCGCTAAAGCCTACGAAAGCACTGCAAACAGCATGTCTTCGCGCAGTATTTTAACGGAACTAAAACCCTCGACCACGTATTTTTACGGTGCGGTAGCAAACAACCGAAACGGCACGGCCAGGAGTACGATTCAGAGCTTTAGAACCAATCCACATAATCCGCCGCAAATAGTGAGTGCCTCTGTAAGCCAAATTACTGAGGCATCCGTATATCTTCACATGAGGGTTAGCAACACCCCAATCGCCACCCAAGTGCAACTCGTGTACGGCACCGATGCGTCGTTGGCCACCAGTATGCCGGTACGGATGGCTACCCCCGTGGTGGGGCCCAATGCAACGGGCGCGCAAATTCATGCCCCCGTGAGCGGTTTACAGCCCCAAACGACCTACTACTTTAGGGCGATAGCGTCGAACCCCAATGGCACCGCAACAAGTAGTATTGGCAGCTTTTTAACGGCTGGCGGCGGTGCGCCGCCAGTGGTGGTGAAACTCGGGCAGTCCAATGTAGGCGCTACCACTGCATTGTTAAGCGTCACCTACAACAACGCGAATTTACCCGCATCAACATTTTTTGTTTACAGCGCTGATGCAAATTTTGCTGGCGCTACCCAGACGCCCACCGCGTCGGCGACAGCCTCCGACATTGCATCTTCAATCAATCTGACGATATCAGGGCTAAAACCTGAAACAACCTACTATTACTTGGCGCAAGTGGAAGATGCGAATGGCAAAGTTAAAAGCGTCACCCAAAGTTTTAAAACGACAGCCGCCGTGCTGCCCACTCCGCCAACGGTGACGGCATCGTTTAGCGATGTAACCAGTAATTCCGTTTATTTGCATATGACCGTTAAAAACGTACCCATCGCCACCAATGTGCAATTTTTCTACGGCACCGATGCTTCTTTAGCCACCAATATGCCGGTACAGATGGGTGTATCCGTGGTAAAGCCAGCTGCTACGGGTTCACAACTGCACGAACCATTGAACGGCTTGAAGCCAAAAACCACCTACTACTTCAAAGCAACAGCGTCGAACGCCAATGGCACAGCAACAAGCGGCATTGGTAGCTTTACCACCGCTGGCTAAGGCTAGTTGCTTTAAATATGCAACACAATATTCGCAGGTAAAGCCATGAAGATTCCCTAAAATAGGGCATCTTCAGGGTGTTATTTAAATGAAATTGTCGCTAGTTACACGCTAACACCGCCTAAAAATTTCACTCAATCAGCGCCCAGCATTACATAAAAGGATAATAAAATGAATCGCACACTCTCGCAAATTTCAAACAGTTTCTTTTTAATTTTCCTCCTACTCATGGGCGGTGATGCCATCGCGCAGGGCGCTAAGCCGGTCACGGCACCCACCATTACCCGCGCATGGTCTACCGACATCACCGCCACCACCGCAATTTTAGCCATGACCGTTGATAACCCGCTACCGATGGACGCCAACGTGCGCTTCATTTATGGAACAGACGCTGCCTTCATCAATGGGTTAATCGTAGGCAAAGCCATTGCCGGAGCGAAAACATCAGGGGCACAGTTTTCTGCCCGGCTCACCGGTTTGCAACCCAAAACCACATACTACTTCAGGGCAGTTGCCTCCGTTAACCAAGCGTATGGCACGGCCACGGGTGACCTTGGTACCTTCGTCACTACTGCTGCTGCGTCACCACCGGTGGTGAATAAGACTTCTCACAGTAACGTAACGGAAACAACCGCAGAACTCAACATGGATGTGAGTTACGCTGATACTTCTAATTCGGCGGTGTTTTTTTGGGGCACGAATTCAACCCTAGCCGATGCGGCGCAAATTCCAGCTAAAGCCTACGCAACATCTGCTGGCGGCATGTCTTCCCGTGGCCTGTTATCAAACCTTAAACCCGCTACCACGTACTATTACGGTGCTGTAGTGACCAGTCCAATCGGACAAGGGAAAAGTGGCATTCAAAGTTTTAAAACAGGGGGCACGGCACCGGTTATCGCGCCAAACGCGCCACGGGTAGTAAATTTATGGTTTAGCGCATTGACTGATAAATCGGTGCAGTTGAGCATGGAAGTGCAGAACTTACCGATCGCCGCCAGTGTGCATTTTAAGTACGGCACCGATCCCTTGCTCACTGCTGCTAGCACTTTAGGGGTGGGCTACGATAGTGTGGGGCCAAATGCCGCTGGTTCGCAGTCTCACGCGTTGTTATCTGGCTTGCAACCCAAGACTACGTACTACTTCAACGCGATAGCCACTAATGTCAATGGTACATCTACCAGTGATATTAAAAGCTTTTTAACCGCTGGCGGTGGTGTGCCGCCGGTACTTTCTAATATCACGGCAACCAATATTGCGGACACCACGGCAATGTTAACGATGAATATCAACAATGCTAATTTACCGGGTACGGCCTCGTTTTTGTGGGGCTTAAATCGAGACTTTATGCCTGGAACCCAGACTGGCGAGCGCGCGTTTCAAGCCAGCACTACCGGCACCGCTGCAAATGCCCAACTAACGGGGCTTACAGCCAATACCACCTACTATTACGCAGCACTAGCTGCAACGGCAAATGGCCAAGTAAAAAGCATGACGCAAAGCTTTAAAACCACTGCCGCCGTGGCGCCGACTGCGCCACTCATCACCGGCCTATCGGCTAACAGTATTACCGATAAATCTGTAATGTTGTCTATGATTGTGCAGAACATACCAATAGTAACGAAGGTGAATTTCTTGTACGGCACCGATCCAACTTTAACCACTGGCACCTTAGGTGTGGGTTACGATAACGTGGGGCCAAATGCTTCGGGTTCGCAGTCAAACACCGTGCTATCTGGCTTGCAACCCAAAACTACCTACTACATCAGGGCGACAGCCAGCAACACGAGTGGTACGGCAACCAGCAATATCAGCAGCTTTAGAACCGCAGGCGGTGCGCCGCCGGTGTTTACTAAACTGGCGGCTTTAAATGTAACGACAACAGGGGCTGTGTTAAGCGTGGGTTTCACCAACGCTAATTTGCCCGCCAGCGCATTTTTTACATGGAGTGCTGATGCAAACTTTAATGGCGCTATACAAACCAAAATAGAATCGTTACCAGCCTCCGCCACCGGGTTGACTGCGAATGCCCAGTTGACGGGCCTTAAACCAGACACCACTTACTACTACACGGCCCACGTGGCCGATGCAGATGGCAGCGCAAAAAGTAAGGTTGACAGTTTTAAAACAGCGCCGACGGCAGCACCCGCAGGCGGCTTAGCAGCGCCGGTATTCACGGCACTTATGCATGTAAATGTGACGGGCACAACGGCGATATTGACCATGGCGTACACCGCCTCAAATCAGCCTTCAAACGCAATTTTTACGTGGAGCGCAGATGCAAATTTTACGGGCGCAAGCACTAGCGCCGTTATGCCATCAGCAGCCTCCACCAAAGCCGTCACTGCAGGGACGCAAATTGGCGGGCTTAAACTAAATACCATCTACTACTACAGGGCAGAAGCGACATCACCTTTAGGCGTAACAAAAAGTGTGGTGCAAAGTTTTAAAACAGCGCCGATGTAAGAATAAAAATGGTTCGCCCTTTGTAGGTCGGGCGAATCATATTGAAAGTTTGGTTCTGTGGTGAGATGCGATTTGTTGCGTTCGAAATTGGTGAATTGACGGGATTATTGTAGGTGCGGTAGTTATGTGCGTTTAGGGAGTATCCGAAAAAAATGCATTATGTAATGAGCACTCAAACGCGCATTCAATAATGCAAAGTATATTTTTACTGCGGTATTTTTCATCTAAACCAAGCAAGACTTACGAAAGGTAATGATTATGGCAACATCGCCTATTCAACACATTGTTGTTCTTATGCTAGAGAACCGGTCTTATGACAATGTTCTTGGCGGCTTATACTTGAATGGAAACACGCCGCCATCAGGACAATCGAATTTGAACGGCTTAACGGGTGACGAGTTTAATGTTGACCCAGCCGCTACGCCAAAGAATCCGCTGCCCAACATCGCAATTCAGCCCGCGCAGAATACCACCGTCCCTGCGGTTGATCCGGGTGAGCCCTTCGCAGACATGGCACAGCAAATTTGGGGGCTGCCCGTCACGCCAAGCGAGGACGCAAACCCAATCGCACCGGGCACGCTTGGCATGATGGGCGGCTTCACCACTAATTATGCTGCGCAACCGGGCTCGCCACCGGCGCAAGACGTGATGACCTACCTCACACCGGATCAAGTACCGGTAACAGCTTTCCTAGCCAAAAACTTTGCGGTCAGTGATGAATGGTATGGCTCGGTACCCACGCAAACGTTTCCTAACCGCATGTTTGCGCACTGCGGTGCCCCCGGTGCCGACGATGGCGCGAGTTATCTCAATGACTCCGATTATGTCACCTCTCAAAGCCCACTCGCTATTGGCAGCGTGTCATTGCCTTCGGTGTTCAGCCAACTCGATGCGGTATATGGCACCGAAGGGCTACCAAATTGGAAAGTGTATTTCCACGATTTTCCGAATGCACTGCTGATCGACTATGTAGTTACGCAAGCGCAGAGTGCTACGAACGTCAATATCGCCACGATTGACAACACAGACTGGGGCGACGCCGTACCGTGGTTCTTAGGAGCAGCTCCCAGCACATTTCTCGAAGACCTAGCTAACAACACGCTGCCCAAATACTCATTCATTGAACCGCGTTACCTAACCGATTTTGCCCCAGCCGGCCTGCCACCCAATAGCAATCATCCGGGTGCTGGATACGTGAAGCTGCCGAGCAACCCGCAAGCAACCGACGTCACCAATGGCGAAATACTCTTAGCAACTGTGTATAACGCGCTTTACAAATCCGATGCTTGGGATTCGACCATGCTCATCGTCACCTACGATGAACACGGGGGATTGTACGATCACGTGTCGCCACCACAAAATGCCGCTGCACCGGGAACCAGCACACCTCCGTCCTTCTATAACGCATTCGAATTCAAGCATCTTGGCCCGCGTGTGCCGGCATTAATCATTTCCCCTTGGGTCGCATCTGGCTCTACATTTCGCCCAAACAAAATACCGTTTGATCACACTACCATCATCAAAACGCTGTGGGATTGCTTCGCGCTCAGCACCCCGACACAGCCCTACCTAACCGGCCGTGACGATGCCGCGGAAAGCGTACTCGGTGTTGCAAGTCTGCAG
The DNA here is from genome assembly GCA_031376425.1 of Betaproteobacteria bacterium. Lineage (GTDB taxonomy): Bacteria > Pseudomonadota > Gammaproteobacteria > Burkholderiales > Usitatibacteraceae > JANMDR01. The sequence goes on from JANMDR010000050.1 coordinate 15,347, forward strand.
TCTGCAAGCAACAACCCGGGAGAAGTTACGGTGCCCAGCGCGCCGCAAGCAACGGCATCGCCAGTGCCGGGACTTTCAGAAGCGGAAATTTTAGCGGCCTATCGCGCGCGTCTACTGTAGGCGGTTTCTGGGGGGTTAGTACGGATGAAGCAGTTGTTACTCTAAATTCTCAAACGAATAAAATTAGTAAGACCTCTGCACAACCACATAAAACCCGATGAATTTGAGCGCTAGCGCAGCGTTGAAGAATTTCTAAGTTGATTGAGCGAAATCAATGTACTTTTCGCAGTTAAATCACGCGCCTTTGCGCTTGTTAGTCGTT
>JANMDR010000227.1:0-1932 GCA_031376425.1 Betaproteobacteria bacterium
CTGCGTTTCCGTGGACGTGAAATGGCACACCAAGAAATTGGCGTTGCTTTGCTCAAGCGCGTTGAAGCCGATTTGATGGAGCTGGGGCAAGTGGAACAGTTTCCAAAGATGGAAGGTCGCCAGATGGTGATGGTAGTTGCGGCGCGTAAGAAAGTTTAGCAAGTGGTAGTAAAGTAGTAAGTAGTAAAGCAGCACCATTGACTTCAGGTAACAAGCATGGAACGGTTCCATCACCTGCTGCAATGTGAAATTAGGTTTTAAGGAAAATTATGCCTAAGATGAAAACCAAAAGCGGCGCTGCAAAGCGTTTCCGCGTTCGTGGTAGCGGCAGCATTAAGCGCTCCATGGCCTTCAAGCGTCACATTCTCACCAAAAAAACCACGAAGAATAAGCGTCAACTTCGCGGCATTACGTCGGTGCATCCAACTAACCTAGGCCATGTCCGTGACATGTTGCCTTACGCATAAAGGAGCCGATAATGCCTAGAGTTAAACGTGGCGTCACCGCCCATGCACGTCATAAAAAATTATTAAAACTAGCTAAAGGTTATCGCGGTCGCCGTGGTAATGTTTATCGTATCGCTAAAGAAGCGGTGATGAAGGCTGGTCAATATGCTTATCGTGACCGTCGTAATAAAAAGCGTGTATTCCGCGCTCTGTGGATTGCGCGTATCAACGCCGCAACCCGCGCTGCCGGTATCACTTATAGCCGCTTCATGAATGGCTTGAAAAAAGCCAATGTGCAAGTGGATCGTAAAGTGTTGGCTGATTTAGCAGTAAAAGATAAGCCAGCATTTGAGCAATTTGTAGTTCAAGCCAAAGCCGCGTTAGCAGCCTAAGTTTCTACGAAAGTAAATTAGAAAAGAGGCTCAAATTTGAGCCTCTTTTCTTTTTTGCGGCACGTTTTTTGTTTGTTGCCACCTGCTTTACATGGCCTTTACAGCACCCTTGCCCCGCTCCTTGCACTAGTCAATTTTTGAAAGCACCAATATGTCTCAGCTTCTCCAAATTCTTGATGCCGCTGCAGCCCAATTTGCAGCTTGTGAAAATATGCCAGCACTAGAGCAGGCAAAGTCGCTCTTTTTGGGCAAATCCGGCTCACTGACGGAACAGCTAAAAGCTTTAGGCAAATTAGATCCGGAAGCCCGCAAGATTGCTGGCGCAGAAATTAATGCGATCAAAACGCAGGTAGAGGCTGCGCTACAGGCGGCGAAAGACCGTATCACCGATGCGCAATTAGCCACCCGATTAGCCTCAGAAGCCATTGACGTTACCCTGCCTGGGCGCACAATAGGTCAGGGTGGTTTGCACCCGGTAACACGGGCGCTAGAGCGGTTAGAAACGCTGTTTCATTCCATGGGCTTTGAAGTAGCAGATGGACCGGAGATTGAAGAAGACTTTTATAATTTTACGGCACTGAATACGCCCGAAAATCATCCGGCGCGCTCCATGCACGATACCTTTTACTTAAAGAATAGTAAGAACTTGTTGCGTACCCACACCTCGCCTGTGCAAATTCGCTATATGCAAGAAAAAGCAAAAGCGGGTGGACCACCGATCAAAATTATCGCGCCAGGTCGGGTATATCGTGTTGATCACGATGCAACGCACTCACCGATGTTCCACCAAATTGAAGGCCTGTGGGTGGACGAGGGCATTAGTTTTGCGGACTTGAAGGGCACGATTGTGCAATTCTTACGCCAGTTTTTTGAGCGCGAAGATTTAGAAGTGCGTTTCCGCCCTTCATTTTTCCCGTTTACCGAGCCTTCAGCCGAAATTGATATTGCGTGGGACAAAAAAGGTGGCGAAACCAAATGGTTAGAAATCGCTGGCTCCGGCGTGGTGCACCCCAATGTGTTGCGGGCGGGCGGAATTGATCCTGAAAAATACACTGGTTTTGCCTTCGGTATGGGGTTGGATCGGATTGCGATGA
>JANMDR010000243.1:0-13113 GCA_031376425.1 Betaproteobacteria bacterium
GTCGGATAGTGCCAGAGCGTGGCTCTACCGCCCGCTGCATCCCTTAGTCTTGCTTTTTGAGGTGCCCGTGGTCTGCGGCACAGCCTTATTTAGTCTCTGGGAAATCATGAACTGGCTTGGGACGCGAACTAATATTGGTGATCCAGGGACCGTCTTTCGTTGCCTTTGCTTACTACCGTTCACGATTTTCACTTACCGAGCGTACATTCGTGACACCACACCCCCTAGAGATGGTGGCGAGGGCCTTGATGTCCCGCTACCACACTTGCTGCCTCCGGCACCCTAGCGCACTGTAGTACGCAGGTTACCCGAGTGTTATGCACTTCGTTCTGTATATCTAGCGCGTTGACCAAACTTGCATCAACCCACTTTAAATAAAAGCGTTTCATTCCGTATCTGCGCCAGCGATAAATTACGTTCTTCAGCAATTACGAAATTTCCATTTGCGATCACAAACATCAACTAAGATTAGGATAGCAAGTCATTTACAGCTTATCGCCGAATTGCGCGTCGTAGCGCGTTACGTGTTGTTGGACCAACTCGCGGTATAGAGGGTACGGGATGCCAAATACCGCGACTTTAATATTAGGGGGTGAGTTCGGCAGAGTAGTCAAGAATTCCAACAACTGCATACGGAATTTGAGTTCCGGATTCTGCTTGCGCAAGTAATTGAAGTGAAGACTGATCGGCGTGAATATGTTGGTACTCGCGCTGAATGGTCTCGTATGCTGGTGCTGCAGACCTCAGGTCGGAAAGCGTGTGGTTGATGGAATGTCTAGGTGTTTCCAACCCGCAACGTCTTCTGCATAAAGTGACGCGCAAACTTGCCACTGAAGCCTGATAGCTGGCCGAACTGCGCATAACCTAGGCCTTCATAAAAGCCGCGTGCTTGGAAACTGAATGTATCTAAAAATGCGCTGGTACAGCCGCGCTGCAGCGCTTCGGCTTCAGCCGCTTGCATAATCTTCGAACCGAGGCCGCCCCCCCGGTGCTGTTCATGTACCCAAAGGAATTTGATGTCAAGGTAGTTCCAATAAGTGCGGGCGGTAATGCCGCCGATAATATTGCCCTCGTCGTCACGTGCAAAAACGCAAAGGCTTTTGCCATCCGCTGCGGCAAAGGCGCTGTTATAGGCACGCGTGCCCGCGATGACAAAATCTTCATCGGCTTGGGTCGGTTCAGCGGTAACTTCGATATACATAATATTTATAGTTAGAATAAAAAAACTTGCTAGTAATCCAAGCGATTTCGCGATCACTTACAGCAACTTAAAAGCAGTCTAGCATTTCATTTCCGGCGCGGCAATCGTCAGCAATTATAGTGACAGCCTGTCCGCTTGTTTTTAAGGCGGATATGGTTTACATTTTAATTACCTGCATGAGTGGCTGGGTTGCAGAGTACACAGGCCTATTTTTGTGATGTTCATTGCACAGGAGCTTGATAGATGAAAAATACGACGACTCGATTGACGCATTTATGGTTTGCGGCAATCGCAATTTTTAGCGTAGGTGCCGTGCAGGCGCAAAGTTGCGAAGAAACGGCGAAGCAAAAAAATGTAGCGTGTAGCCGCACTGCGAGCGAGGGTAGCCAAACCTGTGTGGCGACGGCTAAACGTGAAATGACGGTCTGCAGCAGCGCGCAAAGTCAAGCGGTGGACACGTGTCGTCGCAACAGCACAGCCGAGTATGCGCAATGTGATGCCAATGACCGTGCGCCGCTGGCGGCGTGCGCAGACACCTTACGAACCGAGCGCCAAACTTGCGAAACAGCGCGTCGCGCGAACACCGAGAGCTGTCGAACTGTGGGTGGTAGCGGCGTGGGCACATGTTTGGCGTCTACCGGACGCAGTGACGCGGCCTGCGTCGCATCAGCCCGAGGTGGAAATGCGCAGTGCGTAAAATTAGTTGGCAACGCTCGCCAAGCATGCGATAGCAGCAGGCTCGACCGTTACCGCAGTTGCTCAGCCGCACCAACAGCCACTTACAATAGTTGTACTGCCACAGCCACCGCGCAACGCCAAAGCTGCCTGCGCGGGGTATCGCAAGAATCAATTCAATGTAGTCGCGCAGCAGAGGACGAAAAGCGCAGTTGCCAGCAGGCGCGGGCGCGGCGCTGATGCGTTTTTGCGTTGGTGATTGGGATATTGCGTTAGTGGTAGTGATGGTTTAGCGACCACCCCCTCTCTCCCAGCCACTATCCCATACCCTTCGGGCAGGGCGAGAGGAGGCAGGTCGGCGTTGGGCAGAGGTTTTTATGGATAACGTGCAGCGCATAAACTGATGACGGCTGACTAAGCAGTGAAATTGTTATTGCGTGTATAGGCGAAGAAATTCCACAATGCTTACCGTTTAAGCGTTCCCCCCCCCTTATATGCCGTGCCTCAATACGGTGGTGATCCCATAAGCCAATAACGTAGGGTGGGCAACGCCTTTTTTGCCCACCATCGGTGTTTAATTTGCGATTACCGCCTGCATCTTTATACCGACGTGGGCAACGCATTTGGCAAATAAACCGTTGCCCACCCGACAATTTGCTCCGCCCGATGCCGACCTGCCTCCTCTCACCCCTTAAGGGGAAAGTCCGGGAGAGAGGCTGGGAGAGAGGGGGTGCGTTGAAATAAAACAGGTAATTATTAGTGCTCACGGTATCATTAAATGAGCGAAAATTTTTCGCCCGTATCGGTGCTAGCGCCTAAGCCTACCGCTTTTCCAGCATGAGCCTTACCGCTAAACCTGCGAGTACAAAGCCCATAAAATATCTTTGAACCCCAAGCCATGTGGGGTTGCGAAAGAACCATCCGGCAATCTGTGCAGCAGATAGCGCTATCGCCAAGTTGACGATGAAGCTAACGGTAATTTGTACCGAGCCCAGCACTAAGCTTTGCGCAAAAACCGAGCCGTGTTCCAATTTAATAAATTGGGGCAGAATAGCCAAATAAAAAATAGCAATTTTTGGATTTAGCACGCTGGTGAGAAAGCCCATCAGCAATAATTTATTGCGCGAATCAATTGGTAAATTTTTTGCTTGAAATGGGGAACGCGCACCCGGCTTTAGCGCTTGCCACGCCAGCCACAACAGGTATCCAGCGCCAAGCCACTTCAATATTTCATAGCCAAGTGGCACCGCCATGAACAGCGCGGTTAGCCCAATCGCAGCCGTCAACATATGCACAACGAAACCCGCGACGACGCCTACCAGTGAAATAACACCAGCTTGCCTGCCTTGGCTGATTGATCGAGAAATCAGATAGATCATGTTTGGCCCCGGTGTTAACACCATCACCAACGCTGCCCCAGAAAATATCGCTAAATCATTAAGCGGAATCATATGTTGGCATTAGCAGCTAATGGGAGGGGGCTTTACTTCGCGCAGACCTTTTCTGTTACCGGCGTTTTGCTCACAGTGTCGGCAATCCAAACGCAGGCTTGTTCCTTGTTGAGTTCTCCGGTAACGATGTAATCTTTGCCAATTTCAGGATCGAATGTGACAACGCCTTCAACGCTAAAAAAAGTACCTGCCATGCGTGCTGCAATTTCATGAATGGGCGCGGCGGTCTTATGGGTACCAGTCAGCTTAATTTTTGAAGGGCGCGCCGGTACATCGCGCGTCACATAGCGTGATGTCAGGGAGAAGCCATGGCCATAGCTTGCGCGACGGCTGGCAAAGAGCGAGTTCTCGATAGTTCTATCATCAAGTGCTAGCGCGACAAAAAATGCACCTTTACCGCGATTTTCTGAGAAGCCCGTATCCGCAAGCGATGCCACTGGCCCTCGGTAATCTTCAGGTACTGCTGGCGCTAAACCGGCGCAACCAGCTAACAACAATAGGGACGCAATAGTGAGGATATGACGTTTCATAGACTGGCGCCTTGAAGGGCGGTTGGAGTGCTGGGGCTATTAAAATTAGTTTAGCATTACTTTTTAGCACGACGCGCTTTGCGCCCTACAAATGCTTGGGGCAGAATTGTCGTCCAACAACCGGTATAACGCCAGCGCCGTTACTCAAATTCTATCGTTGCACCACCTGATACCCTTTAGCCCGCAACGCTTCTAGCAGGCCGCGCTTGCCGACTAAATGCAGCGCACCTACGGCGATAAAATAGGTTTGATCGGTTTTTAAAAAGCCCACCATTTTCTCGACCATTTTAATATTACGCTCGAAAATAATTTTTTCATCTATCGCATCGTTCAAGCGATAAAGCGCGGCGACTTGCTGAGCTACGGCCTCCATCTTGGGGGCGTCCCCGGCTTGCCAGGCGTTTACGAGGGCGGTGATGTTCTCAGCGGTTTTTGCGGATTCCAAAGAAAGCACCGCATTTTCTAAATAGGCAATTTGCAAATCTGGTGCCAGATTATCGAGCATTCTAATTTGCCCAATCTGCGATTCCAGTTCAATGACGGGCTTTTTGGTTCGATGCGCGGCTTCTAAAAAATAGCCATCAACGCCGTAAGTTGAGTCATAACCTAGACGCGTCATTTCCGCCATGCTCAGCAAGCCGCCGACCATATAGGGCTTGAGCAGACGCACGGCATCAGGTGCCATATCATTACGCAGCAATTGCGCTTTTACGCGGGCGTATAAGGCAGGGGAGGTGGCTTTTTCAAGGTTATTGCCGGGGGGGTAAACAACGAGCTTGCGGGCTTCGCCACTGCTTGAATCAACGGATATATCGGCTTCAACGACTAAATTATTGGCTTGGGTAAAGGCGTCTTCAACTACGGCGGGCAGAGGGTAAAAACTACTTTTGCCGACGTGGATGGTGCCAAATAAATAGAGCTTGGTGGTTTTTGAGCTGACTTCCCACATGAAGTTGTTGCCTGATTTACTTGCGGTAGCGGCGTCAGCTGCTGGTGTTTGCTTAACGGCGGCGGTCGCTTTCAATACAGCAGCGTTGGCCTTTGCGAGCGCTGCCTTGGCGGCGTCGGCACCGGCACCGGATGTGGGTAGTGCTGGAGTGGCGGTGGCTGTTGATGGCGGCTTCAGTGGCTTAGCTGCTTGCAGTCCATCTTGCGCTATTGCGGCTGGCTGCACCCCCCCCAATAAGGCCAGTGCTCCAACAACTGCTACCGCTGCGCTTAAGTCAAGGCCAAACCGCGTAATTCTCGAAACCATAAAATTCCCATCCACGTTAGAAAACAATTTTAGTACGCTATTTTACGGCGCACATTAACCACCACGCATTTATCGCTTAGGTGTATTGATTGCCGATATACAAATTCTAGCGCACGCAACAGCGGTACGCGCTAATCGGCGCGTTTATGGCTAAGGGATCAGTCAAAATTCAAGCTGCTGATGGGTGCCATACCTTGGCTCCCGTAGAGGTATATCTAAAAGGGGCAACTCTAAAAGGGGAACCTCTAAATTTTATTCGTCACCTTGCCTATTTGCATTCAGTAACTTATAATGCATTCATTGAATACTTTTATACAAGGTGACTGCATGGCAATGTTGACGGTACGTAATTTGCCTGACGATATTCATCGCGCTTTACGGGTGCGTGCAGCGCAGCACGGGCGCAGCACGGAGGCTGAAGTGCGCGAGATTATCGCTCTCGCTGTTAAACCAGACTCACGTGTTCGCTTAGGCGATGCGCTGGCGGCTTTGGGTGCTGAAATCGGTTTGACCAACGAGGATTTTGAAATTTTCCAGCACGTGCGGGAGAAGAAGTTGGCTGAACCGGTGAGATTTGAATGATCGTGCTTGATACCAATGTTGTATCTGAAGCCATGAAGCCGGAACCAGATGCCGCTGTGCGCGATTGGTTGAATAATCAGGCTGCCGAAACGCTGTATCTATCTAGCGTGACCTTAGCAGAACTACTATTTGGGATAGGGGTACTGCCACAAGGTAAGCGTAAAGACATGTTGACGCAGGCGCTTGACGGACTCTTAAGTTTATTCAAGGGGCGCATACTCCCATTCGACACGGATGCAGCGAGGCGCTATGCCGAAATGGCGGCAGCCGCGAAAGCGGCTGGGCGCGGATTGCCAACACTTGATGGCTATATTGCCGCCATCGCAGCATCACGGAGTTTTATCGTGGCGTCACGCGATACTGCACCGTACGAAGCTACTACGGTTTCAGTCATTAACCCGTGGACGGCGGGCGATAATACAGATATGACAGCGCACGGACAGAGCACTGACATAGCGCAAAGTAGGCGGCCTTGAATGCTGCCAGCGTCAACCGTATGCCGCGCGCAGTGCCTCATGCAGTGCCACGAGTTGCGATACGGGTAGCGTGTTAATACCCGCAGCTGCACGGCGGCCACCGCCGGTGGCAAACTGGCTGGCGATGGTATCAGCACCAGCCCAATCACCTAGTTGCGGTACGCGAATGCTCACGCTAAACTGCGGCTCCGTGCTTTGCGCAGCAGGAGATAAAACCGGTGTGAATATAGCGTGCACTTTATGCGGGGCTGCCGCGCTGACCTGATTGGCGAAGGTGCCGTTGGCACGACGGCTGGCTGGCGCATCTGGCAACATCCACATTTGACAGTGCGGGGAAATATCGTGCGGCACTACCTGCGATAATCGCGCTAAATCGGCATTAGCACCGCTTTCAAGGCACGTAATCATGTCAGACGTCGCGAAGTAAGCCAACGGGTCTGCGAAGCCTGCAATCGCCTCTAAGATCGTTTGCGGTGGGTAGTGCAAATCGGCCACGCTATCGCCATAGGCGTTGTAATTTATTGCTCGACCTATGCGTGCTAGGTCAGCAAGTTCATTTTGGGTAAAGGAGGCTTTACCGCTGGGTAGGAGGCCGTCACCAAAGGCAGCAGTGGGCTGGAGGCCATCACCAAAGGCAGCATTGGGTTGGAGACCGTCGCCGAAGGCGGCGGCGGTGGCCCAAGCGTGATAGCGGTGCTGCAGATAGGCATCCACAATCAAGCTGGTGCAGGTGATTGCGGCCATATCAAGGTGGGCATGCAGGTTCGGGTGGGGCTGGTATAAGGTGGCGCGGTGGTGATCAAAATAATGCACCGTAGCCCCTTGGTCAAGCAGCACGTAAAGGGAAGTAGCATTGCTATCAAGGGAAATATCGCAGACAAAAATTTCTGCATTGCGCCAATCCGTTGCCGCATAATCCCTTTGCAGCTTCGCTAGTAGGTTTATGTCGCGCTTAACGCCGGTAAGCCATTTGGAGGGCGCATTTTCAATCGCCTTCGCAGACGCGCCATTCATCGCATGGTGCAAGCGTAATTGATGCGTAGCGATGATGCCATCAGCATCGCCATTGAATACATAAAATAATTGCTTGGGCATACTAGAGGTTCAACGCGAAGCGTCGCTATCACGCTGCGGCAACACCCCATCGTGCTGCAGTCGCAGCACTAGGTTAGGCAATACCCCATCGTGCTGCAGCCGCAGCACTAGTTGCGCCACCGCATCGGCCACGGACGTGACGGCGGTATCGATTAAAATATCGGCATCGGCAGGCGCTTCGAAGGGGTCGGAGATGCCGGTAAATCCTGCTAATTGCCCCGAGCGCGCCTTGGCATACAGCCCTTTAGGATCGCGTGATTCGCACACGGCCAAGCTCGTTGCTACATACACCAAATAAAATTTTCCCAACGGTTCAACCTGACGGCGCACGGCCAGCCGCGCCGCATCAAACGGGGCAATCAGCGCACATATGGCCAAGCCGCCGTGGCGGGTCACTTCTGCCGCCACAAAACCGACTCGCTTAATATTGGTTTCACGATCCTCCCGCGAAAATCCCAAACCAGCGCTCAAGTGAGTGCGCACAATATCGCCATCAAGCAGCGTCACCGCACGTCCGAAACTGTGCGTAATTTGCGCCGCCAGCGCCTCCGCCAAGGTAGATTTACCCGCGCCGGAAAGACCAACTAAAAATAGAGTGGCACCTAACAATGAGCAACTTTCAAGTAGTCCATATGACAAATGAGCATGGCAAAAGATTCAATGCCACAATTGTACCGCGACACCTGCGCGTATTGTGGGCGCCGCGCTTAATTCGAGGCTGCAACCACCCCGTCCCTAGCGTGTTGGCACAGGCACACATATCTTGTGATCGACATCGCATTACACTCGTATGAGCCTATGCACCGCCGTCATATTCTCACCGCAATATTTGCAAGAATGAGCATTACCCTCCCGTACCGCGCTCATTTGGCAAACTCGGCGGGGGTGCTTTTCTTGGGTTACTTTCTTTTTGCACAAGCAAAAGAAAGTGACTTGCTGGCGTCAACCACGCCATGGTGGATGAATGCACAATACCAATTATTTCCACCACCGCGATATTTGCAAAAATACCCACCTATGCTCCCACCGCCACCCCGCCGCCATTCCCCGGCGTGGCTGGATGCAGCCTGAACCACGCGGCGTATAACGCTGGTAGGAAGAACAGGGTTAGCAGGGTGGCGACTAGTAGGCCGCCCATGATGGCTACGGCCATGGGGCCGAAAAAGTCGGATCGGGTTAGGGGGATCATCGCTAGAATGGCGGCGATTGATGTTAGGGCGATGGGGCGGAAGCGGCGTACTGTGGCGTCGATTACGGCGGCGAAGGGGGGGTGGCCGGCTGCTATATCTTGTTCAATCTGATCGATTAAAATCACTGAGCTGCGCATGATTATGCCGGTGAGCGCTAGGGTGCCGAGCATGGCCACAAAGCCGAAGGGCTTATTGAATGCCAACAGCCCTAACACCACGCCAATTAAGCCCAACGGTGCGGTGAGCACAACAATAATCACGCGTTGAAAGCTGCCCAGCTGTAGCATCAATACCGTAAACACCACGCCTAAAAATAGCGGAATGCCAGCAGCGATGGAGGAGCCACCCTTAGCGCTTTCTTCTACTGCGCCGCCTACATCAATTCTATAGCCTGGTGGTAATTTGGCGCGAATATCCACAAGCTTGGTATTAATCTGGCCGCTGACTGTGGCTGGCTGCAGGCCTTGCTGATAAATATCGGCACGTACGGTGATGGTGGGTAGGCGATCACGGCGGAAAATTACGCCGTCCTCAAACTCATATTTTACGTTGGCAATTTGCGTTAGGGCAACAGGGCCGGCACGTGTCGGCACGATGAGGCTTTCTAGCAGATGCAGGCGGGCGCGTTCTTCTGGCGGGCCGCGTACGGTGATGTCGATCAATTTATCGCGCTCTCTAAATTGGGTGACGGTGGCACCGTTGAGTGAGGAGAATAAAAACTGCGCAAGTTCTTGTGAGGAGATGCCTAAGAGCCGCGCTTTGTCTTGGTCTACTTCAAGGCGCACAATTTTTGAGCGTTCATCCCAATCAAATTGCACCTGTGCCAAGCCATCGGTTTTACGCATCACGTCGGCCACTTCTGCGGCGATGGCGCGGATGGTGGGAATATCTTCACCAGACACACGGAATTGCACGGGGAAGCCCACTGGCGGGCCGTTTTGCAGTTCTACTACGCGTGAGCGAATTTCTGGAAAATCATTTTGAAATAATTCAATCAAACGCGCCCGCAAAATATTGCGCGCCTTCACGCTTTTGGCCGTTAATACAAATTGGCTAAAGCTGGCTGCCGGTAATTGCTGATCGAACGGTAAATAAAAGCGCGGGCTGCCGGTACCCACATAGGCTACATAGTTATCCAGCACATCGTTTTGCTTGGCTAAATAGGCTTCCAGTTTTTTTACCTGCACTTCCGATGCGCTAATGGATGCGCCTTCGGCCAGCTTTAAATCCACCACCAATTCCACACGGGTGGAGGAGGGAAAAAACTGCTGCTGCACTTTACCGAAAAGAAAAACCGCAAACGCGAATAATAATACCGTTGCCAATATAACTGTTTTGCGGTGGATGACGCACCACTGCACCCAGCGCCGAATATGCACATATAGCGGGCGGGCGTAAATATCATGTTCGCCACCATGGGCGTTGCTGCTTACGCTGGTTTCAACCGCTTGCGGTGCCAACATACTAGCAATACGCCCCCCCACGATGGGGATAGCTTTGAACCAACCGGCAACGCGGCGCATTCTCGGGGTGATGACGGGTTTGCCATCTTTATAATCGGGCAGTAGATGGTAGCCAAAATAGGGAATAAAAATAACCGCCGCCACCCAGCTTAGCAGTAGCGAAATAGACGTCACCTGAAATATAGAGCGGGTGTATTCCCCCGTGCCGGATTTTGCGGTGGCGATGGGTAAAAAACCCGCCACTGTCACCAAGGTGCCGCTTAACATCGGGAAGGCGGTGGAGCTATAGGCAAAGCTGGCTGCTTTAACCCTATCCATGCCCTGTTCCATCTTTACGGCCATCATTTCTACGGCAATAATGGCATCATCAACCAGCAGGCCCAGCCCTAAAATTAGGGCACCCAATGATATTTTGTGCAGACCCACATCAAACAAATACATGAAGAAAAACGTTTGCGCCAACACCAGCGGAATAGAAATCGCCACCACCAAACCGGAGCGCACACCAAGGCTTAAAAAGGTGACCGCCAAAACAATGATGACCGCTTCGGCCAAGGAACGAATAAATTCGCTAATGCTGGCGGCAACCGCACGTGGCTGATTATTTACCCGATGCAACGATAGCCCCACGGGCAGGTCTTTTTCCAGCCGCGCTACGGTTTCTTCCAGATGCTTACCCAAGCCGATGATATCCCCCCCTAATCGCATGGAAACACCTAGCCCCAGCGCCGGTTCACCCAGATAGCGCACCTTGCTAAAAGCGGGGTTCACATAGGTGCGTTTTACGTTGGCGATATCGCCAATTTTGAAGGTGCGATTATTAGCCCGTATCGTAAAATTACGCACGGCTTCGATGGATTCAAACGCACCAGTAGCACGCACATAAATTTTATCAGTAGGGGTTTCAAAATAGCCGCCTGGGGTCATGGCGTTTTGCTGCTGCATGGCGCTAAATATGGTGGCGGAATCGACGCCAATATTGGCGAGCTTGATATTCGACAGCTCAATATCAATACGTTCTTCCTGCTCGCCCAAAATATCGACTTTGGCAACGTCGGGCACCCGCAACATTTCGCGGCGCACGCGATCAGCATAAATTTTCTTATCGGCATAACTATAGCCATCACCGGTGATGGCAAAAATATCGCCGAAGGTATCGCCAAACTCATCATTAAAAAACGGCCCCACTACACCTTGCGGCAAGGTGTGGCGAATATCGCCCACTCTCTTGCGTACTTGGTAGGCAATTTCCGGTACGGCGGAAGAGGGCGCACCGTCATTCATGGCAAAGAAAATCACGGATTCGCCGGGGCGCGAGAAGCTCCGCAAAAAGCTTAAATTAGGCACTTCTTGCAGCTTGCGTTCTAATTTTTCCGTGACCTGACTATCCATTTCCGCTGGCGATGCGCCCGGCCAAATGGTGCGTATGGTCATGAATTTAAAGGTAAAGGGCGGGTCTTCGGATTGCCCCAAACGGCCATAAGAAAATATGCCCATCACACCCATGACAAGAATCATATACAGCACCAAAGGTTGATGCTTTAAGGCCCATTCAGAAAGATTGATATTTTTCATGTTGACTCAAAATTGGTTTTTTAAACTATTGCCGCTATTTGTTGTTATTCATGGCTATCGCCGTCATTCCAGCGCAGGCTGGAATCCAGTCCATCGTTTAACTAATTAGGTCTAGCGTGCAAGGGTTGCAGGAACAGCCGCTGCCTGCATGACAGGTTTATCCATCACTGGAGCATTAGGTGCATAACCCACCTTGCCATCGCCGCGCACTGTCGGGTCAATAATCGGCCGCACTTGCTCGCCATCACGCAGCTTGTGCACACCAGCGGCGACGATCACATCACCGAAGCTGAGGGTTTGCGCTACGGGCACACCGGCTAATAGTTTCATGGGTGCTACCTGTGCCGAGGTTTCTTTATATTGCACCACAGTGACGGGCACGCTGGCTAATTTGCCATCGGCTAAAATTTTCCACAAATAGGCTTGATCGCCCTTGATATAAATTGCCGATAAGGGCACGCTTATCGCTACCGCCTCCGAATTGCCAATGAACACACCATAGGCGCTCATGCCTAATTGCACCGCTTCGTTTGGCGCATCAAGGGCGATGCGCACGGCATAGGTACGGGTGATGGCATCAGCGGCACCTGCTACCTCGCGCACCCGCGCCGCATAGGATTTACCGGGCTGCGACCATAACACCACGTTTAAGGTATCAGTCGTTGTTACACTACTTTTTTTAGGGGGGGTGGTACTTTTATTACTTACGGCAGCAGCGGCGCGAAACATCGCTACCTTCCCTTCGGGAATATGAATCGCCAATTCCTTTTGCGCTGGGTTGGCAATGCGCAATACGGTTTGCCCAGCTGCAACTACCTGCCCCGCTTCGGCCAACACACTCGTCACCACGCCATCTTCAGAAGCGGTAAGGGTGGTATAGCTGGATTGATTGGCCGACACACCAGCCTGCGCCTTGGCAGCAGCTAAACGGGCGGCGGCGGCATTGCTCACGTTGAGCTTTTGATCCAGCGCCGATTGGCTCACAAAGCCCTTGGCAAATAAATCTTTAAAGCGCTGATATTCGCTGCGAGCAAATTGATCTTCAGTCGCAAAGGCGGCCACATTGGCCCCCGCCGCTTGTGATGCTAAAGCGGCATCTTGCGGGTCCAGCCGCGCGAGAGCCTGACCACGCTTAACCACCGCACCTTGATCTACCAGCCGCGCAATAATTTTGCCATTGACCCGAAACGCCTGATCGGATTCATTACGCGCCCTAATTTCCCCCGGATAAACTTCAGCATCCTGCCCTGCGTCTGCCCCAATTTTATAACTCAGCGCTGGGCGTATTGTGGCCGCAGGCTCCACCGCTTTATGGCACGCCGTCAAGCTTGAAAGCAGGATGGCCGCACCAGCAATGGCTACATAAATAGGGGAAACGCGGGTTGAAACAATGGAAAAATAAGCGAAATTTGGCAACACGATAGACTCCACGAGGATATACAGATAACTGACTAGTCAGTAAGTTACACCTCAAAAACCGGATTGTCAAATACTGAATGCACGCAATTTCACATATAATTTGGCGATACTCGACGTATACTTTAACTGCAATATTTAACTGCAATAATGGCATCCGCGTTTTACGAGAATATGTCAGCGCCCACCGCAACAAGCCATCGC
>JANMDR010000054.1:0-8499 GCA_031376425.1 Betaproteobacteria bacterium
TATATGCGGTTAATTTTTGCGAATAAAATGCTTATGTTTCGTAAAAATAATGAACACATATGCCTTAGTTATTTAATTAGTATGTGAATTTGCCAAGGCCTAGACGAATTTTAAGTTTCATATCGCAATCAAAGGAAATACCATGCGCTCTCAACCCCTTATCGCCGTGAACGATGTGCAAGCTAGCAGTATCTGGTACCAGCGTGTGCTTGGCTTTGTAAGTGGGCATGGTGGTAATGAATATGAGCAGTTGATGTTCGACGGTCAGATGGTTTTGCAGCTTCACCATTGGGATGCGCATGACCGTCCTTACATTGGCAATCCAGTGCTAAAACCCTACGGGAATGGGGTGGTATTGTGGTTCTTAGCCACGGATGTGGAGCTTGGTTTCAACCGTGCCAAAGCTGCAGGTGCGGAAATTTTAGAAGCTATTAAAGTAAACGCTAACGCGAATCATCTTGAATTTTGGCTGCGAGATCCGAACGGCTATGTAATTGTCGTTGCAGGTGCCTATGGCGAATTGGGCAAATTTCTTAAAAACACGTAGTAATGCGTTTTGCAGTGTTTGTGCAACTCTTATATGCAATGCATACCGATGTCTGGCAAAAAAGCCGCGTGTGCTGCCAACGGCATGTGATGCGCAAATACTTTGTTAGGTAATTGGCTCGCGAATACCGATAAGATAGCATTGTCAAAAAATGCATTCCCCCGGTGCTTACCCAACCTTATAAAGATAAACTAGCCTTCAATGAAAATCATAATCCTTGCTATGGTCTTACTGGTGACCGCGCCTAACGCGCTAGCCGGTTCGGTATCAACACTCAACACGCCAAACTTCAACATCACTATTACGACCAATTGCAAAGAGGGTGAGGTGGCATGCAATGACGTCAGCTATAAAGGTATCTCAAAAAAAACAAGTAAAGCCATTACGCTAAAAGGTAAAACGCTTCATACCCTTTGCAAGGACGGTTCACCATGTCGCTTCTTGGGCTACGAATTTGTAGCTGGCATCACCACCTATCGGGTGCTGGAAGATGGCTCGCTCACGGTGACGCAGAACGGACGGTCGTTGATACAGGAACGTGGCGAATGGCGGTAGTAGTAAATTCCGCTATCAGCTAGGTTTGAAGCTGGTTTCGATTATGCTGTTAGGATCTAAATGAACATTTTGATCAACGGAGTAAGGCTGTACTTTGATGTAGAGGGTGCAGGGTTGCGCATAAACAGCAGTGCGGCACAGGTGATGCAAAACGTGCCAACGCTGCTCCTGCTTCACGGCGGCCCGGGTGTCGATCACACTATTTACAAACCTGCTTTCTCTGCATGCGCTGAATTTGCGCAAGTTATCTACCTTGATCACCGTGGCAATGGCCGTAGCGAATCGGGGACGCGTGAAAGCTGGACACTAGCGCAATGGGCGGATGACGTAAAAGCATTTTGTGATGCGCTTGGCATCGAGAAGCCCGTCGTTTACGGTGCTTCATTTGGTGGCATGGTAGCAATGGCTTATGCCATTGCATATCCCGCGCATCCGTCTAAGCTAGTGTTGGTAAGCACGTCTGCTCAGGCCAATGCGCATGTACACGCCAAAGTGGCAATGTTTAGGCGCTTGGGCGGTGACGTAGCTGGTGAGCTTGCACATCGACGTTTTATCGAAGGCGACACAAGTGATGAAGTACTTTCGGCGTGGTTAAAGATAGCCGTACCTCTTTACACACGTGTCCCCGCCGACCCCTTTGCAATGGGGCGCATAAAATTAAACCGCGACGCAACCAGCTGGTTTAATCGCGTGGGCGGCGAAGGCCGCAGTTTCGATATATTGAGCCAGCTCGCCGGTATTCGTTGTCCCACGCTAGTGATGGGTGGTATAGATGACCCCATGCTGCCTATTGAGTGTCAACGCGACATTGCTGCGGCAATTGCACCTAATTTGGTGACGTATAAAGAATTTGAGCAGTGCAGGCATGGGGTAATGCCTGATGTGCCAGAGCTTGCAATTGCGACAATATCTGATTTTGTTGGGTTGATTGGGTAGTTGGTCTAAACAATCAGAGACCTAAGTTTAATGTTTAATATAAGTTTGGTTCTGCGTTTATTTGGTGCCATTCATTGGCACACATTTAACCGCGACAATTGGAGGATCTATATATGCGCGTGAACGGACATCTAACAGGGATGCGTGGTGTTTACTTGGTTGCTGCTGAATTGTCGCGATTAGGATTTATTGCATCGCCAACTTCACGCAGTGCAATGGGTGCCGATATTTTAGCGACTGATCAAAAATGCCAAAAGGCGTACTCTGTTCAAGTTAAAACGAACGCCAAATCGGCTTCATTTTGGTTGGTCGGGGCTAAAGCTCGGGAAATTTGTTCGGAAACACATA
This sequence comes from Betaproteobacteria bacterium, assembly GCA_031376425.1. Classification (GTDB taxonomy): domain Bacteria; phylum Pseudomonadota; class Gammaproteobacteria; order Burkholderiales; family Usitatibacteraceae; genus JANMDR01. Next base: position 2,387 of record JANMDR010000054.1, read on the forward strand.
TCTACGTGCTCGTAAATATTTGCAAAAAAAAAGAGATCGAAGTAATTGAGTACTACATTGTTCCGAGTGCAGTGGTTGCCGATAAAATGATTTCTGCCATAAGCAGAACTGAAGCCAAATCGGAGTGGCATCAGGTTAATAAGATTGATGTTGCGCATTTCATGGGCGATTGGTCGGTCTTCGGAAGCGTAGTTTAAGCTAAAGTATTTTAATCACTAGACTCTTCGACTTGCCCAACGGTCATAATTCTGCAGTTAAGTTACCTTGTAAACGCCCTATGTACTGACGTCTACAAGGAGTTCATATCGGAAAAACTAATTGGCGTGTCATCACGGTTTTAGGAGATTTTCGAGGAGACTTAGAATGAAAGTATTCACTTTTTCGCAAGCACAGCAGCAGTTTTCTGCGGTGCCTGATCTGGCGCAAGCTGATGGCGAGGTGTGAGTTACACGACATGATGGTCGAGTATTTGCTATCGCGCCTGTGCAAAGAAAAAAATCTCCGCTGTCTATAAAAGGTGTTGATTTGGGGCTTTCCAAAAATGAGATTATTGGTTTCATTCATGAAAGTCGGCGTGGCTAATGCTCATGACCGATATTAATGCGTTCGCTGGCCGCGTTCTTAAAGTAAATCACGCTGGTGAGAACGGAGCCGTTAATATTTACACGGGGCAAATTTTTCTTGCACGGTTGACCGCACCGAGTATGGTCGCGGAATTGCGGCGACAACGGTTGCTGTAGAACGCGTTGTACTTAGTCATCTTGAGCAGCAACTAGATGTATTGGGTAGCCAAGATGACGCTGCTACGCGAGCGATATCGGCAATAGTTAATGAGGAGCGGCAACACCATGACCAATCAGCCGAACAGGTCAATGAGAATGGTTTTTGGTTTCGGGTGTTAAGCCCCGTGGTCGCTGCATCTACCGAGGCGGTTATTTGGATAGGCATGCGGGTATAGTTGCGGGTTAGTAATTTCTCTGGCGCAAGCGCAGTTGCTTGTAGATACCCTAAATACAGACATCTTCAGGGTATATCGTAATCATAAGTCGCTTAATCTGCGAAGCGGATGGATCGCTGCGCTCTGCAAAACATTACGCCAGCAAATTTCCACCCTCAGTTAATGGTATGTTATTGAAACGAACGTTTAAAATAGTGTGTTTCAGCAGCAAAAAATAGCTGCATCATGATAAAAAAGTCAAAACGCATCACAGGAGAGGCACTTATGGCGTCAGGCCAAGAATATGCGCAGCAAAGCAGCGATGCACCGATGGTGGGAAACGCCACCCGTTATATCCATTTAGACGATAACTCAACGATTGCGGAAGCATTTGCCAAGCGTTGTAGCGCTAGTCCCGCAGCGCCAGCGTATCGAGAATATGACGCGGCTACGAAAGAATGGCGCGGTGTTAACTGGCGGGAAATAGCAGATTTAGTCGCCCGCGCGCGCGCCGGTTTGCGTAGCGATGGACTGCAGGCGGGCGATCGTATTGCCATCATGCTAAAAAATAGTATTAACTGGATTGTGGCGGATCAAGCGGCTTATGCACATGGTTTAGTGCCGGTGCCATTATTTGTGGATGATAGGCCCGATAGCGTAGCTTATATCGTAAATGATGCATCGATACGCCTCATTTTTATTGAGGGTGAAGAGCACTGGAAACGCTTAAAAACAGTGGCTGATCAGCTTAGTCCCTTATGCCGTATTGTGAGCGTTAAGCCAGTTAATGACGCGTCCGAACCGCGTTTAAAAACATTGGCTGAATGGATGCCAACATCTGCTCCCACAGACGCTGAGAGCTTTGAGCGTCCGCCTACGAAAGGTTCAGATCTAGCAACCATTGTGTACACCAGCGGTACTACAGGCAAGCCTAAAGGAGTAATGCTTTCGCATCGTAATATTCTGGCTAATGTGCAATCGGGTTTGCGGATTTATCAAATTTATCCGGAAGATATTTTTCTGTCGTTTCTGCCGCTGTCTCACATGTTTGAGCGTACCTGCGACTATTATTTGAACATGGTGAGCGGCGCGTCTATTGTGTTCTCGCGCTCCATTCCCCAGTTAGCTGAGGATTTTAGAACCGTGCAGCCGACTGTCATTTTCTCTGTGCCGCGTATTTATGAACGCTTCTTGGCGGCCATTAATGAGCAGCTTAAGAAGTCATCGCCTACCAAACAAAAAATGTTTAAATTTGCAGTAGCGACTGGCTGGGCACGATTTGAGCACGCCAATGGGCGCGGACCGTGGAAACCCTCATTTTTACTTTGGCCACTATTAAAAAAATTGGTTGCAGAGAAACTACTAGCGAGGCTTGGCGGTAATTTGCGTTTGGCAATTTCAGGGGGGGCGGCATTGTCACCGTCGGTGGCGCAAGTATTTGTAGGGTTAGGATTAAATATTTGTCAGGGTTACGGCATGACCGAAGCGGCACCATTGCTCACCGTGAATTTACCCGATCAAAATGATCCTCAAACAGTAGGGCCTGCAGTACCCGGTGTCGAGTTGAAACAGGGTGAAAATAATGTGTTGCTCGCACGCGGGCCAAACGTGATGATGGGTTATTGGAATAATCCTGAGGCCACGCGCGCCGTGCTCAGCGAAGATGGTTGGCTCAATACCGGTGATCAAGTTCATATTGATGAGCACGGGTTTGTGAAAATTACGGGACGCATTAAAGAAATTATCGTCATGGGTAATGGCGAAAAAATTCCACCTGTGGATATGGAACTCGCTATTCAGCTCGATGCGGTGTTCGAGCAAGTGCTGGTATACGGCGAGGCCAAGCCGTTTTTGGCAGCTATTGTTGTACTAAATGATGATGAGTGGGCGCGTGTTGCTGCCGAAAATAGTTTGACCACGAACTTGCATGAGCAAAGCGGGGAAAAGAGTAAGGAAAAAGACAAGGCTGAAAAATTTTTGGTGCAGCGTATTGCCAAGCAAATCAAAGCCTTTCCTGGGTACGCGCAAGTACGTCGTATCGTTGTGTCTAAAGAAAAATGGACCATTGATAATGGCCTAATGACGCCCACTTTGAAGTTAAAACGGGCAGTGGTTTACAAGAAATACGAAGCCGCACTTGATGAGTTGTATAAAGATCATATTCTCTAGTCGTGCAATCCTTAGCGTAACCGAAACCTAAAACTATGACCGATATTGTTGCCTTACCGACTGACCGCATGCCTACCCTGCGCATCATTCCCATGCCTGCTGATACCAATGCTAACGGTACTATTTTTGGTGGCTGGGTGATGTCGCAGGTAGATTTGGCGGGCAGTATTCCTGCGTCTGAGCGGGCGAAAGGGCGCATTGCTACTGTGGCCGTGAATTCCTTTATGTTTAAGCAGCCCGTGTTTGTGGGCGATGTGGTGAGCTTTTATGCCAAGGTGAATAAAACGGGGCGCACATCGGTAACGGTGGATGTTGAAGTATTCGCACAACGCTCGCGCTTTGGCTCAGAAATTGTAAAAGTAACAGAGGCACAATTAACATATGTCGCTATCGACGAACATTTGATGCCTAAAGAATTACCAAGACTTTAATTAAGTATGCAGCACCTATTTTAGAAAACCGAACCACTTGAACCCGGAGAACGAAGTTGAAAAATTACCACATTAAAAAAGTAGCTGTATTGGGCGCAGGCGTAATGGGCGCGCAAATTGCAGCACACCTTACTAACGCTGGCGTAAGGGCTGTGTTGTTTGACCTTGCAGCAAAAGAAGGTCCTAAAAACGGCATCGTGCTAAAGGCTTTAGAAGGAATGGCTAAGCTAGAGCCTACCCCTATTACATCCAAAGCACGGTTGAGCATGATTACCCCTGCTAACTATGATGAAAATTTGGCGTTGCTAAGCGAGTGCGATCTTGTGATTGAAGCTATTTCAGAGCGCATGGATTGGAAAAAAGCGCTGTACGAAAAAGTGGCACCACATTTGCGTGCCGATGCCATTTTTGCCTCGAACACCTCGGGCTTAAGCATTACTGAGCTATCAAAAGTGTTCCCAGAAGCGTTGCGCCATCGTTTTTGCGGCGTACATTTCTTCAATCCGCCGCGTTACATGAAGTTAGTTGAGCTGATTCCAACGGCGGACACCGAAGCGGTGATTATGGATCAATTGGAAAGTTTCTTGGTCACCACTTTAGGCAAGGGTGTGGTGCGGGCTTTTGATACACCAAACTTTGTGGCTAATCGCATCGGGGTATTTTCCATTGCCGCTACGATGTACCACACAGGGCAGTTTAAGCTTGCCTTTGATACCGTGGATGCACTCACCGGGCCAGCAATTGGCCGAGCTAAAAGCGCAACCTATCGCACCGCCGATGTAGTTGGGCTGGATACATTGGCACACACATTCAAAACCATGGATGATAATTTAAAGACAGATCCTTGGCATAAATATTATGCTGTGCCACCGGTTATGGCGGCCATGGTAGCCAAGGGTGCTTTGGGTTCAAAAACCAAAGCTGGATTTTTTACTAAGCCTGCAAAAGAAATCTTAGTACTCGATGTCGCCACGCAAAGTTACGTGCCATCGGCTGGCAAGATAGATGACGAAGTAGCCGCGATTTTAAAAATCCGTAAACCGGCCGAACAGTTTGCCGCTCTGCGTGCTAGTAGTAATCCGCAAGCACAGTTTTTATGGTCAATATTTCGCGATGTGTTCCACTATATTGCGGTGCATTTGGGTTCAGTTGCCAATTCAGCCCGCGAGCTGGATAGTGCCATCCGCTGGGGCTTTGGTTGGAAAATGGGTCCGTTTGAAACGTGGCAAGCTGCCGGTTGGTCACAAATTGCGGCGTGGATTAATGAGGATATTGCTGCCGGTAAAACCATGGCTAGCGCACCATTACCAGCATGGGTAATGGATGGTCGAGTAGGTGTGCATAGCGCCGAAGGCTCCTACAGCGCGGCTACAGGGAAAATGGTAGGTCGTTCGACATTGCCAGTCTATAAGCGCCAGTTATTCCCTGAATTATTGTTAGGCGAAAAAGCAGAATCAGGCACAACAGTATTTGAAGACGATGCCGTGCGCTTATGGACTGCTAAAGGCCATGACGACGTGGCCATTTGTTCGTTCAAAACCAAAATGCATTCGATTGGACAGGATGTTTTAGAAGGCTTAAATAAAGCGATTGACATTGCTGAAGCCGATTTTGCAGGCTTGGTTATTTGGCAGCCTGAGCCACCCTATGCGGCTGGAGCCAATTTAGTTAAAGCGCTAGAAGCCTTAAAAACAGGGCAGTTTGAGGCATTTGAGGCGATGGTAGCATTGTTCCAACATACGTCTCAACGGATTAAATATAGCTATATTCCGGTGGTATCAGCTGTTGACGGATTGGCCTTGGGTGGTGGTTGCGAATTTGTGATGCATTCCGATCGCGTCGTGGCAACGCTTGAAAGCTACATCGGTCTAGTCGAAGTGGGTGTGGGCTTGTTACCGGCTGGTGGCGGCTTAAAAGAAATTGCCCTGCGTGCGGCGTTGGCAGCGGCAACCGGTCCTGGTAATGGGGACATGATGCCGCAAATACAAAAGAGCTTTAAGCATGTGGCCATGGGCGAGGTATCAAAAAACGCGATGGAAGCCAAGGAAATGGGGCATCTGCGTTGGCGCGATATTGTCGTATTTAATCGCGATGAAATATTGTACGTAGCTTTAGAGACCGCACGCGCCATGTCCCGCGCCAGCTATCGCCCACCATTGGCACCTACCTCGTTTGCGGTGGCTGGTGCTACCGGCATTGCGACTATTAAGATGATGTTGATTAATATGAAAGAGGGCGGTTTCATGTCGGAACATGACTATGAAATAAGCTGCCGTATTGCGACTTGTTTGTGCGGCGGCGAGATTGAGGCTGGTTCGATGGTGGATGAAAAGTGGATGCTGGATTTGGAGCGTAAGCATTTCTGCGAATTAGCAAAAATGCCAAAAACCCAAGAACGCATTGAGTACATGCTCAAGAACGGGAAACCGTTGCGAAACTAAAGGCGTTACGAATAGCTATATAGCTTAATTCATCATCCTAAATAAAATAATTTTTTGAAAGCAGGAAAATCAAATGACCAAACAAGTTCAAGAAGCCTATATTGTCGCCGCCGTCCGCACGCCTGTGGGCAAAGC
>JANMDR010000273.1:0-5233 GCA_031376425.1 Betaproteobacteria bacterium
AATGGATTTGAGTGATCTTCGTGTCATCGTGACTTCGCTGTCCTTCATCGCGTTTTTAGGCGTGGTGCTATGGGCGTATAACAGTAAACAAAAAGCGCGCTTTGATGACGCCGCCAACCTACCATTTGTTGATAATGACGAAGGGCTAAAGCCATCCCGCTCTCGGGGAGACCTGCATGAGTGATTTCGTGAGTGATTATTGGCACTGGTTTATTGCGATTGTTTCGCTAATATCTATTGTCGGTTGCGGCGTGTTGCTGTGGACGCAAACTACGAAGCGTCCAGCCAAAGGTGAAACCATCAAACTCCACGGCAATGTGTGGGATGAAGATTTGGTCGAGTATAACCATCCCATGCCGGCGTGGTGGATGTGGCTTTTTTATATCACCATTGTTTTCTCGCTAGGCTATCTAATCTTTTATCCCGGCCTCGGTAATTTCGCGGGCAAGTTCGGATGGACTTCCATCAATCAGTTTGATGAGGAGGTGAGGAATGCAGATAGTGAATATGGGCCGATTTTTTCTAAATATTTACAAGTTGATATTCCTACCCTCGCAAAAAATCCTGCGGCCATCGATATCGGTCAGCGCCTGTTCCTCAATAATTGCGCACAATGCCATGGCTCAGATGCCGGTGGTGGTAAGGGATTTCCAAATTTACGGGATGCGGATTGGCTATATGGTGGTGACCCCATCTCAATCCAGACCACACTACGCAATGGACGCAATGGCATCATGCCAGCACTGGGTGATGCGATGGGCGGCGAGTCAGGTATTAAAGAAGTGGCCAACTATGTGCGTTCTTTGTCAGGGCTACCGCACGATACCGCGTTGGCTGGGGCGGGAAAGGTTAAGTTTGCAGTCTGTGGTGCCTGCCATGGAGCCGAAGGTAAAGGTAACCAAGCCATTGGCGCGCCGAATTTAACCGATAAAATTTGGCTCTATGGCAGCAGTGAAGAAAACATTGCAGAAGGTATTCGCATGGGTCGTAACAATATGATGCCAGCGCAGTTAGCGCGCTTGGGTGAAGCAAAAATCCATTTACTGGCTGCCTATGTTTATAGCTTGGGTGGTGGCGTGCCACCTCCGTCGGAGCCTGCACTGGCGGCAATTAGCGCAAAGATACAAACACCAACAGCGGTACCAGCAGTGACACCAGCAGCGGCACCACCACCATCGAAAGCTCCGTGAATAAAGTCATTCCGATCATTGTAGCCACCGCAGCTTCGTCGCATGGTGCTGCGGCAAGCGCGGATGAAAACGCACTCTACGAGATTCATAAAAAAATTTATCCGCGCGCAGTAACAGGATGGTTTGCAAGTTGGCGCTGGATAATGGTTTTTGCCACACAGCTAGTTTACTACGGCACGCCGTGGCTGATGTGGAATGATCGTCAGGCGGTGTTGTTCGACCTGACTGCGCGAAAATTTTATATTTTTGGTATTGTTTTTTGGCCGCAGGATTTTATTTACCTGACCATACTTTTACTGATTTGTGCATTCTCATTATTTCTCTTTACAGCCGTTGCTGGAAGATTGTGGTGCGGCTATGCCTGCCCGCAAACGGTTTACACGGAAATATTTTTGTGGATTGAACGTAAGATTGAAGGCGATTTTCTCGCGCAAAAAAAATTAGATCAAGCACCGCTATCCGCCCGTAAAGTTGGCTTAAAAACGGCCAAACACGCCACATGGATTGTATTTTCGCTCTGGACCGGTTTCACTCTCGTTGGCTATTTTACGCCGGTTCGCGAATTGAGCGCATCCGCATTGGCGCTCGCCATTGGTGGCTGGGAAGCATTCTGGACATTATTTTATGGCCTTGCCACTTATGGAAACGCAGGCTGGCTGCGTGAACAGGTGTGCAAATATATGTGCCCTTACGCCCGTTTTCAGGGCGCTATGTTTGATCGCGATACCTTGGTAATTACGTATGACAAGGGACGCGGAGAGGCACGCGGAGCCCGGGGTCGGAAAACCGACTACAAGGCACAAGGTCTTGGTGACTGCGTTGATTGCCGTATCTGCGTGCAAGTATGCCCAACGGGGATTGATATTCGTGATGGTCAGCAATATGAGTGCATCGGTTGCACCGCGTGCATCGATGGCTGCGACCAAGTGATGGACAAGATGGGTTATCCACGTGGCTTGATTCGTTACGCGACATTAAATTCAGTCAATGAACACTTTGGCTGGAGCGAAATGATACAGAGAGTATTTCGGCCTCGGGTGCTGATGTACACCTTTTTGTTGTGGGCTATCATCCTTGCCACCGCACTTTCGCTCTGGCACCGTGCGCCACTGAAAGTGGATGTGATTCGTGATCGCGGTGCGATGTCGCGCGAGGTCGAAGGCGGTTTGATTGAAAATGTTTATCGACTGCATTTGATGAATACGCGAGAGAGGCCGCAGCGCTTAGCCGTGCACGCAACAGGTATTGAGGGCTTGCAAATCGTTGGATTGGTAATGCCATTAGAAGTTGGCGCAGCCGCATCAAAAACAATTGCCCTAAATGTTCGAGTCGATCCCACGAAAATTCCTAAGGGTACAACCGCTATTGAATTTCAGATAGTGGCTGTTGATTCAAAAGGAAATGAAAGCCCAGACGATTTTTCGGTGCATGAAAAAGCCACTTTTTTTAGCCGCTAATATCCTCGTACAACCTTGAACCTAGAAACGGTAGTTGACCGCTCAAATTACTTGGAGATGTCTGTGTTTATTGGTACTTTATGGTTTCTAAGCCGTCACCGTGTGGGTGAAAGCGCTACGAACGTGATTGCACGATTTTGTCCCAAGGGATCATGACGTATAAATACTTCAAAGAAAACTCCCTAGCCGCGTTGTTCCTCCTAGCAGGGTGGAGCCTGCGTCGTCGTCACGCCTTACTAGGAAGTCTCTCTATGAAGTATTTACAAAGCAAATACTTCATGACCCCTCGCGGGCAAATCGCACACTCACATCCGTCCAACTGCCGTTTCTATGTTGAAAGCCCACAAATGAAAACGCTACCTACACCAGTAAAACCTTGGTATCGCGAGCCGTGGCCGTGGTTGCTCATGTCTGGCCCGGCCATTGTAGTCGTGGCAGGTATCTTTACCGCTTATCTGGCTGTGCGTACGCATGATGGCTTGGTGGTTGATGATTACTACAAGCAGGGGCTCACGGTGAACAAAGATTTATCTCGTGATACCACCGCCAAGATGGCTGGTTATCGAGCGGAAGGCATCATTGATGCATCATTGGCGCGGGTAACGCTTACGGTAACAGGCTTACCCCCGAATCTTCAAGATTTGACGCTCAAATTGTCGCGTGCCACCGTAAGCGGGTATGACCGGCGCATCCAGTTACAGCGTAGTAATCAAAATATATTTATTGGTGCGCTAGCGCCATTGCAAGCTGGAAAATGGTACGTCACTTTAGAAGATGAAGCGCGTACTTGGCGTTTGCTGACGACTTTTACCGTTAATGACGTCGGTTCTACAGTATTTTCGCTGGGCAGCACGGCGCTACAGCCTGCAGATGGCTAATATTAATACGATTGAGATACCAAAAAGGGTCGCTATGCTCAAACAAATTATGTGGATTTTATGGCCTTCATTTATTGCTGCGGGAATTGGCGTCGGGATCATTTTTACGTTGATTGATCCGATGGAGTTAGTGGTTCTCGGCGATCGTGTACATGCGTCGCGCACAACAATATATTCACTCGGTTTTTTTGTGTTGTGGGCAATCGCAGCAATGGCAAGTGCAATGAGTTGTTTTCTTGCGAAGACGGGTGAACACCCGAATTCGGATTAATTTACGGTGGAACCATTTCCCAAGGTAATACAAAGTTTTTACTTCCAGCTTGGCGTGAGTCAATAGTGGTGAGGCCAACAGCGCAATTGCGACCAGTTTGTTTGGCGTGCTTTAGCGCTAAATCAGCAAAATTTAGCGCTTGTTGCCAGCTAAAAGTTTCCGGATAGTGCGGATCGGGTGGGTAACAGGCAAAGCCGATTGAACAGGTTTTTTTGATCGGCGCACCATCTCTTAGCCCGAACGGTGTTGCGGTGGTTGCGTTGTTCAGCGCTTTGGCGAAGATTGCGCACTGATTACGCGGCGTATTTTTGCGTAGTACTAAAAAACCGGCAGCATCCCAACGCACCAAAATCGCATCCGTACCAAAAGCTTGTGCCAAACGCACCGGCATTTGCTGTAGCACCAAATCGCCTTCGCTTTGGCCGTGGGTGTCGTTAATAGTTTTAAAGTGATCAATATCGATTAAGAAAATTGCCAAGCATGTCTCGTTTTGGGTTTCCGCCAGTAGGCTAGCAATATGTGTATTGACGTAATGGCGGTTGAAAATACCGGTGAGGGAGTCAGTTTGGCTGAGTTGCTCAATACGGTTTTTGGCATCTGCTAGCGCTTGATAGGTACGGGCGTTTTCAAGGGCGATAGCCACGTAGGCATTAAGGCTGCGGAAAATACTGATGGACGCTGGTGGCAATGGCGCAGGTGCCGCAATTTCGACGATGGCAAGCGTTTTTTTCTGAATCAAAAGCGGGGCATAAAAAGTACATTTATCGCTAGTCGCATCTATAATCGTTTCAGTACGCAGGTGGGAAAGTTCGATAGTTTTTGCGGCTTGGTCATCATCATTTTGCAACGGTCGATTATTAACCGGTACGCTAAGTGGGTTGCTGTAGCGTAAGGAATACACTGCGCGATCAGTATCCCGCAACCAAAGCCGTAAATGGCTGGCGATATTGAATGATCGAAGTTGCGTAGCAAGTGTTGTTGCGATGGCTGTTGCGTTTAAGTTGGCGGTAATTTCTTGGCCCATCGCGCTCAGAGTATTGAGTAGTTGTAAATTGTGCTCCGCCACTTCGGTGAGCTCACGTTGGCGTTGCGACTCATTGCGTGCCTGTTCTGTTTGTTCGCGAATTTGCATAGCGGCCGAGCGGCTTGCAGCTTGTTTGGTACTGGCGCTTTGCTCCGCATTTAGTGCGCGCAGAGCGTACATATAGGCCTTTGCATGCTCACCCAGCTTTGCATAGCTCGCGGCTAACTTTTTAAGTAAGTTGGCCTTGGGTTGCCAATCAGCCAATGTTTGGCCGTGATCAAGCGCGGCTTGTAAAAAGTGGGCATCCGCACTTTTAGCTAAGGCATCAGCTGGTGCAGGCATTTTGTGGGCGGTATAGATTTCTGCCAAGGCTTCATTCAAGGCAACGATGCGTTCGGTAAATCCGTACATTC
>JANMDR010000285.1:0-3077 GCA_031376425.1 Betaproteobacteria bacterium
GGCAGACGGTACAGTCACCGTGGGCATTACTGACCATGCGCAGGAAGCCTTGGGCGATATCGTGTTCTTAGATTTCCCTAAAGTAGGTAAAAGTTATGCGGCAGCTGAAAACTGCGCAGTGGTTGAGTCCGTGAAAGCGGCGTCGGATATTTATATGCCGATAGCGGGAGAAGTGCTGGCGGTAAACGATGCCTTAGGTGGTGCACCGGAGCAGTTAAATGCAGATGCTTTTAGTGCATGGCTATTCAAAATTAAGCCTACAAGTGCAGCCGATTTAAATGGCTTATTAGATGCTGCCGCGTATTCAAACGGCGCAGGAAAATAGCCTAATTTAGCGCTAATAATATGTTTGCGCTTTTAAGCCATAAATAAGGCCGCAAGCGTATCAAAAAATATTTTCAAAAGTATATTTATACGGAACCGCTATGCCCGATACCCATATTGTCCCTAATTTATCTAACCGTTTTAGTTTAGAAGAGCTTGAAAATCACGGTGAATTTTTACCGCGCCATATTGGTCCGAGCGCTACCGAACAAGCGGCGATGCTCAACAGCTTGGGATATGCCACCCGCGCCGCATTGATGGACGCGATTGTGCCACCAGCTATTCGGATGCAATCGGCTATTGATTTGCCCGAAAGCATGACCGAGGCAGCGGCATTGGCAAGGTTAAAAGGTATCGCGAGTAAAAATAAAGTATGCCGTAATTTTATTGGTCAAGGTTATTACGGCACCCATACCCCCGGCGTCATCTTACGCAATGTGTTGGAAAATCCGGCGTGGTATACGGCCTATACGCCATATCAACCAGAAATTTCACAGGGTCGCTTAGAAGCAATCGTTAATTTTCAAACTATGGTTTGTGAAATGACGGGTATGGCTATTGCCAATGCGTCCATGCTCGATGAAGGTACGGCAGCGGCTGAAGCCATGACCTTATGTTTGCGCAGCACTAAAACTAAGAGCATGACTTTTTTTGTAGCTGATGATGTGCTACCGCAAACTTTGGATGTGGTGCGTACGCGCGCGCAACCGCTGGGTATTACGGTGGTCGTCGGCAGCGCTTGGGAAGCGCCTAAAACAGCGGCCTTTGGCGTATTGCTACAGTATCCAGGTGTTAATGGCGATGTTCACGATTATCGTGATCTAGCCACAGCAATTCATGCGGCTGATGGCTTGTTGATCGTTGCGGCTGATTTGCTCGCGCTCACTCTGCTAGCCCCCCCCGGTGAATGGGGCGCTGATGTGGTGGTGGGTTGCAGTCAGCGCTTTGGTGTACCTCTAGGTTTTGGTGGCCCCCACGCCGCATTTTTTGCAACACGTGATGAGTTAAAACGCACCATGCCGGGGCGTTTAGTGGGTGTTACCATTGATGCTAACGGTAATAAAGCCTATCGCCTCGCGCTGCAAACACGTGAGCAACATATTCGCCGTGAAAAAGCCACCAGTAATATTTGTACAGCGCAGGTTTTGCTTGCAGTGATTGCTAGTATGTACGCGGTATACCACGGCTCGCGCGGCTTGGCGCGTATTGCTTCGCGCACGCATCGCTTGTGCGCCTTGTTTGTGAGTGGTATGGCACAGCTTGGTATTAGCCCTAAAAACACCAGTTTTTTTGATACGCTTACTTTTGCGACTGGCACCCATACCCAAGCTATTTTTAATCTTGCGGCCGCGCAAGGTATAAATTTGCGTGCTGTTGATGATCAGCACATCGGCTTATCGTTTGATGAAACCACCACGCGTACCGATGTAACCACATTGTGGAGTTTGTTTGCACAAAAAGGTCAAGCCATACCTAATTTTGATACGATTGCAGCTGCCTTTGATGTGGGAACAGCAGGCTATGCACCGGCATTGGCTAGAGTTTCCAGCTACTTAACGCATCCGGTGTTTAATAGCTACCACGCCGAAACTGACATGCTGCGCTACTTGCGCCGCTTGGCCGATAAAGATATTGCTTTAGATCGAGCCATGATTCCGCTAGGTTCGTGCACCATGAAGCTTAACGCGACGAGCGAAATGCAGCCGGTAACATGGCCGGAATTTGGCAGTATTCATCCCTTCGCGCCTGCTAATCAAACTTTAGGTTACCAACAGTTGGTGACTGAGCTTGAAGCGATGCTCTGTGCCGCTACCGGCTATGACGCCATTTCCTTACAACCCAATGCTGGCTCGCAAGGTGAATATGCGGGGCTGTTGGTGATTGAGGCCTATCATCAATCCAGAGGCGAAGGGCATCGTAAGGTTTGCCTAATTCCGCAATCAGCCCACGGTACTAACCCAGCGTCAGCGCAGATGGTAGGTATGCAGGTAGTGGTGGTGGGCTGTGACGAAAATGGTAATGTGGATATCGCCGATTTACGCGCAAAAGCCACGCAGCATAGCGCTAATTTAGCGGCTATTATGGTGACTTATCCATCAACCCATGGTGTGTTTGAAGACGGCATTACCGAAATTTGTGAGATTATCCATTCCCACGGTGGGCAAGTGTACATCGACGGTGCAAATATGAATGCGATGGTCGGGCTGACGGCACCGGGTAAATTCGGCGGGGATGTATCGCATCTAAATCTGCATAAAACCTTTTGCATTCCGCATGGCGGCGGCGGGCCAGGTGTAGGGCCAATTGGCGTAGGTGCGCACTTAGCCAAATTTTTACCCGGCCATCGGGTACTGGAAAATACCAAAGAGCAAATTGGCGCGGTATGCGCGGCACCGTACGGCAGCGCTAGTATATTGCCTATCTCATGGATGTATATTGCCATGATGGGTCGTGACGGTCTGCGAGAAGCCACAGAAACTGCTATTTTGAGCGCGAACTACATCGCTAAGAAACTTAAAGACCATTATCCTGTGCTCTATAGTGGTCATGATGGTTTAATTGCTCACGAATGCATTATTGATTTACGTCCCATTAAAGATAGCAGTGGCATCAGTGTTGATGATGTTGCTAAACGCTTGATGGACTATGGTTTTCATGCGCCCACGATGAGCTTTCCAGTTGCGGGTACCTTGATGATAGAGCCTACCGAGAGCGAATCAAAAGCAGAGTTAGATCGTTTTATTGAAGCCATG
>JANMDR010000002.1:0-8117 GCA_031376425.1 Betaproteobacteria bacterium
CAAACAAGTTAGCGCTCAGCAATTCATAGCGCATGGTTCGATTAAAACGCTCCACGTAGGCGTTTTGTTGCGGATTGCCAGGTTGGGTAAACCACAGCACAATGCCCCGGTCTTCAGCCCACTTGCGAAGCTGCGTACTGATGTATTCCGGACGGTCGTCTGGTTCAGAAAAACAATGTATCTGACAAGCGCAAAATAGATAACCCCAAGTGGTTTAATCCCATGACGTTTAAAAGAACACTGCACCCAATGCGCAGGGGATTTGGCAGTAGAACGTAACTAGTACCGGCCCCGAACTTTAGGGCGGCTAAAATCAATAAGGCGATGCGGGATTTGTTCAGGTGTTATACTGTGTAGATGAATTGAGTAAGGTATTTAACTGTTTTTAATCAATAGTTTAGCGCTGAACTTTGGTGCGAGTGCGTGTTGCTGGGATAACAGATATACTGCTGTTATGCAAAATATAACACGTTAGGCCTCTCAATGGACGCGCCATGGACTCGGACACTCTGAAGACTCTCGCAACCGTAGTCGCGGCGATCGCATCGGTTGCGAGTGCCAGATTCGCATGGCGAATCCACAAGAAAACTCGAGGGGACGCCTTTGAGGCACTCCAGCATTCAGTTGCGCGATTGGTTACCGAAAATGACCAGACGCAACGCGACTTGGAGTTTAAGATTTTCGTCTACCGGGATCGGATCATCGATGCGCGAGCCACAAAGCCAACTTCGAAGCGCCTGGAAGAATTGGACGCAACCGCCGTGATACTGGATGGAATAGAAGAAGGCATCAAGGGTATCAATGCTCGTGGCTACACGCTTAGGCAGCTCGACAGCCTTACCTATTCCGAAGAATTCTTATCAAACCTTCGTAGCGCGGAGCGAAATGAGTACCAAAGAAAGATCTTCTTTTCTTCCCACAGCGTACAGGTTGGTTTTGAACTGGCAGAAAAAGTGCTTCCGTTCGTCAGAGAGGCCTAACCACTCGCTCAAGCGGAGCTCGAACGTTAGGCCGCACATATCCCACATCGAGACCCACCTATGCCTGGTTCCTCTTTGACAGTTGCCGTCCTGAAAGCCGCCGACCTAAAAGGCCTGGAACTTCTCTTCGACTACACGAAGTTCCACATAGGCGTGTACCTGACCATGGCGTCCGCGTTCATAACGATCGCGAGCTTGAAGAAGGGTGAAAACTTCGTGCTAGAACTAAGAACACTGCCAGTGTGGTTGGCTGTAGGTTCCTTTTTCATTGCAGGTCTATCAGGCGGCATTATCGTCAGCTCTATTGTGACTTCCCCTTATTAACGCGAATATCCATTTAAATACGCGAACGATCAGCGCTCGTAAGTGTAAATATGTATTGAAATGCATCGGTGTTATTGCGCACATCACAACATAGGGGCTTTTGTAGATTGTTTGCATAATACCCACCCGCGTAGGTGATGTTTTTTACTATTTGGGGTGCTAAAGTATTGTTGCCGTACTTGGGCGGCATCTAATTTTCGAGGATTAACATGCCTAAAAACATAATCGTTTGCTTTGATGGTACTTGGAATGGCGTTGATGTAGACAAAGACAGTAAGGATGATAGTGCTAGCAACGTTCTGCGTTTGTTTCGAAGCTAGGGGTCAAGTCTTGCAATCCATCATCTATTAGGATAAGCTCCATCTATGTCTCGTCCTCTCCGTTTAGAAATTGCCGGTGGTCTTTATCACGTAACCTCGCGAGGTGACCGGCGTGAGGAAATTTATCAGGATGACGATGACCGCGAGGCGAACAAGCTAGGGGTCAAGTCTCAATACTGCAAGTCAAGAAGCTAGGGGTCAAGTCTTGCAATCAATCATCTATTAGGATAAGCTCCATCTATGTCTCGTCCTCTCCGTTTAGAAATTGCCGGTGGTCTTTATCACGTAATCTCGCGAGGTGATCGGCGTGAGGACATTTATCAGGATGACGATGACCGCGAAGCGTGGCTTGCAATACTTGCGCAATGTTGTGAGCGTTTCAATTGGCGCATTCACGCATGGTGCCAGATGAGTAATCACTACCACCTCATTATTGAAACAGTAGAGGGTAATTTATCAGCCGGGATGCGGCAGTTAAATGGCGTGTATACCCAAGCTGTCAATCGCCGCCATCGTCGCGTAGGTCATGCGCGTGCGCGCTCTGCGCGGGACGGATAACCCAACTTTCCTGTAATATCATGCAAATAATACTTTGTTGACCCAAAAGGCATCCCATGGCAACTGTAATCACAAAAAACCCCAACATCATGAGCGGCGCGCCTTGCTTTGAGGGAACGCGCGTGCCTGTGGCTACGCTGTTTGACAACTTAAGCGATGGCGCAACGCTCCAACAGTTTGTCGAATGGTTTCCCGGCGTGAGCTTGGAGCAAGCCAAGGCTGTGCTCAAACAAGCGGCTGATGCTGTGCCAAAGCTTGTGCATTGAGCAATGAGGATACTTTTTGATCAGGGCACGCCAGCGCCACTGCGCTACCATTTGCTCGGTCATCAGATCGCATTGGCATTTGAGCAGGGTTGGTCTCAGTTAGAAAACGGTGAGTTGCTCAACGCGGCCGAAGCGGCTGGATTTGAAGTGTTCATCACCACAGATAAGAATCTGCGCTACCAGCAGAATCTATCAGACAGAAAAATTGCTCTGATAGTGTTGTCCACACCAAGCTGGCCACGCGTTCAACGAATAACAGGCGAGATATTGGTCTCACTACAGACGATCAAACTCAACGATTATTTAGAAATTGAGGTGCCGTGGTGAAAAACCTAAGCATTACAAAAAGCGCGGATACCAGCAGCAGGGGTCACCGGCAGGGGTCAAGTCTTGCAATCCATCATCTATTAGGATAAGCTGCATCAATGTCTCGTCCTCTCCGTTTAGAAATTGCCGGTGGTCTTTATCACGTAACCTCGCGAGGTGATCGGCGTGAGGAAATTTATCAGGATGACGATGACCGCGAAGCGTGGCTTGCAATACTTGCGCAATGTTGTGAGCGTTTCAATTGGCGCATTCACGCATGGTGCCAGATGAGTAATCACTACTACCTCATTATTGAAACAGTAGAGGGTAATTTATCAGCCGGGATGCGGCAGTTAAATGGCGTGTATACCCAAGCTGTCAATCGCCGCCATCGTCGCGTAGGTCATGTTTTTCAAGGCCGTTACAAAGCAATACTGGTCGAGCGCGACAGTTATTTGTTAGAGCTATCGCGATATGTGGTGCTAAACCCGGTTCGTGCAAAGATGGTAAAGCACACCAGTCAATGGCCGTGGAGTTCATACCATGCCACCATAGGTACGGCGCCCCGCGCGGAGTGGTTGCACACGGATTGGTTATTAAGCCAGTTTGGCACCCAACCCAAACGGCAAGTTGAGCGCTACGCAGAATTTGTGCAGCAAGGTGTGCGCGGCGTAGATGTTTGGGCAGCGCTAAAAGGCCAAGTGTATTTAGGCGGCGACGTGTTTGTAGAAACCATGCGTCAACGACTTGAAGCAGATGTTAAGTTCGCCAGCCAAGAAATCCCCCGCGCACAGCGGCGCGCGTTGGCAAAGTCACTCACCTACTATCAAAGCGAGTTTGAAGACGCCAAGCAAGGCATGGCCGCTGCCTATGCAACGGGCGACTACACGCTGCAAGCCATTGCGGATGCGTTTGGGGTGCATTATTCAACGGTGAGTAGGGCGGTGAATGGAAAGTAGATGCTATATTGCAAGACTTGACCCAATACTGTTCGCTTAGTCAAAATCCCTCCAATTTTTGACGATTATTTTGGCGTGTTTAATAGCGGTGAACTTTACAGTCAATGAGGCTTTACGCTCGGTATATTTCTTAAACGAACGGTATTGAGACTTGACCCCATTTCGTGTGCGGCTTACCTCAAAGAGAGGGCGGCGGCGGTGCACCCGTCGGCGAACTTCGTGTCCTTGACATCACTGGCTCACAGATCGCTATTGCGTCCGTGCAGTACTCAGGGATACAATCCCGTGTTCGCTGGTCCGATGACGGAAACATCATCGGAACCACAGACAAGGCGGGCATTATATGTTTCGAGTCTCGAAACCTTGTATTGCGCAATACGTTTCCGTCTGAATTTGCGTCAGACATCGCGTTTATTCAAAACGGTACTCACGCTGTGCTTGGAACATGGAAGAAGGGGTGGGTGGTCGCCCTATGAGACTTAACTCGCCATTTGGCACAGTCGCACAAGTGCGTCAGTCCGCGTTGCGCGCGCGGTTAGTGTGCACTGGCTAAGTCCGACGCTAGGCATCTTAAAAAGGAATGGTATGGAGAAGGACTATTGGCAGCTTGGCTCATGGCGTCGGATACCTATAACGATGCATTGGACGGTGCTAATTTCAATTGCATGGATGTACCTTCTATTTTGGAATCTCCTTGCAACGGCAATCGCCTCGGTCGCACTCTTAATACTGTTTTTTGCCCACGAATTTGGCCACGTGTATGTTCTCAGAAAAAGAGGTATCGCTATTGAAAGCATTCAGCTACTTGGAATACACGGAAAGACTTCTCATGAGTGGGCCAGTCCTGTAACGGAAATGGTTGCGGCTTGGGGAGGTGTTGGGGCTCAAATGCTATTGCTTTTGGTGGCAATTGCAATAGGCCACGCGCTTGACCTAGTCAGCCCTGGGCCGGTAGTTACTGTTATCGCAGGCCCTGTTTTATTGGTTTGGACTAAGCTGAACATTTTCCTGATGATTGTTGCTTTGCTCCCAATCGGACCATTTGATGGCCACAATGCATGGAAGGTGATTTCTTGGATCCGAGAAAATATTCGCAAACGGGGCCAGATTGCGCGAGATAAGAAAGTGAACCCAGAAAAGTACTTGTCCCTCAAGAAGCGTCGTGAGCTTGAAGAGCACTCCGCAAAGGCGACTGCAGAATTAATGACACGGTTCTCGAAGAAACCTGAAGATCGCAAAGACGATGCATAACATGGCAATAAACACAGATAGCTACGCCGAATGTTACCTTCGGCATTATGTGCTTAAAGGCTGCATATATCTAACTACATAAAGAGTCTTGCACAGCGTAGGAAGCACATAGCACCCAAGCTGGGGTCAAGTCTTGCAATCCATCACATACACAAATTTTAGCCTCACAAAATACGTTGGAGACACCTAAAAATAGGGCTCCTTCAGCCTAGTCATTCGTAGCATGGCAGACCTTTTCGAGACTGTTGCAGCTCAACTGCGGTGCCTGATTGGTGATACCCTGCAAAAGCGACATACCAGAAGCGGCCGCCTAGGCAGAGCCTCAAGCATATTCCGTACGTTTATAGGAGCTAACCTTTCGCACCACGCCGTCATCACCCTATTAGGTCAAACGTTAGGCTACACATGCCAACCATTTCGCAGCTAATCAAAAATCCCGTTTTTGCGCTCCTCGCCGTTGGCGTTGCTTCAACGTTTTGCACGCGCCTGTCAAATCGCGCAGTTGCCGATGCGCTTAGCGCAGAATGGATTGCGTCGGCTTGCATTCCGGCTGTTCTTGTTGCGTTAAGCATCTACGTTCTTTGTCGCCCGAGACGACCATTCGCATTGGGAAATGCTGGCACGTCGTGGGCGAGAATTTTTAAGATTTCGCTTGGCTGGCTGATAGTCTGGATTGCCGGTTCCGTTATCTATGCTTCTGTACGGGGCGGGTGGGTTCCTTACGTTGCCGGGGCACCAGCGCTGGTGGGCTTTCTATTACTCGGCCCGCTCACCGAAGAACTGCTGTTTCGCGGCGCAGTTTTCGAGCTGGCCGAAAGGGTATGGCCGCAGAATGCCGTCGCACCTATTGTGATGTCCAGCATATTGTTTAGCGTGTATCACCTCCAGTTGCACGCTTACCAATTTAATTCCTTCGTAGCGCTCCAGTTGGTGTTCACGCTTGCCTTTGGCTTTGTGCTCGCACGTTTGCGCCATTTATCGAGCAGTATTTGGCCGGGGCTGGTGCTGCACATTGCTACAAATTTAGCGCATGCTTTTGGGTAAGTGTCAGATGCATTTGAGCGCTTGCGCAAGCGGCGAGCTTTGACTACGAGTTGCGTCTGGCGGGTTCAATCTGATGCAAAAACCGCGTGAATACATCACGTGGCGGGGCAATCGATAATTGCGCCAAAATTCGCCCCACTGCGCCGCGATGATAGCCGCCGTGGGTGATGAGATGATGCAAAATTTCTTCGCGCGTCATGGTACCGGCATCGCCATCGGTGAATTTAAACTTTAGCGATTCGTGCAATTGCGCAGCGTTCAAGCCACTCACATATTGCACGAACCATGCATCGCTGAGTGCTATTGCAGCCGTTAAGGCTGGCAGCGTTGGGGTATCGGGGGTATTGGTAGCCGCAAAGCTGTGCGGCTCTCTTAGCAACCGCGCCCTAAAAATTTGATCCACCACGTAGGTGTGGTTCATGATGCGAATCGCTAGATGGCGGTCGTCTTTTTGAGTGTCGCCATCAAGCTCTACCATCGCCGCTAAAATTTCGTCGTTTGCCCATGCTTTGTATTTAAAAAGGCTGACCAGAATGGGGGAAGTTGGGGGGTAATTTGGCAGTGATGTCATGTGTTAAGTTATTCCGTAATTTCTACGCCACAGTGGGGGCAGCTGCCACCCAATTTAAAATGCGCACTATTCGCGCCGGGGCCACTTTCAATGATGACCCATTCCGTACCGCAGCGGGTGCATGATGGTTTTGCTAACTTACGCGTTGCCCATGCAAATGACAGCTGGGCGCAGAACGTTGACACTGCGATACTGATTAAAAATACATACTTCGGGGCAATTTGCGGGAATACATCATTAACAATGGCGACCGCCGCAGGCAGTTGACCGATGAGCAAAAAAGCGAGGGTTAACCAATTGCGATTGTCGCGAATGCGTTGTGCTAGCTTCAATTGGGTGGCGAAAGAAGACGATTCGTCCATTTTAGGCGATGCTCTCTTCGTTTACACCGTACTCGTCGGCCGTTCCGACTTTGCCACTGGTGCCAAAATACCTTCAATTTTCTTCTTCAATTCACGGCCCAGCTCGGAATCTGGTAATTGAATACCGATACCTTGCGGACGATTGGCCGTCGTATGCGGCGGATTAATCCAGACTACCCGACCAACCATAGGCATTTTGACTGGTTCATCTAAGAACTGCAGAACAATCAGCATTTCATCGTCTAATTTATGCGGCTTATTAGTCTGCATAAATAGGCCGCCACCGCGTATAACCGGAATCCACGCCGCATAGAGTGCTGATTTCCCTTTAAGGTTCAGGAACACAACATCGGGGCGTTTCGCAGTTAGGATATCTGACATGGGGCGTTGGCAAGAACTTAAAAGTTAAACGAGCGCATTATTGCACTGCTTGCCGATATGATAACAGCAACTGCTCCAGTAAAAGACGCGCGTTCAACGGATGCATGATACTGCGTCGCTGCTGGCGCAGTTCGGATTCGTATCTAAAAAGTCGCGGTAAATTCGCGTGCTTGCCGATAGCCTCAAGGCCGCGTAGCTGATCGGGGTGAAATTGTGCCGCACCGGTTGCACGCACCACAATTAAGTCACAAACCCATGTATGCAAATAGCTAAACAGCCTGGCTAATTCTGGCTTTTCTAGTTTTTCCCACTTAGCTGCTGCCGCTAAGTGATCGGCGTTTAAATCGCTCAGCACGGCCAAAAACTCGCGCCGCACTTTCTGTAAATCAGCATCAGCAATCTCTAAGGCCGCCAAGGGCGCACCCCCTACTTGTGCCAATAAGAGTTCTGGATTATCCAAAACCATCACGACTTGGGATGGCCACGGATAGCGGTTGAGCCAATTCATTTCGAATTGGTTGGCAATCTCGTCAGAGCCTTTGCCATCGACTTCTTTGATCTCGAACCATCCAGTGGCGGGATCAATCATCGTGAGGCAGTGAAGGATAGCTTCCTTCTTGCCTTTGCCGATAGTGTACGGACCGATGAGGTCAATACATACCGTCTCCCACATTGGTTCACATCTGTTCACATTTGTAACGAGCGTTTTGCTCTACACTACTACTGTAAATACACTTTTGGTTCTGAGACTGTTTTGAGTACTACACATAGCTAGCTAGCAAGCTAGCTAGCTAG
>JANMDR010000064.1:0-3413 GCA_031376425.1 Betaproteobacteria bacterium
GCAAAATAAATTTACGGCTGATTTGATTGAATTTAACCCCACTCCCATCTTCCGCAAAGACGCGGCGGGTCGTTGGGTTGCCGTTAATGCCGCCTGGGAGCGGTTTACTGGGCGTCATCGCAGTGAGGCCTTGGGCAAAACGAATCGCGAGTATCAGCGCCCAGAAGTGGCGGACCAAAACGACGCCGCTGATCGGCAATTGCTGCAAAGCCCTTCGGGATACACCACGGGCAATATTAGGCTAAAGAATGTACAGGGCGAAGTTTTTGAAACCATCGTAGCGCGGGCATTAATTCGCCGCACCGACGGCACCATCGATGGCATGATCGGCACCATTACCGATATCACGCCGATGTTTAAATTGGAACAAATGCTCTCAGCACAGCGCGAGCAACTTGATTTGGTGATCCGCTCGTCGCAGCAAGGCATTTGGGATATTCGCTATGCGCCAAATACCGGCTCACAACCAGCACCGTATTTTTCAGATCGTTTCTATAATATCTTGGGTTATAGCAGCACTGACAACAGCACCGCACCAATCTCTTTTGAGCAAATTATTCACCCCGATGATTTTGCCCAATTTGAAGACGCCCGTTTAGCGCACTTTGCTGGCAAAACACGATTCTTTGATGCGGAGTGCCGCGCCCAAACTAAATCGGGACAATTTGTGTGGTTGCGCACGCGCGGTATTGCGCAGAGCGAAGCCAGTAAGGACAATAAAAAAGATAATGACGCCGCCAACGCCCAAACTGTGCGCTTTACCGGCTCTATTATCGATATCACCACCAATAAAAACGCAGAAGTTGAGCTTTTTGAAGCCAATATTCGCGTCACCGAATCCGCAAAAGCGAAAGAATCGTTTTTAGCCACCATGAGCCACGAAATTCGCACACCGCTGAACGGTGTTTTAGGAATGGCGAATTTATTATCGGAAACCTCACTTACCGATGAACAGCAAGACTATATTCGCGTCATTCGCGCCTCGGGCGATACCTTGTTGGGTCTCATTGACGATATTCTGGATTTCACCAAAATTGAATCTGGCCGCATGGCGTTGGAAAATCAACCGCTCGATTTAATTGGCGTGATTGAAAGCGCTATGGACATGGTGCAAGAAAAAGCGCGTGAGAAAAAACTCTATCTGCTTTTCAGTATTGCCGACGAAGTACCCAATTACGTTATGGGCGACATTACCCGACTGCGGCAAGTGCTGATTAATTTGCTTTCCAACGCGGTTAAATTTACACCCGCAGGGCAAATTAGCGTTAGTGTTGAGATAAATGCCGTCGCATCGCCACGCTTTGAGCTCATCATTCGCGTTGCCGATACTGGCATTGGCATACCCGAGAACCGTATCAATAAGCTGTTCCAACCGTTTACTCAAGTTGATGAAACCACCACGCGGCGCTTTGGCGGCACCGGTTTGGGCTTAGCTATTTCAAAGCGCATTTGTGAGCTAATGGGCGGTAATGTTTCGGCAACGAGTGTCGAAGGGCAAGGCTCAGTCTTCACGGTCAAAATCGTTACTCAGTCGGCACGCGGACCATTGCAGCCGCATATGCTGCGCAACATCAGTGAATTTGAAGATAAATCGGTATTGCTCATTGGCGGTTATTTACCGTATCAAGAGTCATTGGCGTTACTGTTGCAGCGTTGGGGATTACGCACCACTATTGCGTTGAATGAGGATGCGATGGCACACCTTAATCCACGGCAACATTTTGATGTGGTGCTGGCAGAATTAGATCTGGATCGCCCCTTCAATGCGCCGCTATGTATTGCACTAGACAATACACGCGAAGATTGCGAAATTAAGCATGGACATACCTTACCCGTCATTCTCCACTCAAAACATAAGCGTTCCGAAATTGCCAAGCAAGAACCACCATACATCCTCACCCACGACTTTTTAATTGCGCGCTCGCTCTCGCGCGGCAAGCTCTGCGACACCTTACAACGCGCCCTGAGCGGGGTAGGCCACGCCGATGTTAGTTTGCGCCCCTATGCCCATGACCCTGTGTACGAAGACGCGTTTACCAGCCTTGCGGATCGTGCCACACCACAAGCTGAGCCTACTAGCCCCACCGTTGCGCTGGCTGCAGAAAAACGCCTCGCTAAGCAAGCGTCAAATCGCGCAAACTTAAGCCCACTACGCATTCTCGTCGCCGAAGACAATGAGATAAATCGACGGGTAATTTTAGGTATGTTGAAGAACCTTGGCTACGAAGCGGTAGTGGCTGAGAATGGTCGCTTGGCCGTTAATGCGGCGTTAGCGGAAACATTTGATCTGGTGCTCATGGATATCCACATGCCCGAGCTCGATGGGTTAGGTGCGATGGAACAAATACGCGCACACTGTCGTGATGCGCAATGTCCGCGCATCGTCGCCATGACAGCACATGCTTTATCAGGCGATAGAGAACATTACATGGAATCGGGCATGGATGACTATATCCCCAAACCGATAAAAATGAATGATCTAACGCAAGCACTCGAACGTGCGTGCAAAGCGCTAAATCCGGAAAGCTATAGCAATTCCGCCAATGCACTTTCCGCAGAAGCAACT
Source organism: Betaproteobacteria bacterium (assembly GCA_031376425.1). Lineage (GTDB taxonomy): Bacteria > Pseudomonadota > Gammaproteobacteria > Burkholderiales > Usitatibacteraceae > JANMDR01. The sequence goes on from JANMDR010000064.1 coordinate 2,567, forward strand.
CTCCCTGCCTCACAATCGGAAGCGCTCACGTCCGAAACTACTCCTGTTAAAAAACTAGCACCCAAAAAAGTCACCGCCGAACGTGATTTTGCAATACTCGATGTGGAACAGCTGGAAGATTTAAGATACTTGCCCGCAGCACCTGATGAAACCGTTGACCCTAATAACCCGATGGATGGCTTAATTTCGCTGTTTTTAGTAAAAGCACGCGAACGCTTGCTTACCGTCCAAACAGCATTGGCAGCCCACAAATGGCATGAAGTTGCTGAGGTTGCCCACAGCCTACGTGGTTCCACCGCCAGCATGGGGTTCTTGCGGGTTGCCTTTATCTGTAAGGAATTAGAACTTAGTGCCCGCGCCCGTGAAGAAGCCGAGAAAATTGATCCTGCCACACCGCTTGACTTCGCAAAATTCGCTGACTTGCTAAGCCGTTTAAGGCTCAATTTTGCCGAAGCGGAAACGGCGTTGTACGATTGGCAAAAGCAAATTCAAGCTGAAGGATAATTTCCCCGTTATGCTTCGCCGCAGCGAAAAACACGATCGCGCTCCACTACAGGAGGAAGTAGACAAGCAAAACGCCACCCGAAGGTGGCGTTTTGTTAGGTCTTGGCGTCCCCAACCGGATTCGAACCGGTGTTACTGCCGTGAAAGGGCAATGTCCTAGGCCTCTAGACGATGGGGACTCACACGTCTTATTTACTACCAACTGCAGATTACAGACTAACGGTGCTACAAACTGACAAAATTGCGCAACCTACGGGCAATTTCATAAAATTATTGGTGGAGATAAGCAGGATCGAACTGCTGACCTCTTGCATGCCATGCAAGCGCTCTCCCAGCTGAGCTA
>JANMDR010000095.1:0-10883 GCA_031376425.1 Betaproteobacteria bacterium
GCAGGTTGTCAAAACTCTCGCTTCAACACGCTAACGATTGACGGCGTTAAAACCAATGATACCTTTGGCTTGGAAGCCAATGGTTCACCTACAGCTAAGCAGCCAATTTCGATTGATGCGATTCAATCTGTACAAGTAAACATTTCGAATTACGACGTGACGCAACAGGGTTATACCGGCGCAAACATTAACGCCGTTACCAAATCAGGCACCAACAACTATAAAGGTAGTATTTACTACGTTTATCGTGATGAGCGTAGCTCTGGCAAGCGTTATGACTCCATTACCGAATCATTTAAAGATCCCGCCGCGTTTGAAGAAAAAACCTTCGGTGTTACTTTTGGTGGCCCGATCGTTAAAGATAAATTGTTCTTTTTCGGTAGCTTCGAAGAACAAAAAAGCACCAAAGCAGTGCCAGCTTTTGGCGCATTGGGGAGCGCGTTTAACAATGTTAACGTAACCCAGTCAGCCATTGAAGGTGCGAGACAAATTGCATCCACCCGTTACGGTGCAGAAATTGGATCGTTCGAGATTCCAGACGGTACGCAGCTTAGCGTGCGCGATGCTTTATTAAAGCTCGATTGGAACATCAACGATAGTCATCGTGCTAGCTTGCGCTACAGCAAAATCAATCAATCCGAACCGTTTTTTAACGGGTTTTCTGCCACCGGTGTGAGTTTAAGCTCCAATTGGTTTACGCAGAATAAACGCGTGGAAAGTACCGTCGCACAATGGTTTGCCGACTGGACTGACACCTTTAGCACCGAAGTCAAATTATCGAAGCGCGATTTTGTGAGTATTCCAGCGAACAATTCCCGTTTGCCTGCCATCGGCTTACAGTTTAGCGGCGCATTGCCGACAAATGGTGTGGGTACATCGACTGCTAACCGGTTCTTAAATTTTGGTACCGAAAATAGTCGCCATTTCAACGCACTAGATACTGAAACTTATGATTCTTACGCAGCCGGTAATTTGATTTTAGGCAGCCATGAAGTTAAGTTTGGTTTAGACAATTCGCGCAACCGAATTTTCAACGCATTCTTGCAAAACGTGTATGGTAACTACACCTTTGCTTGCGTAAATAGCAGCGCAACTTACACCTATTCATTTGGCCCAATTACCTGCGGCACGGCAACTGCTGCGCAAGTCGAAGCAGCGGTGTTGGAAAACTTTAGAATTGGTCGCCCGCTTAATTATCAAGTACAACTACCGGCAGTGGGTGGTTCTATTGAAAACGGTGCCGGGAAGTGGACACTTGAAAACACGGGCTTCTTTGTTCAAGATACTTGGACCGTCAACAACAATTTATCCTTAGTAGCCGGTGTGCGTCTAGATCGGCCAACCGTAAACGATAAGCCAACCTTCAACGCCGCGGCTCAAGCTGCAACAGTTGCCGGGTCAATTACGCCGACTACGCTCACCCGTGCTACCGGTGGATTTGGTATCGATAACACGCAGACTATTGATGGCGAAGATTTGTTCCAGCCGCGTTTAGGTTTTAACTATAGTTTTGACGGTGCAAAGCAAGTGCAGTTGCGTGGCGGTTTTGGCTTATTCCAAGGTGCAGCCGCAAATGTATGGCTTACAAACCCGTATCAAAATAACGGCGTGGCAACACGTATCGTTGGTTGCGGCACACTGGGCTTTGCGGCTTGCCCAACAGTGGGCGGCACATTTAGTGCAAACCCAGATACGCAGCCTTCTAACTTTGCTGGAAATACGCCTGCTGCTAACGTTGACTTTATCGCTAAAGGGTTAGGTCAACCGGCAGTTTGGAAGGCTAACCTAGCGTTTGACTATGAAATTATGCCTACCCTTGTTGCTGGCGTTGAGTACCTCTACACCAAAACAAAACAGGGTATTTATTACCAGCATTTGAACCTAGGTGCGGCCACGTTCCAAGGCTTGGATGGCCGCGACATGTTCTACACGGCGCAAGGATATAACGGCGCATGTTGGAGCGCTGGCGGTGCGCTTACCACAACCGGCACAACATGTACTGGTGCGCGGTCACGTGCGCTTAGCAATGCAAGTTTTGCTAACGTGTTGCTGGCTGATAAAACCACTAAAGGCGGTGGAAATTTAGTCACCGTGCAGTTAAGCCGTCCGCTCACAAAAGGTTGGGGCTGGGCAGTCGCTTACACCCGCACCGACGCAACCGAAGTGAGCCCGCTCACATCGTCAGTATCTAACTCTAACTGGGCAGCACGCTCCATCGTGAATCCAAACGAAGACGTGGCGTCTAACTCGGCTTATTTGGTACGGGATCGGTTTAACGGTAACTTCAACTTTGAACGCAGCTTCTTTGCGGGTTACAAAACACGCATCGGCTTCACAGCCGAAAAGCGTAGCGGTAAGCCCTATAGCTGGACATTTAGAAATGATTTGAACGGCGACGGCTCTGGTGGCAATGACTTAATGTACATTCCAAAAGGTCCGCAGTCTGGTGAAGTGGTGTTCTTAGGCGACACCGCTACAAATCGTACGAACGAAGATACATTCTGGTCAATTGTAGAAGCGAACAAAGAGCTTAACGGTGCACGCGGCGGTACGACCAAGCGTAATGGTAGTTTCTCGCCGTGGAGCAGCAGTATCGATATGCGTATTTCACAAGAGATGCCGGGCTTTGCTAAAGGCAATAAAGCCAGTTTTACGCTTGATTTGCTGAACGTCGGTAATATGCTGAACAAGAAATGGGGTCGTATCGAAGAAATGGCGTTTGGTAGTCAAGGTGGTGCCACACGTAACTTCGTAAACTTCGTTGGTATAGCAGAAGGCGGTAAATATATTTACAGCTTGAACCCAGTACAGCAATTCTTAACGCGTCAAGCCAAAGGTGAATCCGCATGGTCTGCGCAAATTACCATGCGCTACGAGTTCTAGATATTAGCTAGTAGTGTAAAAAGCAGAAATTAAAAACGGCCAGCAAGATTTGCTGGCCGTTTTTTTATGGGAATTTATAGAAACTGAAAATTTCGTGTGGTACTTACTGACTATTTAGAGGCCAAGACTCAATGATGTCGTAAGTTGGTCCAACACTGGTTGATCGAGATTCAATCAATGAAAAGGAATTGATCTGCCATATGGTTGGCGCTACTTCAGTGCTGGCGAATGGTGTAGTGACATTGCGGGCAACGGTGATATGAGGCCGGAAGGTGCGTGGATCGGTTTTAAAGCCTATTTTATTGGCAGCGGCTAAGAGCGTTTCTTGCAGAATAAATAACTCCATCGGCGTTTCTTCCGAGCCCATCCACGCAATATTGGCTGAGGTATAGCAACCTGCGAGGTCAATTTTATACTCAAAGGGTGGTTGAAAAATTGATGCGCCAACACTGATTGCGTCTTGCAGTTGATCTGGCGATGTTTCACCCAAGTACACTAGTGTTACGTGCAGCGTGGCTGGACGGGTAGGGCGGCCGCCAGATGCACGAGCTAAATCAATGCGCTGCCGCGCGAGATTCGCGCGTACTAGTTCATCGGGCCAGAGAGCAAAAAATAAACGCATAAGGTATTCTAATTTTTATTTAATCGGCAAAAAAGCTGTGGTTCTTTACAGCAAACCGATGTGAATGAATCGCCAAGCTTGGAGTATAGCCAACAAACAGCGGATAGCCGATTAATTAAACACTTAATTTACATTAACTTAACACTAGGCTCTCGCGTTACGCCATCGCCAAGTGCTGCATGGACGGCATAGCCGACAATAACGCTTTGGTGTATTCATGTTGTGGATCATTAAATACCTGCTCTGCGGTGCCTACTTCTACCAATACCCCGGCACGCATGACACCCACGCGGTCACACATTTGACGAATCACCGCTAAATCATGGCTCACGAATAACATGGTGAGGCCTAAATCTTCCTGCAAATCTTTTAGTAAGTTCAGGGTTTGCGCTTGAATAGAAACATCCAATGCTGAAGTTGGCTCGTCACAAATTAAAAATCGCGGGCGGGTAGCCAATGCGCGGGCGATACAGATCCGCTGACGTTGCCCGCCGGAGAATTGATGCGGATATTTTTCTGCTGCTGCGGCATCCATCCCCACGCGGGCGAGCAGTAGCTCGACGATGCTGCGCACTTCGGCCTCATCCTTCGCTACTTTATGGAAGCGAATAGGTTCTGCCACACAATCAATAATACGGCGGCGCGGGTTAAGGGAAGAATAGGGGTCTTGAAAAATCATTTGCATCGCACGGCGCAGAGCCATCTCCTCGGTGCGGCTGCGCTTTTCAGCTAAATCAAGGCCTTCAAACAAAATGCGCCCACTCGTAGGTGGTTGTAAGCCTGCCACCATTTTGCCGATGGTCGTTTTGCCACAACCGGATTCACCCACCAAGCCAAACACCTCGCCGCGTTGCACTTCTAGTGATACCCCGTCCACCGCGTTTAAATAGCGCCGATTCTTCGGTAACCAGCTGCGGCGCGTTACAAAGGTACAGCGTAAATCTTCGAGCTTCAATACCGCCTTGTCGCTCACCGGCACAATGGTGTCAGACACTGTAAGCCACTGCAGCGCCCGATCGTGCACGGCGGTGATGCGCGATGCCGATTCATTATCAACCACATGAAACCGCTTCACCTTCACATCAATGCGCGGAATGGCCGCGATTAAGCTTTTGGTATATTCCTCACGGGGTGCACCTAAAATTTGCGCCGTGGTGCCTTCTTCAACAATCCGGCCTTTAAGCATCACATACACACGCTCGGCAATTTCAGAAATTGCACCCATGTCATGGGTAATAAGCACCACTGCTACCTGACGCTCTTTACATAAGCCTTTGATAAGCTCCAGCACTTGGCGCTTCAAGGTCACGTCAAGTGCGGTGGTCGGTTCATCAGCAATAATTAGGCGCGGTTCGGCACAGAGCACTAAAGCAATTACCACGCGCTGCCGCTGCCCGCCAGAAAATTGATGCGGATAGTTATCCACCCGCAATGCGGCGTTTGGAATACCTACTTTGTTGAGCCAATCAATGGCTTTTTCGCGCAATGCCGATTCCGATTGTTGCGGAAAATGGGTTTGCATGGTCTCAATAATTTGCTTACCCACGGTGTAGAGGGGGTTAAGCGAGGTCATCGGGTCCTGAAAAATCATGCCGATGGTGCTGCCACGCAGCTTCGCCATATCGTCTTTGGCAAGTGACAGAATTTCTGTGCCCAGCACATTGATGCTGCCCTCGCTCACGCGGCCCGGCGGCTCTAGTAATTGGATAACAGCATTGCCAATGGTAGATTTACCAGCACCTGATTCACCCACCACACCAATAATTTCGCCCGGTGCCACGTGGAGCGAAGCACTGTGAACCGCCGTAAATAGCCCACGTCGGCCGGGGAACTCAATACGAACATCGGTGGCTTTAAGAGCATCGCTTGTTTGGACAGATTGATTCATGAGAACTTTCTTTTGCGTAAACTATTTGCGTTTATTTTAATTTCGCACTGTAGGGTGGGCTGATGTTGCACTCAATATCAGCCCATACGGTAGGGTTAATTTAGCTTCGGATTCATCACATCGCGCAGCCAGTCGCCGACGATGTTGATCGCTAGCACCAGCATGACTAAAGCAAGTCCAGGAAACACCGTTATCCACCATTCGCCTGAATTCAAGAAATCATTACCCACGCGGATTAGGGTACCCAAGGATGGCTGTGTCGGTGGTACACCAACGCCTAGGTAAGATAAGGTGCCTTCAATTAAAATAGCGCTGCCTACTTGTAAGGTGGCTAACACCAGCACGGGGCCAAGTACATTGGGTAGTACATGCGTAAACATAATCGCGATCGGATGGCGGCCAATCACGCGTGCCGCTTGCACATATTCTTTGTTGCGTTCAACCAAGGTTGAGCCGCGCACGGTGCGGGCGTACTGTACCCAGCCCGATAAGGCAATCGCGAAAATCAGCACCAGCACCGCCACACTATCGTGCGAGCCTTTAGGCATTACCGCTCTGGCAACACCATCGATTAGCAGCGCGATTAAGATTGCCGGAAACGATAATTGCACGTCCGCCACCCGCATAATAAACGCGTCAAGCTTACCGCCTAAATAACCGCTGAGTAGCCCCAGCGAGATGCCAATAGTCATCGACAACATTACGGCAATTACCGCCACAATAATGGAGGTGCGGGAACCGAACATGATGGCCGATAATAAATCGCGACCCTGATCGTCGGTCCCAAGTAAGAACGTCGCTTTGCCGTTTGCCGTCCATGCGGGGGAGGTAAAGGCGTTACTTAACTCCAATGTTTTTAAATCAAAGGGATTATGCGGTGCCACAAAGGAGGCAAAGGTGGCGCAAAATACGCACACAAAAACCACCAGCGCCGCGAGCATAACGATTGGTCGTTGTTTAAAGCTAAACCAGATATCGCTATCGAACATTCGTGCAAAAAAGTTACCCATATTAATTCGCTCCACCGGTTGCGCGGTCAGTTCTTAGGCGCGGATCTACAACGAAGTAGAGTAGATCAACGCACAAGTTAATCGTTACAAAAATAAGGCCAATCAGGCATAAATAAGCTGCCATTACCGGTACGTCGGCAAACTGAACGGCTTGAATAAATAACAAGCCCATGCCCGGCCACTGGAATACTGTTTCAGTAATAATCGCAAAAGCGATAATGCCGCCAAGCTGCAAACCGGTGATGGTGAGTACCGGTACCAGCGTATTTTTAAGCGCATGACCAAAATGAATAGCGCGAACAGCGATACCGCGTGCGCGGGCAAACTTAATATAGTCGGTGCGTAACACCTCCATCATTTCGGCGCGCACCAGACGCATAATCAGGGTGATAGGGAATAAGCCTAAGGTGATGGAAGGCAAGATCAGGCATTTTAAGCCTGAGGTAGTGAGGAAGCCTGTAGACCAAAAGCCGAGCTGGGTGACTTCGCCACGCCCAAAAGACGGCAGCCAGCCGAGCCACACCGCAAAAATTAAAATTAGAAAAATACCAATTAAGAAATTGGGCAGCGATACGCCAACGAGCGACACCGTCATTAAAAATCGCGCGCCTACGCTATTGCTTTTAAGCGCGGTATAAACCCCTGCGGGAATGCCGAGCAAAATACCTATCGTCGCTGCCACAAACGCGAGTTCTAAGGTGGCGGGCAGGCGTTCCTGAAGCAATTGCGATACGGGCCTGCCTAGGCGTAGCGACAAGCCAAAATTGCCTTGCACCGCGTTTTTAACAAAGCTCGCAAACTGCACATAAAACGGCTGATCCAAGCCCAATGATTTGCGCATTTCAACCTTATCAACCTCCGTGGCTTCTGGCGGCAACATTAGCGATACCGGGTCGCCCACAAAGTTAAATAAGGAAAAAGCGATAAAGCCAACCGTAAGCATGACGATAATGCTTTGCAGCAGGCGTTGCAGAATAAATGAAATCATAGTTTATTTAACCTTAAATCGAAATAAATAGGCAACGTTATTGGGAGCGTACGTAGCCGTAATATTTTTGCGCATCACCCACGGTGCCAAGGGCTGATGCAGGGGCAAAAGTGCAGCTTCAGTAGTAGCAATATTGAGCGCATCGGTTATAAAACCATTGCGCTTTGCAGCATCGGCTTCCACCATTATTTTATCAATCAGCGCATCTACTTTGGGGTTGCTATAGCGCCCATAATTACCATCGCCACCGCTAGACGTGGTGCGGCCGGCGGCATCGCCCTCATAGGTGCGCAATAGCGCCTGCATGGTGTAGAGCGCATCAAATGTGGGGGTTCCCCAAGTAATCAGATACATGCTGGTATCAAACTTTTGCAGCTTGGGAAACACATTGGCTTGATTAATTAAATTAGGATTAGCCTTAATACCAACGCGGGCTAACATGGGCGCAATAGATAAGCAGATATCGGCCGTAGGCTGTAAATTGCTGCAATCCAAAGTTACTTCAAAACCATCGGGATAACCGGCTTCTTTTAGCAGGTTTTTTGCTTTGTCAGGGCTAAAAGGTAGACGCTTATCGGTGTTTTTGTTATAGCCTACAACATCGCTGGTAATCATGGCGCCAGTGGGGTTGGCTAAGTTGCGCATTACTTTTGATTTGATGGTTTCAATATCAATGGCGTGACTTACGGCTTGGCGTACACGCAGGTCCTTAAACGGATTTTTGCCTTTGATATTGCTATAGAGCAATTCATCGCGATGCATATCAAAGCCGATGTATTGCACCCGCGCTTCGGTGCCGCCAATGACCGTTAAATCAGGGGTGTTGCGCAGCCGCGCAATGTCTTGCTGCGGAGCATCCAGCACGAAATCAACATCGCCTGAAAGTAACCCAGCTACGCGGGTGGAATTGGACTTAATAGGCAAAATAATCGCGTCAGTCACATTACCTTTTTCAACGCTAGCGCGATTCCACCATTCTTTGTGTTCAGTGAGTACAATTTTTACGTCCGGCTGGCGTTCTTTCAATATAAATGGCCCAGTGCCATTGGTGTTACGCGACGCGAAGGTATCTTCTTTATCTTTGTAATTTTGCGGGTCTTTTGAATTGTTTTTAATCGCCCACGCTTTATTGACAATGCGGAACAAAAACAAGTGGCTTATTAGGGCAGGGTTGGGGTCTTTCAAAATTAAATCCACGGTGAGGTTGTCGATTTTCTTGGCACTCGCCACCCCTTGTACGGCGGTTTTCATCTGTGAATTTGCACTCAAAGCACGTTCCACTGAAAATACCACATCATCAGCCGTCATCACGGCACCATCATGAAACTTTACGTTAGGTCGCAGCTTAAAGCGCCACGTACGTGCATCTGTTTGCGACCATGAAGTGGCTAACCACGGCACGATTTTAAAGTTAATATCGCGGCCAACTAAACCTTCATAGACCTGCGATAACAAGCGGTTAGTCGGTGCAATATTGGCTGCGTGGGGGTCGAGCGTGGAAGGATCATCTTGGCTGGCATAACGCAGGGTTTTAGCGATTGCGGCGTTTGGTAGCGCGGTAAGCGCCAGCCCTGACGCTACAAAAGCGGCCATTAGCACGCTATGAAAAATAGTTGATTTTCGTCGGTTGGGTTTTGTCATGTTTAGGTATGCCTATAAATTAAACCGAAAAATCGTCACAGATACGCAATAACTTAGCTGGAGGTGCCTTAAAATAGTGATTCTTCAGGCATTGCGGCAACGCATAATCGCGCACTGCTCGCAATTTAAGCCAAGCTTACAAAAAAATAGCCGCACCAATCCGTGCGGCATTTAAATTGTAATGCAAATCACAGCAAATAGGCGCTTGTTGTAGTGCAGCAAGCGCCTTAGCTGAAAGCCTACTTAATGTTTATCCACTTCACATGCACACGATTATCAGCACGATGCACGGCGGTGACGTTCTTACGCATCGCCCACGGAATAACCTGATGATGCAGTGGAATATGGCCTACGTCAGCCAAGTTTAGCGTCAGGGCTTCTTTGGTTAGACTGGCACGTTTGGCAAAGTCAGTTTCGGTTTTCATGGTTTCTACAATCGCATCAATCTTGGCATTGGAATAGTTTGCGAAATTCCAATTACCATTGCCGCCCGCACCCTTGGTGGTCATGATTGATTGCAGAGTGTAGAGTGAATCGAAGGTAGGTACGCCCCAGCCCAATAAATACATGCTGGTGTCACCATTTTGTACCTTGGGGAAATAGGTGGCTTTAGGCATTGAATTGAGCTTGATGGTGATGTCGATCTTCGCCAGCATGCCCGCTACCGCAATGCAAATTTTCTCGTCGTTAATGTAGCGATTATTAGGGCAATCCATCGTTACTTCAAAGCCCTTCGGGTAACCCGCGTCGCTTAATAATTTCTTTGCTTTTGCAAGGTCAATAGGCCAACGCTTTTCCACGTCTTTGGTATAGCCACGTACTTGCGGGGCGATCATTGACATACTGGTCACAGCCTGCCCGCGCATTACTGATTTACGAATGGCATCGGCATCAATGGTGTGGGCAATGGCTTGGCGCACTCGAATATCTTTAAAGGGGTTTTTGCCCTTAACGTTGGAATAAAGCAACTCATCGCGGCCTTGGTCAAACGTGACAAAAATAGTACGATTTTCATTACCTTGCAAAACGGTAATGGTCGGTAATTCAGTCAAGCTTGGTACATCGGCAATGGGTGGATCAGAAACAATATCTACTTCGCCGCTACGTAATGCCGCAACGCGGGTAGCATCAGCTTTCAGTGGTTGATACAAAATTTCGGTTACATTGCTTTCAACTTTGCCCCACCATTTTGGGTTTACTACCATGATGGTTTTTATATCCGGCTCACTGCTTTTTAGCATGAAGGGGCCAGTACCATTCGCGTTGCGAGCAGCAAAGGTTTCTTCCTTGGCCTTAAAGTCTTGCGGTTTTAACACATTGTGCTTGGTCGCCCAGGCTTGGTTAAGCAGGCGTACTTCGGTAAGCTGGTCTAGCAAAGTAGGGTTGGGGCCATTGGTGATGATATCTACCGTGTAGGTATCTATCTTTTTTGCTTCTTTTACGCCGACCATGTAAGCCGAAAAGTCAGATGTTTTTTGCAATGCACGAGTGATAGAAAATACGACGTCATCTGCCGTGAACGGCGCGCCATCGTGAAATACCACTTTTTCGCGCAATTTCAAACGCATTGTGTTTGGGTCAATTAGTTTCCACGAAACCGCCAAGCTTGGCTCCAGCGCCATGGTTTTGCCACGAGTCACTAGCGGCTCATAAACTTGTTCAGAAATAGTATTGTTCAATCCTTCGTTCTGCGAGTGCGGATCAAACGTTAGCACGTCGCCTTGGGTGCTCCAACGGAGGGTTTTAGCTTCGAGTGCATTCGCGGCGGTCAAGCTCATACTTGCAAGCAAGATCGCACTTATTGTTTTTAATTTCATGAAAAAATCCTCAAAATAGTTATTGGGAAATTGC
>JANMDR010000071.1:0-6032 GCA_031376425.1 Betaproteobacteria bacterium
TATTCCGCTTCGGGCCATGCTTGTGATAAATCATCGGCGGAAATTATGGGGCATACTACGTCATAGCGGCCTTGCACAATTGTGCAGGGGATGTGGCGAATTTTATTTAGGTTATCCAAAATAAAATTTGTGGGTAGAAAAATTTCGTTCATCATGTAATGCGCTTCGATACGCGCCAAGCCGCTGGCTACGCGGTCGGACGCAAAGCCTGCTACCAAACTCGCGCTGGGAATCAATGCGGAACAGCTACCCTCATAGCTGCTCCACACCCGTGCGGCGGGCATACGCACTGCTGCATCTTCATGCGTGAGCTTAGCGAAATACGCCTGCAGTACTGTTTTATACGAAGCCCTATCTGCCGCATCTAAAATGCTTACAAACTGCCGCCAAGGCTCTGGATATATATGCTTCATGCCGAACAAAAACCAATCAATTTCTGATTCTCTACACAAAAACACGCCGCGAATCACCAAAGCCGAAACATGGCTAGGGTGGTGCTGCGCATACGCCAGCGCCAAGGTAGAGCCCCAAGAGCCGCCAAATACCGCCCAACGCTCAATGTTTAGCAAAGTGCGCAAGCATTCAATATCGGCAATTAAATGCGGCGTGGTGTTGTCCCGCAATTCGCCCACAGGGGTTGACCGCCCTGCCCCACGCTGATCAAAAATAACGATGCGATAAAAATTGGGATCAAAAAATTGCCGGTGCACCGCCGACGCCCCCGACCCCGGCCCGCCGTGTAAAAACAACACCGGCACACCATCAGGATTGCCGCTTTGCTCGTAGTACATGGTGTGTACAGCATCCAGCACCAAAGTGCCTTGATCATAAGGCAACATTTCGGGATAAAAATCAGTGCGCAAACCGCGCTCTATTGGGGAATCGTTCATATAGGTTTAGCCAAAGTGTGAATAGCTAGACGATAACAGATTCCAGATTCAATGGGCGAGTGCGCGTCCATGTTGCGTCACCGCTCATCGCGAAACAACGTCGCCTAGGTAACGCCCCATCGCTCTCGGTGAAACACCGCCAACTACGTAGCGCACCTCCGTCTCTGTAGGGGTGTATTGGCACAGACGTACGTATCTTGTGATCGATATTGAACAGCATCAGTGTGCGCATAGGCAAAGCCGTCATATTTTCGCCATTTGGGCGCATGCACGACCATCATATTTTTACCGTTTGGGCGCATGCAAGGCGCCCCTACATGGCGGCAATCCTATACGCCAACAACGGAGTGAAACTGCCTCTGTAGGGGCGTATTGCATACGCCCTCGTCGTGTTGGCATAGAAGCATGCATCTTGTGATTGATATTGCACAACGTCGGTGCGTCCACAGGCAAGGTCGTCATATTTTCACTGGTTGGGCGCATATACGACCGTCGTATTTTCACCGTTTGGGCGCATGCAATGCGCCCCTACAACGACGGTGATCCTATGTGCCGACAACGTGGTTCGCCACCGCTTGGGCGAAAGATTTTTCGCCCGTACAACGGTGACATGCTGCGTATAATAAAACAATTGCAATCGCAATAATTATGTCACCGCGACGAAAACCAATTATTTTTTGCCCCGAGAAAACCTGCAAACACCCTAAAGCACATCCTCAGCCGCTCGTGCGCGACTTGATACCTTCGCCCACGCTTTATCGGCTTTTTCTTTGATCGTCAACGCACGGTAACTTTTACCCGCTGCATCCCCGCTACCCCTAACCTCCTGCCGTGCCCGCTTAAACGCTTTGAGCGCAGCCGCTGCAAAACACTGATTACGCCCCACTACGCGTGTAGGAACTGCTTTTCCACCCTGCACAAAACGACGAAACGTAGGTATGGACACCTCTAAATATTCCGCCGCATCGAGAGCGCTAAATTCCGCTGCATTCACCTCACCAAACACGTCCCATGCGAATAGTTTTGGCTTTGGTTTTCAAACGCAGCAGCCCCCAGTAAGCTAAAAAACCGCGCCCGCGCTCAGCCACCGACATCGCTTTCAAAGTACGCATCATCGCTTCTGCTGTTTGGGGTGTTTTCATCAGCGTTCCTTTCGCTCATCTCTTAAAAAACGCATTAACACTTACGGCATCGTTAAAAAATTTTTCAATGCCTTCGGCATCCCCCACCCTGCCTCCGGCATTATTCGCTCCGCTCATTCCGCGCCTCCGGCGCTCCCGTACTGCCTGCCCCTGTGGACCTCAGAGCAAACCGGAAGCCAAGGAGGTCGTAGCGAAGACCCCGGTGCCAGTAGTCACGGCAGGCCGAACGCGCGTACAGCGCGTAGCCGATCCACGAACCGCCACGGACGGCAAATTCCTTAACCCCCTTGCCCGTCGCTCCGCTCGGGCTGATAGCGGCATCCGCCGAATACGTGCGGGGTGCATCAGCACACCATTCCCACACGTTGCCGTGCATTTGATACAGCCCCCAAGCATTAGCAGGCAAAGCTTTCACGGTCACAGTAGTTTCGCGGAATTCACCTTTCGGCGCTTTTTTATAGGGATATCCACCGTTGAAATTTACCTGCGCGGTACTGATATTATTGCCAAAACTAAAGGCAGTTTTAGTATCAGCACGGCAGGCGTATTCCCACTGCGCTTCGGTGGGCAACAGTGCCTCACAACCATCGGGTAAATTTGTCGCCAAGGTACTGCAAAAGCCCGCTACATCATCCCAGCTAACTTGCTCCACCGGCAATTGTGAATCGGTGGAGAAGTGACTAGGATTTTCGCCGCCCATCACCGCCAGCCAAAGGGCTTGAGTACATGCGGTATCTGCCAACCAAAAGCCGTCTGTAAGCGTTACTTTATGTTGAGGAGTTTCAGCAACAAAACTCTCATTCTTAAGCGAACCTATTAAAAACGCGCCTGGCTCAATCCAGCGTAACCGCTGCACCACGTCACCCACGGTAATTTCGGACCAGAGGCCGTATTTATCGTCACCCCATGCGCTGGCCCACGGGGGTGGGAATTGGGGGGGGAAGCGGCTATTCATGGTGGGAATGTTGCAAAAAATTCGGCACGATGCGGGGCGTTCGAGGGTAAGGCATGCCGCAAATACCTTCTACTAGCGCCGCACCGGCCTTGCAGTTTGGGTATGCATAATTGCGTGCACACCACACGACAGCTATTTGGTCCATAGTGGCAATATTAAGCTGGCGAATCCACGCCATCTTTTTTTGCACCATTGAGCTCAGAGCAAACCGGAAGCCAAGGTTGTTGTTGCGATTACCTCGGTGCCTGTTGTTACGGTAGGCCGAACGCGCGTTCTGCGCGTTGTTGATCCACGAACCGCCACGGACGGCTTTTTGTCGGCTTTTACTACTTGTAATAGCTATCGTTTCATGCATTTGTTAGCGCACCATCATGCGGCATTATTTTGCCTTGCCGCGTTTCCCAAAGGGTTTGTCTAAAGCGCTGCGTTTGCGTTCGTGCCAGCGCGGCGTGGGCGCAGTCACTGGCACGTTGAATATCAGTTGAAGCATAACCAGCTTCTTGCGCAACTGCAATCTTTTGGGTGTGTTTACGATACCGCGTGAGCTTGCGGGCGCTCGCCAGCACCACACCTTGGCGCACCCGAAAACCGCAGTAGCGCACCCCCGCCGTAGTGCGACCAATGTGGACATTAGGCTTTAACCTTAACCCACAAGTTTGCAACAAAAACGCGGTTAGCGCCCCCACGGTTTCTACGGCAGCCGCACGCGTGTTACAGCACCAAAGCATATCGTCCATATATCTTACGTGCGCACAAACTTGGGGGTGATTTAGCAAAAAACGGTCAGCGCCATCTAAATACGCATTCGCAAAATATTGCGACGTGAGAGCACCGATGGGCAAGCCCTTACCTTTGTGCTCTTCGCCTACCAAACTATTGTTTGAAGATGCTTTAACATAGGGTGCTGCCAGCGTATCGGTAACAGCATTACTGCGATCAATAATGCGGCCTAACAACGCTAAAAATTCTGCGCCTTTAAAGCGTTGCGCCAGCAAAGATTTTAACGTGCCATGCTCAATGCTCGGAAAATAAGCAGCCACATCTACCTGCGCTACCCAAGCATAGCGTTGTAGACACTGCTGCACAGCCACAACCGCGCAATGCACGCCCTTGTTGGGGCGACAGGCAAAGGTAGACGGCACCAACATAGTTTCAAAGCGTGCTGCGGCAATATTCATAATGGCGTGGTGCAGCACGCGATCAGCAAAACAAGCAGCGGTGATAATGCGATATTTGGGATCAAGAATGGCAAAGCGATGGCTTAAACCCTGCGGAGCGCTGCCATCCAAAATATTTTGTGCGAGCAGATTCAAGTTATCATCAAGCCGTGCAAAAAATTGCGCAACTGCGGGGCGCTGATGTTTGCCGTGCGCCGCCTTATGGGCTGCTAACAGCAAATTTTCACGACTGGCTAGTTCCAATAAATTAATAGCTTGACGCTTCATAAAGGCACCTCGGGCTTAGGTGCAAAGGCGTTTTGCAGTAAGGCTAAGAACACCGCTGCGTATTTAGTTACCCGCGCTTCACCCACGCCATCAATGGCACGCAGTTGCGTACTAGTGAGCACACGCTCACGCACCATACAAGCAAGCTGCTCATTTGAAAACAGCGCATAGGGCGGCACACCCTCGGCCTGTGCGGTGGTGGCACGTAAATTGCGCAACTCTGCAAATACGGCAAAATCTGCTGGTTCAAGCACATCACGATAGTCAATTTTAGCCGTAGCCGATTTAGCGCCCACCCCATTACTAGGGGCACGCAATGCCTGCGGCAAGGCACCTGCACCCACCACCACGGTGATGCACAAGCTCCAAAACGATGCCGCACCATCAGCCACCCATTGCTTTTCAACATGTACCACACGATGCTGCTGCATAAATAAATTAAGCTCGGCTTGGGCGGTGGCGGGGTTGAGTGCTGGAACACTAAAAAAGTTTAGGGTGGTGGTCATGATTATTTTTTGGGCTTTTTGGGATTGCTAGCTAGCATTTCGGGCGCTGGCGCGCGGCCTTTTTTTACAACCTGCGCGTCCCGCGCAAAATCCACGCCCTCCGGGCTAACTTCTTCTGCGCCTC
Organism: Betaproteobacteria bacterium; assembly: GCA_031376425.1. Taxonomy (GTDB): domain Bacteria; phylum Pseudomonadota; class Gammaproteobacteria; order Burkholderiales; family Usitatibacteraceae; genus JANMDR01. Next base: position 5,063 of record JANMDR010000071.1, read on the forward strand.
CGGCGCCTGCTGCCCCTGTGGACCTCAGAGCAAACCGGAAGCCAAGGACGTAGTAGCGATCACCTCGGTGCCTGAGGCTACGGAAGGCCGAACGCGCGCCCTGCGCGTCGTGGATCCACGAACCGCCACGGACGGCAAAACTCTCAACCTTCTTGCCCGTCGCTCCGCTCGGGTCCGTTGCGGCATCCGCCGAATAGGTTCTCCAATCATCGACACACCATTCCCACACGTTGCCGTGCATTTGATATAAACCCCAGACATTAGCGGGTAGCGCTTTTACAGGTATTGTTTTGTTTCTATCTTGGCCTACTTTACCGTTGTTATACGGCTGGTTACCAACATAATTTACTTGCTCAGGCGTAATATTATCGCCGAAACTAAACGGCGAAATGCTACCCGCACGGCAGGCAAATTCCCATTGCGCTTCCGTGGGCAGCACGGCTTCCACACCTTCGGGCAAATAGGCTTGCAGCTTGGTTAAAAACCGCTGTACGTCGTCATAGCTTACGTTTTCTACCGGCAAGTCCGAGTCACCTTTAAAGTGACTTGGATTATCGCCCATTACCGCTTGCCATAACCTTTGGGTGCAGGCGGTGTCAGCAAGCCATAGGCCTTCGGTGAAGGTGACCCAATGCTGGGGGCCTTCGCGGTCTTCGTGACCGTGCTCGGTTTTGGGGGAGCCCATTAGGAATTTGTTGGGGGGGAGGTAGCGGAAGGTTTGGGTGATGTTGGAATTGAGATTAAGAATGAAGGCTAGCCCGAATTTATCCACCAAACAAGCGACACCATATGGATGTTCCAAATCAGCCGATGGTTCCGCCATTAAAATACTCAAGTCTTCCAGATCGTACTCAAATCGCGCAGACTGTTTGCTGACAAAGTTTGAAAATGAATATCGAACCGACTTGCCCCAAGGAGTAGGGGCGGTCGCAAATAACCTGTGCTTGTCTCTGCCCCAATCCAGCGCCCA
>JANMDR010000204.1:0-35809 GCA_031376425.1 Betaproteobacteria bacterium
GTTTAAGCAAGAAGGCAAAAACGGCAATATCGAGAGCGTCAAGCAAGAGGGCGAACGTACCCTGAAGGTGACAATGCGCGATAACAAAACTTACACCGTTTCGGTGCCAAGAACAGATTTGTATTTGTGGGAAGACCTCTCTAAGTCTGGCGCAAAAATTGATGTAAAAGCTGAAGAAGAAACATCGATATTCATGTCGATTTTTATCTCATGGTTCCCAATGATTTTGCTCATTGGCGTTTGGGTATTCTTCATGCGCCAAATGCAGGGTGGCGGCGGTAAGGGCGGCGCGTTTTCATTCGGTAAAAGCCGCGCTAAAATGCTCGATGAAGGCAATAACACCGTTACCTTTAGCGATGTGGCTGGTGTCGATGAAGCAAAGGAAGAAGTTGTTGAGATTGTTGATTTCCTAAAAGACCCTTCTAAGTTTCAAAAGCTGGGTGGCCGTATTCCACGTGGCGTGCTGTTGGTAGGCTCACCGGGTACGGGTAAAACCTTGTTGGCACGGGCTATTGCGGGTGAAGCTAAGGTGCCGTTTTTCTCTATCTCTGGTTCTGATTTTGTAGAAATGTTCGTGGGCGTAGGCGCTGCCCGCGTGCGTGATATGTTTGAACAAGCTAAAAAGAGTGCGCCCTGCATTATTTTTATCGACGAAATTGATGCCGTAGGCCGCCAGCGCGGTGCAGGTTTGGGTGGCGGCAATGATGAACGCGAACAAACCTTGAATCAAATGTTGGTGGAGATGGACGGTTTTGAAGGCTCTGCAGGCGTTATTGTGATTGCCGCAACGAACCGCCCCGACGTGCTTGATCCTGCATTATTGCGCCCCGGTCGTTTTGATCGCCAAGTGGTAGTGCCGCTGCCCGATGTGCGTGGCCGTGAGCAAATTTTAAATGTGCATATGCGTAAAGTGCCGATTGCACCGGATGTAAATTCCAATGTATTGGCACGTGGCACACCAGGGTTTTCAGGTGCGGATTTAGCTAATCTCATCAACGAAGCAGCATTATTTGCCGCACGCCGTAATAAGCGCTTAGTGGATATGCAGGATTTGGAAGATGCTAAAGATAAGATTTACATGGGTGCCGAACGTAAATCAATGGTGTTGACTGAAGATGATCGCAAAGCTACGGCCTATCACGAGTCTGGTCATGCGGTGGTGGCAAAATTATTGCCCGGTGCTGATCCAGTACACAAAGTAACCATTATGCCGCGTGGCCGCGCTTTGGGTGTGACATGGCAGTTGCCAGAGCGTGATCGTGTTTCTTATTATAAGAAGCAAATGTTGATCGAAATGGCAATTTTATTTGGTGGCCGCATCGCTGAAGAAGTGTTTTTAGATCAAATGAGTACCGGTGCATCCAATGACTTTGAACGTGCGACTAAAATTGCCCGTGATATGGTGATGCGCTACGGCATGAGTGATGCCTTGGGCCCGATGGTTTATGCTGATAACGAAGGCGAAGTATTTTTAGGTCGCTCCGTAACGAAGCAATCGAACATGAGCGAAGAAACCATGCGTAAAGTGGACGCTGAAATTCGCATGTTTATTGATCAGCAGTACGCTGTTTCCCGCAAGCTAATTGAAGCAAATCGCGACAAAATCGAAGCCATGACCGCTGCTTTAATGGAGCTTGAAACCATTGATGCTGATCAAATTAACGACATCATGGCTGGGTTACCACCACGGCCAATGAAAACCTATACCCAAACCAAGCCGAAATCCGATGAACCGGGTACGGGTGGTAATGCAGCGGTAAGCACTGCACCGGCAACGGAAACGCCAGCGGCAACGGATGCGGTAGCACCCGTGAATAATACAACCAGTACCACAGCGCCAGCTGCAGAAAAACCACTATAAACGGCTATATTTTTTTAGCACGGGTAATTTTTTTGGGCGAACTAGCATTGCAGTTCGCCCTTAATTTTTTAAATATTAGATGATTCGTGACCATACTTTCAACCTCAATAATATCACCCCTAGGTTATTGGCAATGCGGCAACTATAACCTGCCGCTTTCGCCCGTAAAGCCTTTAATTATGGGCATCCTGAACGTTACGCCGGATTCATTTTCTGATGGGGGTAAGTACGCGGCAGTGGCAACGGCAGTGGCACGGGCGCAACTGATGCGCGATGAAGGTGCAGATATCATTGATGTCGGTGGCGAATCCACACGACCCAATGCGCAACCTGTGGATATCGACACCGAACGTGCACGCATAATGCCGGTAATCGAGCGTTTGGTGGCTATGGGTTTGTGTGTATCCATTGACACCCAAAAACCAGCGTTAATGCACGAGGCGCTTTGTTTAGGGGCATCTATCGTTAATGACGTCAACGCATTGCAGGCGCAAAATGCAATCGACGCCGTTTTACGTTTTAACGCAGGCATTTGTTTGATGCATCGTAAAGGCTCGCCCGCTACCATGCAAATTGCCCCAGCTTATGAAAACATAGTGGAAGAAGTGGCTGCTTTTTTGCGGTCGCGGGTGGCTGCCTGTGAACGCGCTGGCATTGCTTCTGGCCGTATTGTGATTGACCCAGGGTTTGGCTTTGGTAAAACCGTAGAACACAATTTTCAACTGCTAAGGCGTTTGAAGGCGCTTGCCGATATGGTTGGCAAGCCGCTATTAGCAGGCATTTCCCGAAAAGCTTCTCTGGGGACAGTGACGGGGCGTGCTGAACATGAACGGGTGGCGGCTAGCGCTGCTGCTGCCCTCTTAGCTGTTAGCCACGGTGCCATGATTGTGCGGGTACATGATGTGGCAGAAACAGCAGATGCGCTCAAGGTGTGGGGTGCGCTAGAAACCTTGGGGTTACCTTCGCACTAGAAAATATCGTAGCGGACTTCAGATAGTTGATACGTGCAAGCTAGATGGTAATCGTAAAAATAGTCGCACGCATCTACGTATATCTGTGCGTGAAGGGCTGTAATCAAGGATAATTGTAAAATTGATACGTAAGCATAACAAAGCTAATCAAATTTATTTGCATAGCAGTGACCGGCGCAGGTTTTGAATCAACTTATAGGGAGTAATTCATCATGAATGAAAATGAATCTGAAAATCAAACAGTGAATCCATATGCTGCGCCTGCCACAGCGGTAATCACCGCGAAGCGAGACGATACCGAGACTGCTTTTATTGCCTATGGCAAATCTGTTAGCGCTGGTAACGGGGCTACGTGGATGGGTGAAGCTTGGGAGTTGTTTAAGAAAAACCCAGGCATTTTTATTGCCTGTTTTATTATACAAATTGTAATTTATGCGGTGCTCGCCTTTATCCCGCTTCTCGGCTCGCTACTCACTGCGTTAATCGGTCCAATTTTTGCGGCTGGATGGATTGTCATGGCTCATGCTGCACGTAATGATGACTCAGTTGAAGTCGGGCAATTATTTGCTGGTCTGCAAAATAAAGCAGGAGAGTTATTCACGCTAGGCGCCATTAATCTGGGACTTGGTATTCTCTTTGTCATCGTTCTCGGGGTGCTCGGTTTCGCAGTTTTTGGTACCGCATTATTAGGACTGATCAGTGCCGGTGGCGATACAGGGAAATTAAGTTCGTTGGTATCTGGCGGTAGTTTATTGATGTTCCTCGTATTCTTTCTTATTGTATTCATAGGCTCATTTCTCTTATACGGTGCTCTGTGGTTCGCGCCAGCGTTAGTGATGCAGCATAATGTGGCACCGTTGGAAGCAATAAAACAGAGCTTTTTAGCTTTTATGAAAAACTGGCTAGCATTTGTGGTGCTTGGATTGATTTTTATTGGTCTTTGTATTGCAAGTATATTTACACTAGGTTTTGCGATGTTAGTCGTTTTCCCGCTAATGTTCCTTAGCACTTATTCAAGCTATCGCGATGTATTTACCGACGGCCAATGATCCGGCAATAGCCTATTTTTAAGCGTATTTTTAAATCTTTAGTTTAGGTAAGCTTTTTTGTCATCTCCTCCTATTGATACCTTACGCGCTCTGGCTAGCCCAGAAGGCGTAGAGCTACCACTTTCTCTGGCTGGTCCGATTCCGCGTGCCTTGGCGTGGTTTACTGATTTTTTAGTGCGCGTGCTGATTTTTATGGCGCTAGCGTTAGTGTTGAGCGCACTCATGGAAGTTGGTCAGGGCTTAATGGTTTTGCTGTACTTTGTGCTGGAATGGCTTTACCCCATTTTGTTCGAGCGCTTGGCGAATGGTGCCACCCCCGGTAAAAAAATCATGCATTTGCGGGTGCTGCGCGATGATGGGGCACCGCTTACTTGGCGTAGCTCAGTCGTGCGCAATTTGCTGCGTACGGTAGATTTCCTGCCATTTTTGTACGCGACGGGCTTTGTCGCAATTTGTTTGAATCGCGATTTTAAACGTCTGGGTGATCTGGCTGCGGGAACGATAGTGGTGCATATACCAACGCTTGATGCACGGCGCAGCATTCGCCCGCAATATGCCGCTATCGCGCCGCTGGCTCCCGCTATTGGTTTGGAGTTAACTGAAGAACGCGCGTTGTTAGAGTACGCCGCACGACGGCATTTATGGTCGGACGCCCGCGCTTCTGAGTTGGCGAAAATTGCCAAGCCTTTGTTGAGCACAACGAATGCAGCTACTTCTAATCTAGGCGACGGTGATTTGCAGGACGTGAATCATCTTATCGCCCAAGCAAATTATTTGGCAGGTCGGTAGATGAAACAAGCCGTTTTTGAAGCCCGCTACAGCGCCCGCTGGCGTGAGTTTGAGCATTATCTGAATCACGGCCTTTCGGCCTCAGCGAAACGCAAAAAAGAAAAAGCTGCGAAGGCACTAGCAGCGAGCCGAGCCGCTGCTGCAAAGGCTAAAGGCCAAGCAAGCACCGCAACGGTGGACACCGTCAATCCATATAGTCTACCGCCCTCAGCGGCAGGCTCTGCAGAAGCCGCGCCCAGTACTGCCGCTTCAGCCAACACGCCTTACCGTTTTCCTGCCAGTGAATTTGCCGCACGCTATCGGGAACTAGCCCAGCATGTGGCGTTGGCGCGTGATCGGCACTATAGCGGTGATTTAGTTGCACAACTTGAAGTGTTGGCTATGGCGGGGCATCAAGTCTTGTATCGTAATCACGATAATGAAACCACCACGTGGCATCAATTTATTGCCTATGGTTTGCCGATGCTGGTACGGGCGCGTTGGCGTTCAATTTTAGCGGCAACATTGCTTTTTTATGTACCGCTTTTCGTTTCCGGTTTGGCGGTGTATTTTTTTCCAGAATTTGTTTATCAGCTGATGGATGCGCAAAGTGTTTCGGAAATGCACTCTATGTATTCGCCAGAAAACCAACGCGTTGGCCGCCCAGGTGGGTCAAAAGATGATTTTCAGATGTTCACTTTTTATATTTGGAACAATGTCTCAATCGATTTTAAGTGCTTTGCCAGCGGCTTGTTGTTCGGTGTAGGCACAATTTTCGTACTGGTTTTTAATGGCCTACACATTGGTGCTGCAGCAGGTTATTTAACAGGCGCTGGGCTAGGTGAAACCTTTTGGAGTTTTGTTGCGGGGCATTCAGCCTTGGAACTCACTGGCATTGTGTTGGCTGGTGCCGCCGGTTTAGAGATGGGCTATGCGCTGGTAGCACCCGGCGGGTATTCCCGCGTAGATGCTTTGCGCCGCAGTATGCGCTATGCCGTCGGGCTAATTGTTGGTGCGGCATTGCTTACAGCATTGGCCGCTATTGTTGAGGGTTTTTGGTCAGCCAACACTATTGTTTCTCGTGAATTTAAATATACCGTTGGTGTGCTGTTTTGGGCGGCAGTGATCGGCTATTTGGCGTTGGCGCGGCAACCCAATCGGGGTAAGACTATGACGGCAGAAATGCGGGTAAACACCGCCGGAGATAGTGTTGGTAGCGTCGGTGGTGTGGTAAAAAATGGATAATATTGCCGCACGTTTACGCCCGCGCAGCAAATGGGAGGCCGTGGATTTAGGCTTTGCTTTAGTGCGCCAATGGTGGCAGCCGATCTTGATTGCGTGGCTATTAGTCAGCTTACCCATTACGCTAATCATAGCCGGGGCGGCGTTTCTGCCGCCATTATTGGCTGGCGCGGAGTTGCATGGCGAATTCGCGGATGTTGAGGTTTTTACTATTAGTTCACTAGCCATATTTGTACTGTGGTGGCTAAAGCCTTTATTTGAACGGGCGCCGCTCTATGTCATGGGTGAAGCCATGTTTGGGCAAACACCAACTACGCGGCAAATTATTAAAGCCTTACCCAAACTTTATTGGAACAATGGCATTTTTGCCAGTTTGACTTGGCGTCGCCTAAACCTAGGTCGCGCATTTGATTTTCCGATTCGGCAGCTAGAAGGTAGTAAGGGCAAGTTTGCCGCGCAGCGTCGACGCGCCCTTAATCCTTATGGTTGGTCAGCTACATTCACGTCCGGATGGGTGTTAGTGCACGTTGAAGTGGTGTTGGTGATGTCCTTGGGATCGCTGATCAATATGTTCTGGATTGGCGAAGGCCCGTTTGCCTATGGTTTTGATTTGGGGGGCCCTGAAAATAAATTGCAGCAAGATATTGCTTACTACGGCGTTTATTTTTTAGTGCTAACGTTTGTTGAGTTGTTTTATGTTGCCATCGGTTTTGCGCTCTATCTAAACGCCAGAAATTCACTGGAGGGCTGGGATATTGAGTTAGCGTTTCGTAAGCTGCGCGCGCGCGTGGAGGCGGCACCACGTAAGCGTGCGGTCTTTACAGCGTCTGGTTTAACTGGTGCAGTAAGCAATAATAAAGTTAACGCTGCTTCAAAGGTCAGGACAAACGAAACGGCGAACGCCAAGAGACTGATTATCTTGCTATTGGCAGGTACGGCGACGGTTTTAGAGCCTGATGCCGTTTTTGCTGCCGCAAAAAAAGCCTCTGAGAATGCTGTAGTGAAAGAAGTAGAGCAAGAAGCAGCACGCGCCCGTGCTGAGGCACATTGTGCGGCGCTGGGGTTGCAAATTAAGCCCAGTGTTCAAGCAGGCACAGTTGAGCCTGATGAAGCCGATGATGAGCCTAATTTAGACGCTAACTGCGAAGCCAATGGAACCCCGGTTGATGTGGCGGAAGCGTCTGTAAAGCCGAGCACCACGCCAGCGCTTGGCAACGCCCTAAACGGCCAAAGCCGCGAAGCGCGACAGGCGGCAATTGATGAACTGGAAGCCGATCCGCGTATGGGCAGCTCACGCGATAAAACACGGCTTAAATATGTAGGGCCGGAGTGGAGTAAAGAGAAGGAGAAGCCGGAAAAATTGCCTGACGTAGCGTGGTTGAAAGACATTATTGGTTTTCTGGCTGACGCATTGAAGTATTTAGGATGGGGTGCGTTAATTGCGCTCATCATTTATTTTGTTTATCGTGCGCTAAAAAATGCCGGATGGCTGCAACTGCAACGGGTACGCGCACCGCTGCCAGACACTTTATTTGGGCTTGACGTTCGCCCCGAATCTTTGCCTGATGATGTACCTGGCGCGGCACGCTTGTTGTTACAAGCTGGTGATGTGCGGGGTGCGCTGGCGTTGATTTATCGTGCAAGCTTAATATTTTTGTTGCAGGACGGCAAAATTGAAATTGCCAATGGCGATACTGAAGGCGAATGTTTGCGGCGGGTGCAAGCAGGTTATACCGATAAGCCCAGTTTTGGGGCGATGATGCGTGCGCTTTTTAATGCTTGGCTGTGGGTGGCGTATAAGCGGGCGCCGCTAGCAGCCAGTGAATGCGAACAATTGATTGCTTCTTGGCAAACTGAAATGCAGTTTATCCGGTCGGCAAATCTGGCACAACAAGCGGCAGGTAAAACATGAACACCGTAGCGCGTAGTGTACGTGGAGGCGTACTAACGGCGATGTGGCGTGATTTATCCACACTCGGTAAAGTGATGCTTTGCCTTGCGCCGCTACTCATCATGGCACTAGTTTATGCGCGGGTTTACTGGTATGAAACCGAGACCTATAGCGAAGATGTTGGGCTAAATGGCGAAGCCGCGACGAATCCCTTTTTCGGTTTTGAGGTGCTGGCTAAAAACAATTTAGAACCGCGCGGCGGCAGCTTCACTAAGCTAGAAGAATCAGTGAATGTGGCTAACTATCCAGCGGAGAAATCCTTGCTCATGTTGAGCGCCTCACGCCTATCGCGGATGACGCCGCAACGAGTAAAAGAAATTGTGGCCTGGGTTGAACGTGGTGGTAATCTAGTGCTGGAAGCCGAAAACATAAACCAAGAAGACCCCCTGCTAAAAGCCTTTGGCATGGAGCGCTGGCGTGTCGTGTGGCGCGCCAAGGGTTATGTGGAGCGCCCCTTAAAGAAGGGACGAGCGAAGCAGGATGCTCAAAATGATGACGATGATGATATAACGGATGCGATGCCCAACGTCGTCGCGAAGCAGCTTGAAAAGGCAATGAACTTCACTACCTCCGCCGTAAAATTTCAGTGGGATGATGGCGAAGTTTACCAAGTGAAATTGGGGCGAACCTCAACCCTTAAACTTAGCGTAGCTGATGACACCGCGTTTTTAGTACGCGGCCATGTGGGTAATTCCATCATCAAACGCCAAGTGGGTAAGGGTCAGGTAGTGGCCTTAGCAAGCTTGGCCTTTATGCGCCGCGCGGCGATATTAAAAGATGACGCTGGACTTTTTGCTATGCGTTTGCTCGAACCACAAGCACGACCACAAGCACGGCCGCAGACAAGCCCGCAAGCGGTGGAGTCACTACCATCGTCGTTAGCGCAAGCAGCCGAGGTTAGTGATGCTAGCGTGAGCGCGCCACCGGTACCAACATCGGCACCAGCGGCAACCGCGGCCGAGGTAAATCTGCCCACGAATCCCACCCTAATTGTGCTGGGGTTGCATATGGAGCCAAAATCACTTTTGCACTGGCTCACCAAGCACGGTATGCCTGTGGTGCTAGCGGCGATTGCCTTATTTTTGTTGTGGTTGTGGCGCATTATTCCGCGCTTCGGCCCGCTGGCCGCACCGCAAGTGGAAGCACGTCGCAATATTGCCGACCATTGGCGGGCGGCGGGACGGTATTTGCTGGATCGGCGCGATTGGGTTGGTTTGTTGCACGCGCCGCGTAGCCGCGTATTGCGGCGTTTGCGGCAACGCTTGGGGATGCATTTTGCCGTTCATCATGCGCCAGCAAGCAAGGTAACAACAGACACTAAAGCAGACACCAAAACAGGCACAGACACCATAACTACGATAGAAATACCACCTGGACAACTAGCACGGCTAGAGCAAGTGTGCAAAGTATCAGCCGGGCGCATTCATTCAGCGCTACTCGCGCAGCCAACAACGCCGATGCAGCTACTCACCTTTATGATAACGCTGCGGCAAATGGAAGTCTCCTTAAAGTAATCGAAGTTGTTAAACAAAAAAATCACGAAAGTTTAGTTAATTATGAACCCAACCGAATCGCAGTTAACGCAATCAATCAACGCTGATCCCAGTGTTTTAATCACCGATTCCACCACTGGAAGTCTGGATATTACCCAGCCATTAAAAGTGGTGAGCGCCGAAGGTGAGGCACCGCAGACTTTGGGGGCTACCGCTGCTATCGCGCCAGTAGACGTGCCAGCAGGTGCGTCTGCCACTGCCACTAGCGCCGCCATAGCGCTAGCTTATGACAGTTTGCAGCAGATGCAAGCGCAAATTGAAAAAGCCGTAGTTGGGCAAAGTCAGATTATTCGCGAAACCTTGATTGCCTTAGTGGCGGGTGGTCATGTGCTCATCGAGGGTGTTCCGGGCTTGGGCAAAACGCTGTTGGTCAAAGCCTTGGCAGCGACATTTCACGGTCAATTCGGGCGTATTCAATTTACGCCAGACTTGATGCCATCAGACGTCACTGGCCATACCCTATTCGATGCAAAAAGCGCCCAGTTTATTACGCGTAAAGGCCCTATTTTCGCAAATCTTGTATTGGCCGATGAAATTAACCGCGCCCCCGCAAAAACGCAAGCAGCATTGCTTGAGGTAATGCAGGAAGGCCAAGTTACCATTGAAGGCGAAGGCTTTAAATTGCCCCTGCCGTTTATGGTGTTGGCCACACAAAATCCGATTGAGCAGGAAGGCACCTATTCACTGCCCGAGGCGCAGCTAGACCGATTTTTAATTAAGATTAATGTGGGCTATCCGGGCGATGCTGAAGAACGCGCCCTAGTAGAACGCGTTACACGCGGCACTGTGGGCGATAAACTTAATACCGATAATGTCAATGCGGTAGTTACGGCAGTAGCTCTGCAAGCGATGCAACAGGCCGCTGCTGCTGTCACAGTAGACGAGAAAATTGTGGACTACGCCGTGCGTTTGGTACGCGCAACCCGCCCTAGCGACACCTTGGGTGCGGATATGAATGTGGGCGCTTTTGGATTTTCTAGCGGGAGCGGGCCGCGCGGTAGTATCGCGCTGATTCGTGCGGCACGTGCTAATGCGCTTTTTGAACACCGCGATTACGTAACGCCTGACGATATTAAACAGGTGGCGTTGCCGGTATTACGCCACCGTGTGCGCGCGTCTCCAGAAATGGAAATTGAAGGCACTTCCGTTGATATGTTGTTGCTGGAATTATTTGCCCAAGTGCCAGCACCGCGCACTTGAGCGCAAAAACATGATCATGCCAAAATTTAGAAAATAATGATTCCACGAAAGTTATTGCTCTGGCTTGCCTTGGGCTTGATTGGCTGGACACTTGCTGCCACGGTGAGCGCACAAGTGTACCCCGCCTTTGCCGAACGCATTACCCAACTGATGCTTATCGGGGTGTTGGTCATTGTAATTATTGCCGTTTCTGATTTTTTAGCGGTGTTTTTGCCGTGGAAGAATACCGCGCCCTTAACTGTAGAGCGTCGTGTTTCCGGCTCGGTAGCTGTGGGGGTATGGAGCCCCGTGACGTTAAAAATGTCGTGGCCGCATCAACAATTGCGGCCGCTCACATTCACGATTCACGATCAGCAGCCGCAGCTTTGTGAGGCAATAGGTCAGCCCTTTACGGCGACGGTAGCGGCTGGTGGTTATGCGTTGACGAGCTATAAGTTCAAGCCTAATATCCGTGGCGATTTAATGTTTGGTCGCCCGCATTTGCGCGTCGTTTCGCCGTTGCGACTTTGGGAACGGCAGGTGCATATTGGCTCGGCGCAATTGGTGCGCAGTTTGCCCAATTTTGCGGCGGTATCGCGTTATGCGCTGCTGGCAACTGAGAACAGATTGTCGGATATTGGCGTGCTGCGCCGACGACGGCGCGGTGAGGGATTAACATTTGAACAACTGCGCGAATATCGTCAAGGCGATAGTATGCGGCAGATTGATTGGAAGGCATCTACCCGCAATAATCGGCTCATTTCGCGTGAATATGAAGACGAGCGCGATCAGCGCGTGGTATTTCTAATCGATTGTGGACGCCGCATGGCAGCGCAAGCTTCAAGCGATACCTTATCGCATTTTGATCATGCGCTCAATGCGGTGCTGCTGCTGTCTTATGTAGTGGTGCGGCAAGGTGATTCGGTCGGGCTGATGACCTTTGGCAATGCCCAATCGCGCTATTTGGTGCCGGGTAAGTCGCGCAATATGGTCAACCGTTGCTTAGATACGCTTTATGATTTACAGCCTAGCTTGCAAACGCCAGATTATGTGCTGGCCGCCAAAGAGCTGGCCGCAAAACTGACGCGACGCTCTTTGGTGGTGGTGATTACCAATGTGCGTGATGAAGATGATGAAAGCTTATCGCAGGCGCTAAAACTACTATCGCGGCGCAATCTGGTACTGCTGGCAAGTCTGCGCGAAGATGTGCTCGATAATGAAATGGTGAAGCCGATCGTTACGCTCAATGAAGCTGCGAATTACGCCGGTGCCAGTGCTTATTTTGAAGCGCGTGAACACCTGCTACGCACCTTGCAAATGCAGGGCACAAATATATTAGACGTCACACCAAAACAGTTATCGGTGCAGTTGGTAAACCGATATTTGGAACTAAAACATAGCGGAAGGGTGTAGTAGCCAATGAGTAGAAAATATTTTGGTACCGATGGCATTCGCGGTAAAGTCGGCGATGCGCCCATCACCCCTGATTTTGTGATGCGCCTAGGTTATGCCGCAGGACAGGTGTTAGCGGGCGCTGGAAGCAAACCATCAACGGCAAATTTGCATATGAGTGCCGCCGAAAGCGCCGATAGGACTGGCCGCCTGCATGCCTATGATGGTGCGGTGCGACCCTCGGTATTGATTGGCAAAGACACCAGAATTTCTGGTTATATGCTTGAAAGCGCCCTAGAAGCGGGGCTTTCCGCTGCAGGTGTGGATGTGCTCCTAGTGGGGCCGATGCCGACCCCGGCGGTTGCGCATCTTACCCATGCGCTACGATTATCTGCCGGGGTGATGATTTCAGCATCGCATAATCCGTTTGAAGATAATGGCATTAAGTTCTTTTCAGCCACAGGTGCCAAGCTGCCGGATGCGGTTGAACTTGCCATCGAAGCCGCGCTGGATAAGCCGATGCAGTGCGTGCCTTCTGCGCGTTTAGGAAAAGCACGGCGTGTGAATGATGCAGCAGGGCGTTATATTGAGTTTTGTAAAAATAGCTTTCCGGCAGCATTAAATTTACGGGGTTTAAAACTGGTGGTAGATTGTGCGCATGGTGCTACCTACCATATTGCGCCGGTGGTCTTCTCGGAGCTTGGTGCAGAAGTCATTGCCATCGGTGCACAGCCCAACGGCATCAATATCAATCATGAAGTCGGCGCTACCCATACCACCGCGATGCAAAAAGCCGTGATTGACCATGGTGCGGATTTTGGTATCGCGCTTGACGGCGATGGTGATCGTTTGATGATGGCCGATCGTGATGGCGAGATTTTTGATGGTGATCGATTGCTCTATGCCATCGTTAAAGACCGCGTGAGCCGTGGCGTACTTAAGGGCGGCGTAGTTGGCACCTTGATGACTAATTTTGCGCTTGAGCAGCTATTTGCAAAGCAAAATATCCCGTTTTTACGTGCCAAAGTGGGTGATCGCTACGTGCTTGAACTGCTGCGAGAAAAAAATTGGGAACTGGGGGGTGAAAATTCCGGTCATTTATTGTGCTTGGATAAGCATTCCACTGGTGACGGTATTATTTCTGCCCTGCAGGTCTTGGCAGCGCTGAGTTATGCCGATGCCAGTCTGGCCAATACACCAACTTTAGGGCAATTTACGACAGAACTTCACATGTTCCCGCAGGTGATGATTAATGTGCGGTTAGATGCAGCTGCTTTGGCACAATCTGGAGGAAAAATTTCTGCCAATGGTAACCCTAAACTTGATGCGGCTGTGGCAGCGGCAGAAGCGGCTTTGGCGGGTGATGGTAGGGTGCTGTTGCGTGCCTCAGGCACCGAACCGCTCATACGGGTGATGGTAGAGGGGCGTGATGGCGAAAAAGTGGCGGTATTGGCGGAGCGTATTGCCGCAGTGGTACGTGAGGTTTTTGCAACTTAAGGTTAAGAATATAAGCTTTGCAATTAAGGAAAGCTGTAATACGATTGAAATATTCCAAAGCTAATATGTGGATGCTGGCGTAAATTGATTCACAAACACTATTTGGAGTTTTTATGAAAACAGGATTCTTGCAACAAAATTTGGTACAAAAACTACTTATAGGCGCTGTCGTGTCTGGTGGTTTGGTGTCGGCACAAGCGGTATTTGCAGCTGCGTCAATTGTTAAGCTCGATGGTTCTTCTACGGTTTATCCGGTCTCGGAAGCCGTCGCCGAAGACTATCAAAAGAGTAAAAAAGGCGCAGTTAAAGTTACCGTGGGCATATCCGGTACGGGCGGTGGATTTAAAAAATTCTGTCGTAACGAAATTGATATTTCCAATGCGTCCCGCCCGATCTTGAAAAAAGAGATGGAAGAATGTGCTAAAGAAGGCGTGAAATATATCGAATTGCCCGTGGCTTTCGATGCGTTGACGGTAGTTGTTAACCCAAAGAATGATTTCATCAAACAGATGACCGTTGCCGAGTTGAAGACCCTTTGGGAACCTGCAGCTCAGGGTAAAGTAAAAACTTGGAAAGACGTTAACCCAGCATGGCCTAATGAGCCGGTAAAATTGTTCGGCGCGGGATCAGATTCCGGTACGTTTGACTACTTCACCGAAGCTATTGTTGGTAAAGCAAAATCAAGCCGTGGTGATTACACAGCCTCTGAAGACGACAATGTTTTGGTGCAAGGCGTACAGCGTGACAAATTTGCGTTGGGCTATTTTGGCTTTGCGTACTACATCGAAAACCAAGCTAAATTAAAAGCAGTACCAATCGTTGCTAAAGCTGGTGCCGCTGCAGTAAGCCCATCGATGGAAGCGGTAATCAAAGGTACTTATCAGCCGCTTGCTCGCCCGATTTTCATTTATGTAAATGCCAAGTCATTAGAAAAACCTGAAGTGAAGGAATTTGTAGCCTACTACATGACGAACGGTGCGAAGCTGGCTAGAGAGGTGAAGTATGTTCCGCTTCCTGCTGAAAGTTACAAAGCATCACAGGATCATGTAAATAAAATGAAGCTCGGTACGGTGTTTGGCGGTGTGGCTGAAGTAGGTGTAACAATCGAAGAATTGTTGCGTCGCGAAGCGAAGCTTTAAGCTATTAGTTCCGCTGCACCATTTGGTACTCACTTTGGTGCAGCGGGCAATGAATTTGACCTTAAGATAAATATAAAACGCTATGGCATCCACCTTAGAAGCGCAAATTAAAGCCGTACCAACAGTGCTAACTGAAGGGCGTGAATCGGGTAGGTTAGCCTTTAAATTCAGCCGCAATATTAAAGAGCGGATCATTGAAGGTCTGCTATTTTTAGCGGCGGCTTCCTCAGTGTTGACCACCTTTGGTATCGTCTATATTTTGGTATCAGAATCGTGGCAGTTTTTTAAAGCGGTGCCTATCACCGCTTTCCTCACTGACACCCAATGGACACCGCTTTTTGCCGATGCGCACTACGGTATTTTAGTGCTGCTCTGCGGTACCTTGGTGACCTCATTTGTCGCTTTGCTAGTAGCAGTGCCCATGGGGACAATTATTGCGCTTTACCTGTCGGAATTTGCGTCGTTTCGGGTGCGTGAATTTGCCAAGCCGGTATTGGAATTGCTGGCAGGTGTGCCGACTGTAATTTACGGATTTTTCGCACTACTTTTTGTGTCGCCCATTCTGCAATTCTTTTTCCCAAATTTACCAGGCTTCAGTATGTTGTCAGCTGGTTTGGTGATGGGCATTATGATCGTGCCCTATATTAGCTCACTCTCTGAAGATGCAATGCGTGCCGTGCCGATGGCATTGCGCGAAGGTAGCTACGCAATGGGCGCGACACGGTTTCAAACAGCATTAAAAGTGGTTACCCCCGCCGCTTTCTCAGGCATCGCGGCGGCTTACATTTTAGGAGTTTCGCGAGCGGTAGGCGAAACGATGGTAGTCGCCATCGCTGCGGGTATGCAACCTAACTTCACGTTAAACCCAATGGAACCAGCAGCTACGATTACTTCCTATATCGTCCAAGTGGCTCTGGGTGATTTGCCCCACGGCAGTATTGGTTATCAAACTATTTTTGCAGCGGGCTTAACCTTATTTTTAATTACCCTAGCCTTTAATATCTTGGGCTATATATTGCGTCGCAAATACAAAGAAAGTTATTAGGCAATGGCTACAGCAGAGTTAAATAGAGATTTAAGTGCGATCCGTCGCCTGATCGCCAAGGCCAAACGCTATGATTTAGCGTTCTCAGCAGTTGGCTTTCTGTTCTTGGCTTTCGGTATTCTGGTGTTTACGGCCTTGTTGGTTGATATGGCCGTTTCGGGAGCGGGTCGCTTGAGCTTGGATTTTTTTGCTAACTTCCCCTCGCGTCGAGCTGAAGGTGCAGGTATTTTGTCTGCATGGGTTGGTTCAGTAATGGTTATGCTGGTAACGGCTGCGTTTGCGATTCCATTTGGGGTGGCGGCAGGTGTCTACCTAGAAGAATACGCACGCAAAAACTGGTTCACTGACGTGATTGAAATTAATATCAGTAATTTAGCGGGTGTACCGTCGATTGTTTATGGTCTATTGGCCTTGGGACTTTTTGTGTATCAATTTGGTTTCGGGCAAAGTGTATTGTCCGCTGGGCTCACGCTCGCACTGCTAATTTTGCCTATCATTATCGTCGCCACACGTGAATCTATACGATCGATACCACAGATTATTCGCGAAGGTTCCTATGCCTTGGGCGCTACTAAATGGCAAACGACCTCACACCATATTTTGCCCTATTCGCTACCGGGCATTTTAACGGGGGTCATTATTGGTCTATCGCGTGCAATTGGCGAGACTGCACCTATCATTACTATCGGCGCGTTAACCTTCATCGCCTTTCTGCCGCCTTCTCCTATCACTTCATCGCCTCCTTACTTTAATTTTGAATGGCTGGCGTCTGGCTTTACGGTGATGCCGATTCAGATGTTCAACTGGACATCACGCCCCGAAGAAGCGTTTCAGGCGAATGCCGCCGCTGCAGGATTAGTTCTGATTGTGATGACGCTTTCAATGAATGCCTTCGCTATTTATTTACGCTATCGACTACGCAAAAATATTAAGTGGTAAAAGGTAAAAAAATTAGCACAGGCTCTCAGTATTTAGTCGAAATAATATTTTTAGAAAATTAAACTCTTATGGCTGCTGTCCTCACCCCCGAAATCACTGGCGCAACTGATGCAAATAGTGCGCAAGCACTGGTGCTCAAAGCGGAATCAAAAAATTTCAATTTTTTCTACGGTGCGTTTCAGGCCTTGAAAAATATCAATATGCCTATTTATGACCGTAAAGTAACTGCGCTCATTGGGCCTTCTGGCTGCGGTAAATCTACCTATTTACGTAGCTTTAATCGTATGCATGATCTCTACCCCGGTAATCGCTATGAGGGTGAAATCATGATGTATCCCGACAGCGTAAATATTTTAGCGCCTACCATTGATCCTATAGAAGTACGTATGCGTATTTCAATGGTGTTCCAAAATCCCTACCCTTTTCCGAAATCAATTTTCGAGAACGTTGCCTACGGTTTGCGCGTGCGTGGCGTAAATAAAAAATCCGTGTTAGAAGATAAGGTAGAAGAAGCCTTACGTGGTGCGGCATTATGGAACGAGGTGAAAGACCGCTTAGATAGCCTTGCCTTCAATCTATCCGGTGGTCAGCAGCAACGCATGTGCATCGCCCGCGCGTTGGCAACCGACCCAGAAATTTTGCTCTTCGATGAACCAACTTCAGCCCTTGACCCCATCGCCACCGGTGCAATCGAAGAACTGGTGCACGATTTAAAAGAGCGCGTGACGATCCTCATCGTTACCCATAATATGCAGCAAGCCGCACGGGTTTCTGATTTCACCGCCTATATGTACTTAGGTGAAATGATCGAGTTTGGCGTAACCGATACGATCTTTGTCAAGCCTAAGCATAAAGCGACTGAGGACTATATTACGGGTCGTTTTGGTTGATCGCTAGCGTTATGTCTTAAGTTTGCCGCTCGTTTTTTTCAAGGTACTCACTAAACGATTCTGCCAACCGCTGGCAGTGCTTGGCCGCCATGCTAAAAAAACCTGCTCTACGCAATGGTAGGCGCAGTCGCTTACGTGGAGGCGCGTAAGGCCAGTTTCTTTGAGTACGAAATCGGGTAGGTAAGCCAGCGCTTGACCACTACGCACTAGCGCGATCAGTAATTGCATATCGTTGGTCCAGTAGCGTACCCGTCGCGGCAGTTTGTCATCACGCCAGCCGTCGGATCTGGAGCCACGGTCAATGCCACAAAACTGTGAATGATTCGGGCAGGCAAAATCGTGTTTAAGAATCGTTTCGGAATTGGCGGAGATGCGATTCTTTAATTTTTGCGCTGCAGACGAGCCGGCGATGATAGGGTGCGACGCATCCGCCGCTAACTGCATCGTAATTTGCCCTAACGATAAAATCTCTACCCCAGCGGGCAGCCCAGCATTGACAACCGCTGCTGTGATGAGCGCAAAGTCGGCATGCCCCTGCACTAGCGCGGCGATGGCAGCATCTTCAAATTTATCGGTAAAGTTGATGGCCGATTGCGGATAACTTGCCGTCAGTGCGGCAGCAATGGCGGGGGCGTAACGCCATTGCAGTAGTGATGGGCCGATGATGCGGCAGTGCAATTGTTGACGGTCACCGCGAAATTCAGCTTGCGTTTCATCAGCAAGTGCCGTGATTGCCATAGCGCGATCACGGAGCCGTTCACCGTCGGTATTGAGCCTGATCGTTTTACCGATACGGTCGAAGATAGCTGTATTTATTGATGTTTCGATGCGCTTTATCGCCTTCGATAACGCCGAAGGGCTTTGGTGCAATTCATCAGCGGCAGTACGCAAATTTGCGTGCTTGGCTACAATCAGGAATGAGCGGAGATCATTAATATCCATTTTCGCCACCATAATCGTTTCTTAGAAGTACACAATAAGTGATTTTATAGTGCTTTTAAGTCGCTAGCAAACATCTCATAATGTGGGCTTCATCATTCAATCCACGCAATGAGGGTCGCCATGTTATCTCTTTCAACTACCCCAAGTTTGCCAGCAACACTCAATAATATGCGCTGGATCTACCAGCGCCATCCAGAGGGCGTGGTAGATGTGGAACACTATCAATTACGCGAAGATTCAATACCTACAGTGCTTGCGCTTGGCGAGGTGCTGATTGCATTACGCTACATCAGTGTTGACCCTTATATGCGTATCAATCAGTCATTGAAGCCGACCTATAACGAGCTGCCACATCCGTTGAATACGGTGCAATCGGCTGGTGGTGTGGGTAAAGTGATTGCTTCTAATGCACCCAATTTCATAGCCGGTGATTGGGTAGAAGGCATGATGGGATGGCAAACCCACGCGGTAATGCACCATAGCACTTTACGTAAGCTTGATCCCGCACTGGCACCCGTCAGCACCGCATTGGGCGTGCTCGGCATGCCTGGGCGCACGGCATGGTTTGGCTTGATGGAATCGGGTAAACCACATGCGGGTGAAGTGGTGGTGGTGTCAGGGGCAGCTGGTGCCGTTGGCTCGCTAGTGGCGCAGTTTGCCAAACGGCAGGGCTGTCGCGTGTTAGGTATTGCTGGCGGTGAGGCCAAGTGTAATTGGCTGCGTGATACCTTAAAACTTGATTGGGCCATTGATTACAAATCTCATACAAGTGCAGGTAGTTTGCAAGCGCAAATTAAAGCGCTCACTGGCGGCGTGGACGTGTATTTTGATAATGTAGGTGGTATGGTCACTGACGCCGTAATACCTATTATTAACCGCCGCGCACGCATCGTAATTTGCGGCACAATTAGTCAATATTCGGGTGGCTTAGACAATCCTGAAATGGGGCCGCGATTCTTGCATCATATGCTCTATCAGCGTGCCACGATTCAAGGCATGTTGGCGCGTGATTATGTGCATCGTTTGGATGAAATGTTGCGTATCGTCGCGCCATGGGTGAGGACGGGCGAAATTGTTGCAGAAGAAACAATAGTGGCAGGGTTTATGCATTTGCCAGCGACGCTCAATCGTTTATTTACGGGTGATCATCGCGGTAAATTAATTGTTAAAGTTTAAGAGGCTTAGTCATGATGCGATCATTATTTGCTGTTTTTTTAGGTGCTAAATTTGCGACCTTGTTTGCGCCAACTATTTATGTGTTGTTAATGCTGGGACTTACTAGTTTTCCAACCGGAGCAAGTGCCACAAGAAATCCCGCGCCGCCGGGCTTCGGCTCCCACGGTATGGCGGTTTTTGGCGGTGTGGATGGTTTGTATGCAGCACATTTACCGATGTTTCATGCACCGCATGATGTGCAAATGATTATTCGCTTTCGCCTAAAAGACGCGGTAACTGATTTGGCCTTGCGTAAGAATTTAAGCGCGAAGCCAGCGCTTTGGACGCTCGATCCTGAAGCATTCGATTTATATAGTTTTGCACCGCAGCACGCAGCACCGCTGACACAGTTTCAAGCGCGTTTTGTGCAGGGGCATTTTGAGCGTGGCGGTAAGGAACAATACATAAAGCAAACGGTAATCGTTGAGGAGGTAATTTTTTACCGGCGGCTTGACTTTGCTAAACGCGTGGAAACGGCGGGACGATATCTAAAGATCGGTAGCCAGCATGAACAGTTTCTAATTAAACTAATTGATCGGCGGCCAGACTTTGACATCATTGTGGCACTCAATAGGCTGCAAACGCCTGTAAAAAAAGCATCTTCGGCTAGTATCGAGGAAGTAATTGTTCCTAACGACGACTTGAAATCGCCGTCACTGACTGTATTGCAGAAGGCATTAGATGCGCAAAGTCCTAAGCAATATCGTGTTTCAAGCATTATCTATTTTGAAACTGAAGATTTAAAATGAACGCCTCAGTAGTGATGCCAATGCGTTTAACGATTATTCAACATCATCCAGTCGAACATTGCGGCGAAGTTGGCGTCTGGGCGAAGGCGCGCGGCGTGGCGCTAGATGTGTTTCGAGCTGACTTGGCGCAATTGCCAGATGAAGCAGTCACAGCGGAACAAGCTACAGGGCAACCGATTTTACTGCTAGGTGGCCCCTATCCTTTGGATGTTGTTCCGAATCCATTAGACTGGTTGCGCAGTGAGCAAGCATGGCTAGCGCAGCGGGTGATGTGCGGCACGCCGGTACTCGGTATTTGTCTTGGTGCGCAATTATTATGCATGGCACGTGGTGGCACGGTGAAGTTTATGCCAGCAGCCGAGACCGGCTGGACGAAAATTAAAATTGAAAATAGCGCCCCCATTGAAGCACTGCAATGGCATGAAGACGAATGTTGCTTGCCAGAAGATGCCCGTCTTATCGGCTTTAGCGAGCAGTGCGCAACTCAGCATTTCACATTCAATAATGCTGCTGGTAGTGCTACCCAAATCGGGCTGCAATTTCACCCCGAATGGAATGCGCAACTTGTGGATGAATTGAATGCCTATTTTAAAACGAAATCGCCACTACCCATAGTACATCCTAGTGCAGCCGATTGCCTGACATCAGAC
Organism: Betaproteobacteria bacterium; assembly: GCA_031376425.1. Lineage (GTDB taxonomy): Bacteria > Pseudomonadota > Gammaproteobacteria > Burkholderiales > Usitatibacteraceae > JANMDR01. The sequence continues at coordinate 21,033 of JANMDR010000204.1, forward strand.
GCCCGTTTTGTGGCCATCCGCATTTGGTTTTGGGCGTTTCTTGATGCATGGTGGGCGGCATCTACTAACAAATATTCCTTGCATTCTCCAGTGCCAGCAAAATCATGATTTTCAATATCCTCGGTTTTATCGGCGCAGGCGCGATTGTTATTGCCTATGCGCTGCTGCAGTTTGGTCGATTACAGGCGCAACAGCGCCTCTATTCCGGCCTAAACGCAGCGGGTGCCGCAACTTATCCTCATCTCACTAGTGGTAGAGCCAAATTGGCCGTCTATCGCCATTGAATCATTCTGGCTGCTCATTAGCGTAATAGGTTTGTTTCGATCAGCAAAGCCAGCACAGTAATTTTCCTTCACCTCATCAGGAAGCTCAACATGTATAAAAGTATTCAAAGCACTATCGCTGTTTTAGTTGCCGCAATCGCAATATTCCACGGTGCTGTTGCAACGGCCTCAACAACAGCAGTTACACAAAAAAATCCAGAAACGGAACTGGTGCGAAGCGTAGTAGACAATGCTTATTGCCAAGGCGCTTTTAATAAACTTGACACCGTTACGATGGCCACTGGATTTCATATTGACTTTGCAATTTTAGGTGCTGATGGCGAGAAGTTAGACAAGTACACCATTAAAGATTGGATCACGGCGATTAATGCGCGTAAAGCCAAGCCAGGGTTTGATCCCAGCACCGCGGTACGTGATTGTTGTATTTTGCAAATAGACGTAACGAACGGTGTAGCGGCAGTAAAGCTGGAGATTTATCGCCAAGGTAAAAATATTTATACCGACTATCTATCGCTCATTAAATTTGCATCTGGTTGGAAAATTGTAGCGAAGGTTTATGCTGAACATTCGTAAATAGTCCGCGCTTCGATTTTGTTTTAATGGTACGGCATGCCACGGTTGTAGAGGCACGGCATGCCATGCCCCTACGATGAAAATATGACAGCTTGCATGCGTTCCAACTGTTGTTACACGATGTCGATCACGGGATACGGCGCTTGCGCCAATACGCTGAGGGAGAATGATTATTCGCCCCTACAAGTCGGGTGACGGATTTCACGATTGCATGCGTGCGGTATGTCATGATCGCACGCACACCGCATGCCACGGTTGTACGGGCACGGCATGCCGTGCCCGTACAAAAGCGGTAGTGAATTTGTAACCCCTCGTGGACACGCAAAAACGCTTTGACCGCGTTATGACCGCTTTGCCCAAACTATGACACTGCCGTTCCCCCACCAGTGCCTAACCAACGTGAAACGCAGTATTTGCCGCGTGGCTGCAACCCACTCCACGCGTTGAATAATCCGCAATTTATCCATAATCTTGCATGCGGTATATCGTTACCATTTCAACAGAATCAACTAGGAGATCTTTCCCGCAAAACCCATTCAAGGAGTCGCAATACAAACCTTAAAAGCCTTCACCGGTCTCACCGCCGCCCTGTGCGCGGCCACCACACTATTAATCACCACCCCCACCCTCGCCCAAACCGTTTCCACTCTAGCCGGTACCGGCGTTGCATCATCAACGGGCGATGGCTTTGCCGCCACCGCGGCAACAATTAACCAGTCTCTCGGTGTGCTAGTTCGCCGCGATGGTAGCGTGCTCATAGCCGAGCAAAATGGCCATCGCGTGCGTAAAATTGATGCCGCAGGCATCATCACCACCTTTGCGGGAACGGGTGCAGCAGGTTTCACGGCAAGCGCCGCATTGGCCACTGCTGCAAATTTGAACCAACCCGGCGGCTTGGCGGAAGATGCGGCTGGTAATGTTTATATTGGCTCGCTCGGTGCCATTCAAAAGGTAAGCGCCAGAGGTGCGCTTTCTACCGTGGCGGGCAATGGCACGCAAACCAATACCGGTGACGGTGGTTTAGCATCGGGGGCAACGGTACGTTGGCCGATTTCCCTAGCTTTTGATACTGCAGGCAATTTGTTTTTGGCCGATTATATTGCGTCTACCATCCGTAAAATTGATGGCACCACCAATATCATTAGCAATATTGCAGGCACAGGCGCTTCTTCCAACAGCGTTGACGGCCCGTCCGCCGCTACCGCAACGCTCAATATCCCACTCGGGCTATTGATACAAAGCGATGGCAGTCTTCTTGTGGCTGAACGTAGTAGCCAGCGCGTGCGTAAAATTATACCTGGGGGTGCGATTAGCACCATTGCTGGTCTGTTGGGTGTTGGCACCAGCACTGGTGATGACGGTCTAGCCACCGCAGCGACGCTAAATACACCCAGTGGCCTTGCCAAAGATAGTAGCGGAAATATATATGTGGGGGATGGGAACGGTAACCGCGTCCGTAAAATTGCCCCTAACGGCATCATTACTACCTTGCTTGGCACCACTGCAGGCGCAGTGAACTCAACTAGCCCAGCCACCAATGTTGACGGCGCAATCGCCACGGCTACGGTAAACGAGCCGCTGGCTTTTGCCTTAGATGCAGCAGGTAATTTGTACATTGCTAGCTACAACCGCCATAAGGTACGCAAAATTACCTTCGCAATTATTACCCCTGGCCCGTCGGTATTCAAAAGCTTTGCCAATACCATCACCGCCGCCAATGGCACCATTAGCCCCGAGGGCGATCAAACCGTACCCTACGGGGGTGTTGTTAAAGTATCCGTAACCACCAAGCCGCGCCATCTGTTACGTGTAGCCAGCAATTGCGAATACATTAAAACCAACCAACCGGTAGCGTTCGTTCCCATCGGCACCGGCTTAGATACGTATGATGTAACCGTAAACGGTCCCTGCCAAATGGAAGCCACCTTTACCCCGCTAATTCCCAAGGTAAATGTAAATAGTGAGGCCGCCGCCCTATTTACCGGTGTTGAGCGAACGCAAATTTACGTAGCACCAACAACTACAGCACAAACTAGCAGCGTCGTCAGCAAGCCCGTAACCTTCAAAGCATGGGTAACCGATATTGCCGGTGTGCCATACGCCAGTACCACAAATGTGATTACGTTTAAGGTCAACGGTGTGGCGATTGCGGGTTGTGTGGATGTGCCGCTTACCTTGCGGGCGAGTAATGTTACCCATATCCGTGAAGCCAATTGCACAACGGTGTTTTCGCCAGCAGGTAATGTGACGATCACATCGGAATTCGCGGGAGATACCTATAACTTTCCGGCAACGTCGAGCGTGTTGAATCATAGTGTAGTGGCACAGTAAAAGGCATCGTTGGGCAGGCGTGTTTACGTAACAGCGTGCCCAACCTACCCCCCCCCTACGTTGCACCGCCGCGCCGTAGGGTGGGCAACGTCTCATTTGCCCACCGTCGGTGTTGATGTACCTGCGCTACCTGCAAATTTGATTACCGATGGTGGGCAAAAAAACGTTGCCCACCCTACGATAATGCCTTGTAGCCCGTAGGGCGTAATTGGGCGCTACACTGATTGCGCCCTACGCGTGCCATACCGGCATCACGGTTTGCCATGAAGGCACGGCATGCCGTGCCCGTACGGTGCCGCACCACGCTATCAAACCAAACCACCGCCCGACGCCGACCTGCCTCCTCTCGCCCCTTGAGGGAGAGAGGCCGGGAGAGAGGGGGTACGTTGCTGAATGACACCAGCGGCCTATGCCACGATTACCGAAGCACAGCCTGCCACTATTGTACGAGCACGGCATGCGGTGCCCCTACACTGCCACACCACGCTATTGAGAGCTGGCACCGTAACACCCAAACCCTGTATCGGTGTAAAGTAGCAGACTCGCTGCTGGGTAACTACTTACGGCACACATCACTATTCGCATCTTTTTCAAATGTTTAGAGCGCTTCAAAATATGCTTACTCGTCATTTCATTCGCACTTTAATTGTTGTGGCAATGTGGAGCGCGGCGCTGGCGCACGGCACCGCTATCGCACAGGCAATTACTAGGTTTGATACTAATATTAACCCTGCCCTTTCGTTTGAGTTCGCAGCGCTGGTGCCTGAATCGCGCTTGGCGCTGCGCGATTTTGCGCAGGCGATGGCAGAAAAAAAGGCGGCGAATACCTTGCTTGCCAAATCTGCGCTGGCTGGGAGTGCTGCTAGCAGGGCAACGCCGTTAGAACCGTTGGTTTTACACGCACCGGTTGATGCAACGCGCACCCTTAATTTGCGCTTTGATGCGGCGCAATGGTTGGATGTGCGGCAACCCGCGTTGGGGTATGCGGTGACGGGTACTGTGGTTGGGGAAGCGCGCGGCACTGTGGTTTGGGTTGATTATGCGGGAACCGTTTCGGCGGTGGTGCAGTTGGGCGATACGCAATTTCAATTGCTGCCTGCAACGGCGCACGACACTAGCCAACGCAACAACAGCACCGAAACTCGCTATCGCTGGGTTGAAGTGGATCAGCGGCGCTTTACCGACCATTCACCGGATTGGGCTGGTGCCGAAGCACTAGAGCGCTTGCACTCCGAACGCAAATTATTAGCGCAGGCATTAGATGTGGCAAATCGTTTGGCATCGGTCAGTGCACAGTCGCCATCAGGGTTGGGCGCAACTGCGGCGGCCATATTACCAAACATCGCACCGCAAGCCGATGGTGACACTATCATCGACGTGATGGTGGCCTATACGGCGGCGGCGCGGGCTGCAGTGGGGGGCACGGCAGCGATGGCAAGCCAGATCAATTTAGCGGTAGCACAAACTAATTTGGCCTACACCACCAGTGGGGTAAAACAGCAATTGCGTTTGGTGCTGGCCTATGAAGTGGCTTATGCTGAAACCGGCAATATGGGCACTGACCTCACCGTGCTGCGCAACGTGGGCGGTGGGCCATTAGATGATGTGCATCTGCAGCGCGATGCCTATGGCGCGGACGTGGTGAGTTTATGGGTGGAAGATGGCGGCGGCAGTTGTGGTATTGGTAATGTGATGAGTACCGTTGCGGCCAGCTTTGCACGTAGCGCGTTTAATGTGGTGGCGCGGGGCTGCGCGGTGGGCAATTACTCTTTTGCGCATGAACTTGGGCACAATATGGGTCTGCGCCATGATCCTTTTGTGGATACCAGCACATCACCCTACCCCTACGCGCATGGTTATGTGGATACGGTAAATAAATTCCGCACCATCATGGCTTATAACGATGCCTGCGTTGCCAAAAGTATTTCTTGCGTGCGCGTGCCGCAGTTTTCAAGCGCCACCATACCCTATCGCGATTGGCCTAGTGGTGATTCTACCTTGTCCAACGCTGCCCTAGCGCTTAATAATACCCGCGCTACCTTGAGTGCCTTTCGCCCCAATGCGATGAATGCCGGTGGCACGATTCAGTTTTATCCGCAAACCTATTCTGTACCTGAGGGGGGGATGGTAACCTTAAAAGTCTCGCGCCTTGGTGGTAGCACGGGGGGGGCATCGGTGCGCTTTATGACGGTTGACCAAACCGCACGGGCAGAGCTTGATTTTTTAACCAATAGCGGCTTACTCAATTGGGCCGATGGCGAACTGGGCGAAAAGACCGTCACCATACAAACGCTGCAAGATACTTTAAATGAGGGAACAGAAAATTTTAGAGTAATACTTTTTGATTTTGTAAACGCGCAGGCTTTAGTAGGCAGCGCGGTGGGCGGCAGTAGCGCTACGGTGGAAATTCTTGATGACGAACCGGATCGTTTCCCCGCCAATTGCGTACTGCCCGAATCCGGCTTCTCGCAGCCCGAAGGGGCCACTGCAGGCTGGGGAATTGCCCGCGATGCCAGCACCGAAGGCAGCTGCAGCCTAAAATCAAATCCAACCGCCAATAACGGTGTGGCTGCTAAGGCGCAATTACAGTTTGAAGGCGTGTTTGTGGCTGGGGTGATTAGTTTTGATCGACGCGTATCCAGCGAAGCGGAGTTTGATTGCCTCCGGTTTTTTGTGGATGGTGTGGTGGTGGGCTTAAACGGGTCTTGTACCGAAACAGGGGGGGTAGGTGCTTCTGGCAATAGCGGCTGGGCGCGCATTGAAGTACCCATTACCGCAGGCAACCATACTCTGCTGTGGTCATATGAAAAAGATACCAACACCGTAGCCGGTGCCGACGCCGCGTGGATCGATAATCTGGTGCTGCCAATGCAGACGCAAACAACACCATTGCGAGTGCTATTTAATACCGCCGGTGGCGAAGTAATAGCTGGTGTGGGTGGCCATGTAAGTGCCCGCGCCCTTAATATTAAATGCGGCTTCAGCCTAAGTGCGCAATGCAACGCTAACGCCATATTGGGCGGGGGCATTAAATTAGTGGCAATGCCCAATGCGCTCTCCGTCGTCAGCCGCTGGTTCGTAAATGGGGTGCCGGTGTGTACTTCCGGACAGCCCCCCCTAGCACCATTCAACGGATCAATTTGCGCTATAGATGGCCTTGGCTTAAATGGTAGCACCGACATCACGGTGCAATTTGCCCCAAGGCCGCTACGCTCGGCCACCATCGCGGTACTCACGGCGAGCAAATCGCCCTCGGCAGTTGGTGAGGCTATTTCTTTGCAGATAAGCCTGGCTGGCACCGGACCAGCGGGTGAAGTAGAAGTGCGCCGCCTCAGCAGCAGTGGCGTGCAAATAATTTGCGCCAAGGTGCCGCTATTATCTGGCCGTGCGGCCTGCGATGTGCCGCTAAATGCCCGCCCTGTGGGGCTCAACGTGTATCAGGTTTATTACGCAGGTGACGCCGCCAATAAAGAAGCACAGGCCACCATTCGCCACTTGGTGGGCACCGCCAGCAACAGCCTAACCTTAAGCATGGAGCCGCCCGCCCCGCTGCGCGGGCAAACCGTAACCTTAACGGCGCAGGTATTAGCAACAGCAGATACCGCAGCGTTAACATCTGGTGCGCCTGACAAGCCAATTGCCGCCACTGGCAATGTGAGCTTCGTAGATAGCAGCGGCAATACCTTATGTGTAGCACCCGCCTTAACGCCCCTTACTGTTTCTACGGCCTCCATAGCCATCACCTCCTGCACCTTTGTGCCGCAAAGCTCGCCTACCGTCGCGCAAAGCGCCATCGCGCGTTACCCTGCGGGCGCAGTATCTGCCACCACCGCTACCGCCACCATAAACTACGCAACAGTTGCCAAAGTAGCGCCCAACTACACTGATATGTGGTGGGCGGGCGAAGCGCAAAGCGGCTGGGGCATGAGCATCACCCAGCACGGCAATACCCAGTTTAATGTGCTCTATAGTTATAACGAAGCGGGGCAACCAGTATGGCTGGTGATGCCTGGCGGCACATGGAATACCGAACAAACCGAATACAGTGGCGCGGTGTACCAACCGCAATCCAGCCCCTACTACGCCTATAAAACCGCGCCCGATGCCAATGCTGTGTTACCGCTGAATGTGGGCAAATCCATAGGCCAAATCAAGCTCACATTTTTAAGTGCGAAAACAGCCACCCTAAGCTACACCATCAATGGCTTATCTGGCACAAAAAATATTGAACGCCAAGTATTCGGCGCGGCGGCAACAACAACCACACAACGGCTACCCGTTGGCGATCTATGGTGGGGGGGGCTAGCTGAAAATGGCTGGGGTTTAAACATCGCGCAACAAGGCACCACCCTGTTCGCGGTTTGGTATACCTACAACACCCAAGGCGAAGCCACATGGTACGTCATGCCCGGTGGCACATGGGATGGCAATGCCTACACCGGCACGCTATACAACACCCAAGCCACCGCATGGCTAGAAAGCCCCTACAACGCCAATTTTTTGCGGGTGAATCCGGTGGGCAGCCTTCGCCTAGAATTCTACGATGCCAACACCGCCCTACTGCAAGTACAAATTGCCGAACAAGCGTTTAACCAGACGAGGTTTATTGTGCGGCAGGGGTTTTAGGGAGGGGCTACATGATGTGCCCAATCGCTGCCCAAATGGCTGTCAGTTCTTCCTGTGATGCCGTCACACGGAGCATGGCAGGATAAAACTTTTAGTTAGACGCTTTTCGCAGCATGCGTTAGCGCAACTGGCTTGCAAGGCGGGTAAGAAACCAAGATTTTCCCCGGCAGAGCTTGCCGACGCAAAATGTCTTGGAAGATGGCGTCAGTATCGTGGCTAAATTGGCTTGCATATTGCTCGCGCAGGGCGCGTGTTTCGGCAACTATAGGGTCCTTCCACATGCTAGTTCTCCGTAAGTTCTTGCAGGGTACAAATGATGGGGTGCTCTTATCTGCTGGAACGCGCATCACTAGCGCCCCCGATTAGCCAAGCCAGAGTCGCATGTCAATATCTTACGTGGAGTGCATCTGTGTACCTCTTTCGAGCGTGTTTACCGCCGTAGGCCGTGATGAACATTACTCTCGCTCGGAACTTCAGGTGGCTCGACACAGCGATGACGTCAATAATTCGGTGCTCCGCGTCAGGTCAGACAAGCTCCTCAGTCTTTGCTATGCACATATCAACGGGCAAGGCCAGTTCGAAGCCGTGCATGGAATCGTCATACTCTCCGTCCAGCTCAGGGTAACCAGAGAAGCTGACCAACTCTCGAAGCGATAGCTCAATCGCAAGATTGAATTTGGTGATGCCGTTGAGCTCGCCATTGCACTCTGCTTCATCGGGCAAGCCGGTTACAGCACCGTACAGCCACAAAGATTGATCAGACAGATATATTTGGGCGATTCTGTATTTGCTCAGATCAGGGACATGTCCACGAGAAGGACCGAGTACTGTTACAGGCGAGCCAATAAGACTGAGCCATGATTCTGTCGGTAGCGCAGGTGTCGTGTTCATACGGCCTAACGTTTGAATTAAAGGACTGATTTTAGCCGATCCCGCTTGAATGATGGACTAGGCTGAACTCACATAAAGCTGAGCTAAGTTTACATGACACAGACCTGGCGTGGTGAGAACAGATAACCCAACCACCCACTTCGACTTAAGATTGAATGTGAAAGATATTCTTTTCATATGAAACTAACACATTCGTCTTTAGCCAATAATAGCCATACAAAAATGTTATACTATTTTGTATGTACAAAATAATTGAATGGGATCCCGACAAAGCTAAAAGTAATTACCATAAACATGGTGTGCGTTTTGAAATCGCGGCCCGTGTATTTGACGATCCACTTTGCGTTTCAATTCAAGATCGCTTTGAACGCGGTGAAGTGCGCTGGCAAAGCGTAGGTATGGTTGATGGCTTTTTGTTGTTGCTTCTTGCTCATACGGTACATGATCGCGACGAGGGGATTGAGTTAATACTCATTATTTCTGCACTTCGCGCCACAAAACAGGAGAAAAAACGCTATGAACAAGGTTAGTTTTAAATCAGGATCGCTACCGCCGTTGACACCAGCACGGCGCAAAGAATTAAAGGCACTGGCGGCGCTGCCCGAGAGCACCATCGATACGAGCGACATTCAGCCTTTGAGCGCTACTCAATGGGCGCAGGCGGTTCAAGGTCGTTTTTATAAACCCATCAAAACCGCAACTACCGTGCGCGTGGACGCTGACGTGTTGGCTTGGCTAAAAAGCGATGGAAAAGGCTATCAAACAAGGATAAACGGCATTTTGCGTAATGCAATGCTGCAGTCAATTAAGTCGCGATAATTATTGAAGGGTGATGAAGCCAATCTCTAAATTTGCTAATTCCTTTTCTGCTTAAATAGTGCATTAACGAAAAAAAGCGAGCTGTCGTTCCCGTCGTTGGAGACCTCATGAATATTTGGCCAGTAGAAGGCGTAGAAGATACGAAATTACGGTTCAGCGCATTGCTCGATGCCTGCATTACCGACGCCGCGCACCGCCGCTACTTTAATGTGGCATGACGACAATTTAAACGCGGAATTGCTTGACCTCAAACTTTGGGGTAAGGGTTGTTTGCAATATCAAATTCGTCAAACTGGTGATGATGTAATTTGCTTGATTCAAACCGGTGCAGTTTGGCAGGTGGTTTATGCCGAGAGGGGGAGCGTGCAAAATGTGCTCTTTGAATCGGCCGATGAGGCTCACGCTTGCGCTGCGATGGTTGAACAAATAAAGAATATTCGCCACGATCATTTGGTGGGCTTCTTTGCAGATGAAACCGCGGCTAATGCTCTCAAGCAGGTGTTGCACCACTTAAAGCTGCTGCATCATGCCGATCAAATTAGCTATAAAGCCAACGAAGTTCGATTTCGTGTTTGGGTTTATGGGCAGGATATTTTTGTGGTGCAGCGCCACTTTGGTGAACAACTGCCGCTGCAGCAATGGCCTAGCATGTCGGAACGTATTCATCTCACCTTGACCCGGCTGCGGCAGCTTGATCCCTTTGATGTCTTCACCGCTATTGCCCTTAATCCGCCGATTGAATCCGCAGCAAAATTGCAATCGCTTGAGCAACAGCATAAAATTAGCCTACCCAGCGCCTATCGCACATTTCTATTAGAGGTTGGCAATGGTGGGCATTGGGAGCGGCTAGAAACTTACTGGCCAATTGCGGAGGTGATGGCAAATAACAGCGCGGCGGTTTGGAACCAGCCGCTCTGCGCATTTGTTGCACAATTAAAGCAGTCGGGTAGTCACGATTTAATTACAGTCAGCGGCAATGAATTCGACCATTTTCCGGGCCTCTTACGGGTTGCGGATTGGAGCAATCGTGGGCGCTCCCACTTCCTCACGCAGGCGGGCGACGAAGTTGATATGCAACAAAATACCAAGACCACCATGCTGGTTACGCTTCGTACCTACCAGCGCGACGAATGGCTACAAAATTTTCTGGATGACATTCAATACGGGCTGGATCGAATCGAAGCATTTCTCACCTTCATTCGTTCGGGCAAGGACATTGCCGACCTGCATGAACTCCCTAACCATGCCAGTACGCCGATTGCTAAGTTGCTTGCAGGCACGCTTAAACTTGATGTTGACCCTAATTTGAACAATGCCCAGCTAATGGCAATGCGCGTAGAAATTGATTATAAAATTGTGCAATGGCGAATTCAAAACATGGGAAAAATGCGCGACAACTTTGGCTTCACTGCCGCGCAAGCTGAACGCCGCGCGCAGCGCATCTTGAGTAAGCCCTAGACGCCTCGCGGTGCGCGCTGTATAGCCAGCGGTCACGCTGCAACATTGATCGCCACAACCTCCACCAGCACCCCATTCACCGCCGCATTGCCCGATACGGCATCGAGCAGCAATTCGTCCGTTAGGTCATTCGCTGACTCGCCCGCATGGGCTTGGGCGATGGTCATTTTTACCCCGGCGCGGTTGTGGCCGAAGCCGTGGGGGAGTGACACCACGCCTGGCATCATATCGGCATTGGCTTGTACTTCCGTTTCAATATTGCCCACCCGTGCTTGAATGCGCACGCGGCTGCCGTCAATGATGTTTCTAGCGGCCATATCATCGGGGTGCATCATTAGCTGATGGCGGGGCTTGCCCTTGATTAAGCGGTGGCTATTGTGCATCCATGAATTATTGCTGCGCACATGGCGGCGGCCGATTAACAATAGTGCAGTAGATGTCGATTTTTGCATCGCTGCTTGAAGGCGGGCTAGGTCAGCCATCAATACAGGGGGGGCGCAGTGGATGTTTTTATCTGCCGTTTCTAAGCGGGCAAATAATGACGGCACTAACGGCCCCATGTCAATGCCATGTGGGGCGTTAAGGAGCGCATCAAAGCTGATGCCTTGGGCATAGGGGCTGCGTTCGGTGCTCAGTTGTACCACATCGCGTACTTTGGGTGCCGTGCGGTATTCACGGTGCAACTTTGCGGCCAAGCGCTGACCGATACCGCTAAAAATTTCCCAATCATAGCGTTCATCTTCTGGCCGCTGCCATATCGCTTGGTTCAACCGTGTGACGTTGCGCACGCCAAAGGCGTTAAAGCTGGCATCGTAATGGTCGTGATTTAGGGCTGATGTGGGGGGCAAAATAATATTGGCGTGGCGGGTGGTTTCATTGATAAAAATATCGATGGAAAACATAAAATCAAGTTGCGCCAGCGCCAGATCAAGCTGGCGGCCATTGGGGGTGGATAGCACCGGATTTCCGGCTACGGTAAACAAGGCGTGAATTTGCCCTGCACCTGCGGTAAGAATTTCTTCCGCCAAAGCCGCCACTGGTAGTTCACCATTAGATTCTGGCAGCTTACGCACCCGCGAATGCCAGCGTGCATGGCCGCCCGGCCGCGTGCCCGCACCGGTGATGGGCATGAGTGGTGTGGTGGGCAGCGCCCCCCCTACCCTATCCATATTGCCGGTAGCAATATTAATTAGATAAATAAGCCATTGGTTCAAGCTGCCAAAGGCCTGCGTGGTGGTGCCCATGCGGCCATAACAAACAGCAGACTTAGCAGCGCAAAATTCACGCGCTATTTGGCGAATGGTGTCCGCCGTAATGCCACAAAAATCGGCTACTGATTGCGCTGTAAAGGCCGCCAGTGCATCAAGGGCGCGATCAAAATCAACCAGCCGCTCCGACTGTATTGGCCGTAGCAAATTTTCTTCGCGCATGGTGGTGAGCAAGGCGCTTAAAAACGCAGCGTCACTACCCGGACGAATGAAGTGATGCGCGGACGCGATAGCCGCAGTTTCAGTGCGGCGCGGGTCAATCACCACCAGCTTCCCCCCCCTTGTTTGCAGCGCCTTTAAGCGCTTGGCCACATCCGGCACCGTCATCAAACTGCCGTTAGATGCAATGGGATTGGCACCTAACATTAAAAAATAATCGGCATGGTCAATATCAGGAATGGGAATCAAAAACTGATGCCCAAACATGAGATACGATGCGAGCTGCTGCGGCAATTGGTCTACTGAAGAAGCTGAAAAAATATTTCTGGACGCAATGAGTTTGGCAAATCCGGGAAAATTTAATAAGTGCCCAAAATTATGCACATTAGGGTTACCCGCATAGATCCCCACGGCGTCATTACCGTGCGCAGTGATGAGTTTAGCCAGATTAGCGGCTACTGTTTCAAAAGCCTCATCCCATGAAATTTCACGCCATGTAGCCGCCGCGCCCGCCGCACCCACCCGCAACATGGGGCGGCGCAAGCGGTCTGGGTCTTCATGAATATCTTGAATCGCAATCGCTTTGGGGCAAATATGGCCGTGCGAAAACGGATCATCATCATCACCGCGAACGCTCTCAATTTTAGTACCCACCACCTTGATCGCCACGCCGCAAATAGCCTCGCACAAATTACAAGCACGGTAGACGGTGCGTTCCTGCGGATTAACTTCTGCTTGGGCGAGTGTAGACATTATTTTGCTCTTTTGGTATGGGGTGAATTCACGTTCAAAGTGCAACGGCGAAAGGTAATAATAGATTATTCCACGAACTAGCGTGGTTTAAATATAGTAAACCGTAATGGTGAATAATTATGGAGGTTTACGCGGCGGTGATCCTATATGCCAACAACGGAGCGAAACTACCGTAGGGGCACGGCATGCCGTGCCCGTACGACGCCATCACCACCACCTTCACAGACAGAAATAGCAACGCGCCACTCCACAGCGATGCATTTTATGCCAGACTTCAAACATTGCCATATCCGTTTCTTTCCCCTCGTTGCAGGCAGTCAAAGGTTTGTGATCTTGCAAAATAACTACCAAGACATTGATGCGATTTATCGCCGCGAAAGTAGGCGCGTATTTGCTACGCTTGTTCGCCTGCTTGGTGATTTTGATCTTGCTGAAGAAGCGCTGCATGATGCGTTTCGCGCTGCTATGGAGCAGTGGCCTATTGATGGTGTGCCTGCAAACCCTGCTGCGTGGCTGGTTTCCACGGGGCGTTTTAAGGCAATAGATAGCATCCGTCGGCAGTCGCGCTTTACGGCTTGGGATGATGTTGCGGAGCAGGCAGAAGCTATAGCAGCTGAGAATGGCGAGAATGATATTGACACGGCACTTGAAGACGATCAACTGCGCTTGATATTTACCTGCTGTCATCCAGCCCTTACCGATGATGCGCAAGTGGCGCTTACCTTGCGTGAAGTTTGCGGGCTCACTACTGAAGCAATCGCGCGTGCTTTTTTAACGCCAGCACCAACGATGGCGCAACGCATCGTTCGTGCTAAGGCAAAAATTCGCGATGCTAAAATTCCCTATCAAGTGCCAGAGCGCGAGGAGCTTGCCGCGCGCCTTTTGCCGGTATTGCGGGTGGTTTATTTGGTGTTCAATGAAGGTTATTCGCCGTCATCGGGCGCGGCAGTCACACGCGCTGATCTATCGAGCGAGGCGATTCGCTTAGCGCGATTGCTTGCCGAACTATTGCCGGAGCCGGAAGTAGTTGGGCTGCTCGCCCTCATGCTGCTCAATGAATCGCGGCGTAGCGCGCGCACCGATGCCGCTGGTGATTTGGTGCCGCTTGAAGAACAGGATAGAAACTGTTGGGATGCCGCCTTAATCACCGAAGGCAGCGCCGCTGTGGTGCGGGCACTGTCCGCACCGGGGTTTGGTACATATACCTTGCAAGCGGCAATTTCGGCGGTGCACGCCGATGCGAAACGTAGCGCCGATACCGATTGGGCGCAAATTGTTGGCCTCTACGATGAGTTGCTAAACCGCAATGCCTCGCCCATCATTGAATTGAACCGCGCCGTTGCCATAGCCATGCGTGATGGCATTGCCGTGGGGCTTGCCATTATTGAAGGCTTGCTAAAACTGCCAGCCATGCAGCAATACTATCTTGCGCACGCCGCCCGTGCCGACTTATGCAGGCGGTTGCACCGCTTCGACGACGCGCGGGAAGCCTACCAAGCCGCATTGCAACTCACCCAGCAAGAACCAGAGCGCCGCTATATTGCGCGACGGTTAGCGGCGCTGCCGCTTTAGACTTAGCTTAAAAAATATTTTTTGCGTGATGTCGAATTGGCCG
>JANMDR010000231.1:0-17240 GCA_031376425.1 Betaproteobacteria bacterium
GATGACCAGTGCGGGCATGGGTATGGCATTCATCAGTAGCGGCTCTAAGCTGCCGCGTTCGCGCTCGCCTGAGGTCACGTCAATCGCCATGCTCATGCCGCCAGTGGCACATGCTGCAAGCAGTAGCAACGGTAAAAATAGCATAGCGGTGGCCGCGCGTTGTTTGGGTGTAGCCATATTGGCGTCTTCCACTTCAATAACTTTATTGATGCTGGGCGATACACCGCGCATGATAAGGCGTTGCGATGCAACCTCACCATTAAAACCCCGTATCATGCCGCGTATGGCACCGATGCTGGGGCCAGCCGCTGTGCGGGAATCGTCATACACCAGCTCTACTTTTGCGGTTTCACCTGCGTTAAATTCAGTATTAAAATCAGGCCTGATCACCAGCACCGCATCAAGTTCGCCCTTCTTCACTTTTTCTTTATAGTCCGGTGCGGCATCGATCAAATTCATATTTTGCCGCTGCATAAAATTAACCAATGCCGGCGCGTTGGCACGGCCAACAATTTGTATTTCACGTTTCTCGGTTTTTTCGGTGATGCCACCAATGACATTTGCCAAAAAAATCAATAGCAGCGGCCCCATTGCCACCGACAAGGTTAATATCATCAGCAAGGTGCGCCGATCGCGCAAATGGTCGCGCCATTCTTTTTTTAACACTACTAGGAACGCGCGTGCGGTTGATAGTTTTACGTTCGCGCTGGAAATATTATGCATGAGCAGCCTCCTGCTCAACAATTTGTACAAACGCTTCTTCTAAGGTATCACGTCCGGCAATTTGTTTAAGATCAGCAGCCGTGCCTTCGGCAACAATTTTGCCGCGCGATATAATCACAATACGATCACACAAAGCGCCAACTTCTTGCATCACATGACTGGAAAAGACCACGCATTTTCCACGCTCACGCAAAGCAATAATGACCTCGCGTAACGCCCGCGTTGTCATCACATCCAAGCCATTGGTGGGTTCATCTAAAATCACGTTTTGCGGATCATGGATTAATGCGCGCGCGATGGCTGTTTTCATCCTTTCGCCTTGCGAAAACCCATCCGTGCGCCGATCAATAATGGTGCCCATGTCAAGCAACTGAATCAAATTATCTAAACGTGATTGGTAAGCTTCACCCGAGACACCGCGTAAATCGGCGTAATAGCGAATATTCTCCCGCGCAGTTAAGCGTGTGTATAAGCCCCGCGCATCTGACAATGCCGCCAAACGCTCACGCGCAATAAGCGGCTGCTGCTGCACATCAATACCATCAATCAATCCTACACCGGTGCTGGGAACTACCAAAGTGGAGAGCATCCGTAGTGTGGTGGTTTTACCTGCACCATTAGGGCCGAGAAGCCCTGTTACAGCACCATCGGGAGCAACGAAGCTCACATTACTCACCGCATTCACAGTGCTGGTTTTAGTGACAAACTGCTTGGATAAATTTTTGCACTCAATCATTTTGGGTCACCAGCATTATTGGTATTTATGTTGTTTGATTTAACGGGCTTCGGTTTTGCGCTTGTAAACAAAAGTGGGCGCGGTAATTTTTGCAAGCAGGCACCGTCGATTTTGTCCGCATTACCAGCCGTATAAAATTGATCGAGCAGATCAGGCCCGCAGCCTTGATGGGCAACGCCGTGCCCCAAATGGGTTGCGATTAAATGTTTAGCATTAGGCAATCCTGCCATGATAGATTGGGCGTGACGCGGTGGCGTTACAGGGTCACTGCCGCCAGACAATAATAGCATTGGCACATTGCTTTTTAATGGCGCATAAAATGCCTCATCAACCTTAGCTTTAGGCCAACGAGAGCAGGCTTCAAAAAAACTCTCGGTAAGCACTTTGCCAAATGGCGCTATGTTTTGCTGCGCTGCAATTTGTTGCGACGTTGCGCGGGGAGTATCTTCAGAACACACCACGCTGTAGCGCATGCCGTCAAACATATTGTCAGCAACGCCACTTTGAAATGACATCAACAACGCAACCAACGGTGCCACATTATCATTTTGCGCCTGCGCAATAATAGCGGGCAGCATACTCGCCATTGTCGGAATATAGAGGGACGTAAACATGGTGCTCAACACCACATCACCCGACAACTGCACCGGCATCATGATGCCAGTATGCGGGTGGGCAATCGTGGCTTTGCGCGGCACTGCATCCCACTTTGCAGCCAAGGCAATCACTGCGCTCATGAGGGTTTGTTCTGGCAATTGTGTTGCCACACTTGCCGCACAATCAACGTTGGCCGCGCATTGTGTTGATACCAAACTCAATGCTGCCTTAGCGTCTTCTACAAAGCTAATGGGCATACCAATGGTAGCAGGCGCTACGCCATCAAGCACCGCAGTGCGCACCCGCGCTGGGTATAGGCGCATATATTCGAGTGCCGCTCGTGTACCGTAGCTGGCTCCGTATAAATTCACTTGCTCATAGCCTAAATGCGCCCGTACCGCATCAATATCGGCCATTGCGGTAGTGGTGGTGTATTGCGTCAAATCTGCCTTAACTTCTAATGCTTTTAGGCAAATATCAATTTCAAGCAATAGTTTTTTCTTAGACTCTGCAGCTACCGCAGGTGCTAAGCTTTCCATCGCTGACACACCCTGAGGGCACTGCAGGCCATTCGATTTTCCAGTACCGCGTTGATCGATATACACAACGTCGCGACGTCGCGATGATTTCGAAAATAAGGCGTTGGAAATCCACGCCAACTTCGTAGCGCTTTGCCCTGGTCCACCAGCAAAGAAAAAGATGGGGTCAGGCAATTTACGGTCAGCGCGCGCTGGCACTACCAGATAATGAATATCAATCTTTCGGCCATTCGGCTTGGCCGTATTTTCAAGCACGCTAACGCTACCGCACGTGGCTTGAATATCGCTACCCTTCACTGTGCATAGCGTACCCGGCGTAGTCGCGGGAGCTGCGGCACGGGTAGCAGGCGTGGCAGACACATTCGCGGCAAACGCATTCGCGGCACCACAGACACTCAGGAAGAATGCGCTTAAGACCCCCTTATTCAGAGCTTTTGAAAATATCATTTCGACGTATTTAAGTTTCATTGCATTCAGGTTTCCGTGTTGGTATTGAACGAAAAAAATAACAAATTGCACGTTACGCACGTTACCATAGGCGCTGCTGTAAACAAACCCAAAACACGGGGATTCGTCGCAAATTTTTCTACTTTTTTCATAGACACTCTCCATGAGCAATCAGCTTACGCCCCCCACCTTTGCTAAACACGCTGCCGATACCCCTACATTTTGGGATTTGCGTTATGAGGCCGCCTTTACCCCGTGGAGCCAAGTACAAATCCCGCAGTGCTGGCAGCGCTTTTTAAACCAGCGCAACGATGCCGCCAGCACCCGCATTCTCGTTCCTGGCTGCGGAGAAGGATTTGAAGTAGCTGACTTGGTGCGCCGTGGTTATAACACTACGGCAATTGATTTCAGCCAAGCGGCTATCAACGCTGCAAAGTTAGTGTTGGGCGAAATAGTTGAAGCACCAAACTGCAGCTTAAAACAAGCTGATTTTTTTGATGCTGCAATGTGTGCAGAGCCCTTTGATCTAGTTTACGAACGCGCTTTTCTTTGCGCCTTACCACCAAAATTATGGCCTAACTATGCAGCGCAGATGGCTAAGATTATTAAGCCAAACGGTTTATTGGTGGGCTTTTTTTGCTACGACCCCACCCCCAAAGGGCCACCCTTCGGACTTGAAACTAATGCCCTAGATGGCTTATTTGCCGGGCATTTTCAGCGCATTTCCGTTGAAACACCAACGGATTCAATTAATGTATTCGTAGGTCGGGAAAAATTTGAAGTGTGGCAACGAATATCCTGAACCTGACCCCACTACAGTTTAGCCGCTTCACAAGCTAATCGGGCTGCTTCTATCAGCCGTTGCCGACTGCCGAAGGGAATATTACGTTTGGTACTGCCGTCTAGCGCATTGCCAGCTTGTGGTGCCAAGATTCTAAGCTGCTGGGTGCGGGTCATGTTTTTGGGCAAATCTGGCACATCGATCATGCCACCAATTAGCCTTGGAAACGGACGCGATTCTTGTTCAAGATCGTCGCCATGATTGCTTGCAGCCACTTGCCACATAACGGTTTGTGATTCGCTATCAGTATTAGGCAGCACCTGCGCACAGTGCAAGGCAAAACGCTCATTCGCCTCAGCCAGTACCGTTTCTGCCCGCTCAGTTTGCATGATGAGCAAAAAGCGGTTGCCATAAAAATGACCGACAAAATCTAGATTTGCATCAAGCGCTTCCACGAAGGAATCAGCGGCTGCCCGAATAAGCTCATCTCCAGTTTCAAAGCCAAAACTATCGTTGAAACCCTTCATCGGATAAATTTCAACCGCGCACACCTTAAAACCAACACGACTTGCTAGCAATCTTTCGATGCGTTGGTTAATAGGCACCGGTCCCGGCAGAAGCGTCAGTGGGTTGGCGTAACGGGCCGCGCTTTGGTTGCTTTCGTTCAGTACGCGCAGCACATCATTAACGGCACCCATGCCAAAAAATCGCCCGTGACGCATGATGATAAAGCCATCGGTGAGTTGCTGTGGTGAGGCTTTGGCGAGCAAATCAGCAAGTTGCGACAAGCTAAGTGAAGCATCAACGATAATGGGGTCTTCCTGCATGACGTCTTGCACACTTACGCTGCCTGATTCGTCGCCACCGGGGTCATGTCGTTTGCGCCCACTATTGCTACCACTGCCCTCGCGCAAATGGTGGCGCGCCAGCAAGCCAACCGCTTTACTATGATCAACAACAGCAAGCGAGTGCACATGGCTTGCAGCTTGAAATATGGTTTGGGCTTCGAGCAGGCTGGCTCGCGGTGAGATCGGCGCGACATCGCGACGAAATTGCTCTGCGCGTATCTCTTGCGCATGTCGGTAACGTGCAGCGGGCTGCACGGGAATACGCGCATCGGTAAGGCTTAGGCTTACCTGCTGCGGTATGGTGGTGATAGCCTGCGCTTGTGGTGCGCCAATCAAAAAACCTTGCCCATAAGCTATGCCTAATTCGCGCACGATACGCAGGTCTTCCGGCGATTCAATGCCTTCGGCAATAATGGCACTGCCAGCACTTTCGGCCAGCGCTTGCATGGCTTTTAAAAATTGCAGTTTGACCGGATCGCGAGCAACACCGGTAACAAAATGCTTATCCGCTTTTACAAATTCAGGTTTGAGTGCACTCCATAAACGCAGGCTCGAAAACCCCTGCCCCATGTCATCCATCGCAATTTGAAAGCCCATGGCACGGTATTGCAGTAATGCATCATGAACCAATTGAAAATCGTGCACAGGATCATCTTCTGTGAGCTCAATGATAATTTGCTCAGGTGTTAAATTGACTAATTCAAGATAATCAAAAGCGCGTTCACGCTGGAATGCCGGTAATGTTAGCAACCGTGGTGAAATATTGATGAACAACTTGCCCTGCAATTTTTGCTGCCCAAATGATTGCATTGCCGCCTGAATGCAAGCCAATGATAATGACAGTAAGTCTTTATCGGCGCGCGCAGCCGCAAACAATGCCGCCGGTGAGTGCATGGAATTTCCAGCAGCGCCAATAGGACCAACGGGGCCGCGTACCAAGGCTTCATAGCCTAGAAGCTTTTGCTGCCGGATATCTAGTATCGGTTGATACACGCTCGAAAGCATGTTGCCCGCCAGTACTTCTCGAAAGCTTGAGTACGCCGCCGATTCCGCATCAGCGGCGTCGTTCAATTGTTCATCAAACACAATTCTGTCCAGACTAAACCAAACCGTTTTTCTTAAACCAAGCGAGTGCCTTTGTCCATGCTTCTTCGGCGGTGGCTTTGCGATAGCTCGGTCGGTAATCTGCGTGAAAACCGTGAGGCGTTTCCGGATACAAGATAATTTCAGAATTGCTTTTCACGGCTTTGAGCACTCCTTGCATTTTTTCGACGGTGTCATTGGGTATACCCGTATCAGCACCACCGTAAAGGCCCAAAACAGGCACTGTAAGGCTTGCGACAACATCAATAGGGTGACGGGGGCTATTTTCGGTTGTAGCGCGAATTAGGCCACCATACCAAGCCACACCAGCTTTTAAGTTTTTATTGTGCGCTGCGTACATCCAAGTAATCCGGCCGCCCCAACAAAACCCTGTCACACCCACTTTTGCGGCATCGCCACCATTTTTTGCCGCCCATGCAACTGTGGCATCTAAGTCTGCCATCACCTGCGCATCTGGCACTTTGGCAACGATGGGCATGATTTCTTTCATATCGGTAATTTTTGCAACATCGCCCTGCCGCGCATACAGCTCAGGGGCGACGGCCAAAAATCCCGCTTTAGCAAAGCGTCGGCACACATCACGAATATGCTCATGCACACCAAAAATCTCTTGCACAACTAAAATCGTCGGGAAGCCTTTAAACGTAGCGCTATCCGCTGTTTTATCGCACTCAGGCATAGCAAAATAGGCGGGCATTTCCAGCCCTGGGGCTGCGATTTTTACCTCGCCTACCTTAATGCCTTTGGCGTCAGTAGTAATTGTTTGTGCGCTTACTGGCATAACCGATGCCGCAAAACCTGTGGCTAACATTGACACGACGAATTCCCGGCGAGAAAAATCTTCTTTTGGTGCGAAAGGTGCAACATCTGGGTGCATTTTCGTGGCAATAGTCATCAGTTTTTTCCGTACACGTTAAAGATAGAAATTTAGCTAGGCTGCATTTAGGCGCGTCGATGAAGCGCGTGTATTTAAATACTTATATTACAGCGTTGCAATGCTACCTTGTTTTTAGGCATTTTCGCGCACTCAACACAATACATTCTGTAAGCGTCGCAGAATCATCACGCCAAAAAGTAAAACGGGCAAAAATGCCCGTTTTACTTAGTTTTTCATGCCCTAAGGTGCTGCAAAGCTAAACTTCCAGCGCCAACGCTAATAAAACTATTTTTATTCACCGTACATTTTTTGTTTTAACTCACGACGCTCTTGTGCTTCGATAGTTAAGGTTGCCGTTGGCCTAGCTATTAAGCGTTGAATGCCGATAGGGTCGCCAGTTTCCTCGCAATACCCATAATCATCATTCTCAATACGCATTAATGCGCCTTGTACTTTTTTAAGCAGTTTGCGTTCACGGTCACGGGTACGCAATTCCAGTGCGTGTTCTTCTTCTTGCGTAGCGCGATCAGCGGGATCTGGCGCTAATGAAAGCTCGCGTAAATGCTCGGTAGTCGCACCCGCATTTTCATAAAGCTCGCTTTGCAGTTTCAGCAAAATCTGGCGGAAAAACTCCAACTGATCGGCATTCATATAGTCGGTTTTAGAAATCTTAATGACTTCAGCTTCCGTCAAAATACGCGTTGATTTTGGTCTTTCGCTCGGTTCCGGGCGCGTCAACACCACTGTGGGTACATGTGTTTGCGCTTTGGCTACTTTGGCCGTTTTAGCCACTGTCGCCGTTGCCTCTGTTTTGGTAGCCGCTGCAGCTTTGGCTGCTTTTATTGGCGAAGTTGCTTTTTGTACAACTGCTGCTTTTACTGTTTTAACCATACTAACTGAAGCCTCCTGTTACTGCTGATGATGCGATGAGTAGGTCTTGATTCATTGCCGCGATTGCAGATAATGGCAAGCGCATTAAAACGCATTTCTCATATCGCATTTTGATTGCCAAGATAAATGACTAAAAATCACACTAATCATTTATGTCGAATCGAAAACGACACATACCATCTGCAAAGCGCCGCAAGTGTACAAAAAGCCGTGCCGCTTTTCAACAACAATATTTTTCGCTGATTAGGACATTTGTCACAATTACCTGTTCGCACCAAAACAATGCGCATCCAACAATTGTTAAGCTCGCTTAAAACTGACTAAAGTTTCCTTTACTTTCAAACACTTAGCGTTTATACGTAAATACGCCCGCGCCGAAAAGTACAACCGACGCGGGCGAATTACTAACTTTGGTGCGCGAATTACTGCAGAAAAACTATTGTGCAGTTTTCGGTTTTATGAGCAAACTAGCAACAATCGCACTAATTAAAATACTTGCAACCACACCGAGCGATACCAAAACCGGAATTTTAAACCACTCCACGATCAGCATTTTTACACCTACAAACATTAAAATGAATGCTAAACCATAGCTTAAAAGATGGAAGCGGTCAGCTAAATCCGCTAATAAAAAGTACAGCGCGCGCAGACCCAAAATAGCAAAAATGTTGGATGTCATCACAATAAATGGGTCTTTGGTAATGGCGAATACTGCCGGGATGGAATCAACCGCAAACACTACATCGGTAATGCCAATCATCACAATCACCACAAACATAGGTGTAAACCAGCGCATGCCGTCTTTC
The DNA here is from genome assembly GCA_031376425.1 of Betaproteobacteria bacterium. Classification (GTDB taxonomy): domain Bacteria; phylum Pseudomonadota; class Gammaproteobacteria; order Burkholderiales; family Usitatibacteraceae; genus JANMDR01. Next base: position 8,350 of record JANMDR010000231.1, read on the forward strand.
ATAATAGCGAAACGATCGCTGTGGAAATCAGTGGTGATGTTTAAGTGCCCACGCATCCATTTAAGTAAAGGGTTTTTATTAAGATCAGGTTTGCTATCAGCAAATATAATCATTTTGATGCCTGTGCCGAGCAAAAACGCGCCAAAAAGATACAAAATCCAGTGGAATTTCTCGATCAGTATCGCGCCAATCAAAATCATAATCACCCGCAGCACCACTGCGCCAATCACGCCGTATATCAGCGCCCGGCGTTGGTATTCAGCCGGAACGGCGAAGAAGGTAAAGATCATTAAGAACACGAAAATATTATCAACGGATAATGATTTTTCGATCAGATAGCCGGTTAAAAATTCAGTGGTTTTAAGGTTCGCAAATTCACGACTAAAACTACCATCCAAATACACCCACAATGCACCCGCAAATAGAAACGACAGGCTAAACCAGATGAGCGACCAAATTGCCGCTTCCTTAACCGTACTTTTTGCCCCTGTTTTTTATTGAGCGCAAAAATATCAATAGCAACAGCCAATAGCACAAACAGGCCAAAGCCTACCCACATCCACGTATTACCGATTGTTTCAAACATAGTGCCTCCTAATACAAACGCTTCAAAAACGTAAAGCGAAAATTAAAAAACCCTGTCCGCAAGAAGGCATGACAGGGTTTTGAACAATCTCAAACCTTTGCCAAACGCAAATATCTCGCGGGCAAAGGTCTCGCTCGCAGTGTTGCACTGATGAGTGCAATACTGCCTGTAGCGCCGGGCACGTAAATAACAAAACTACGCACCGTATTGACGACATCTACAGACGGGGCAAATATTATTCTGCCCTTGAAGCTACTCCCCTTTGAAGGGAACAAAAATGATTGATGTGTGAACTGCTGTACAGCATCACAACATGCTCGTGACCTCAATCAAAATCACCATAAGATATTACCAGAATTTAGCTGCTAATTTAAGTACTTTTTTAACCTACGCAGCGTTTCCACCAAGCCTAAAACCTGCATCACCGAATCAACAGCTGGTGATTGTTCGCGACCAGTGAGTAACACACGCAACGGCATCATCAACATTGGTAGCTTTAATCCTGCCAAACCAGCCTGTTCACGCATTACCCCGCTTAGGGCAACTTTATTGAAAGGTGTAGCAGCTAAAACCGTAACTAAGGCCTGCAGTGCGGGCTTCACTTCAGCGGTTAAATGGAGGGCGAGAAGCGCTTCCGATGGGGTTGGATCTTCATAAAAATAGGCTGCTACATCGGCCATTTCCGCTAGGGTTTGGCAACGATCCCGCAGCACATTTGCAACAATGCCAGGTGAGGGGCCATTGCCCACAATTAATCCGCGCTTAATCAAAAACGGCATCAGCATATCGCCTAACTCTTCGATGCCAGCACGTTTGATGTGCTCCTGATTTAGCCAAAGTAGCTTTTCTGGATCAAACCGTGACGCCGATGTACCGATATCTTTGATGTCAAACCAGTTAATCAACTGTTGCCGCGTAAAAATCTCATCGTTGCCGTGGCTCCAGCCCATGCGCGCAAGCATATTAATCATTGCATCTGGCAAAAAACCTTCTTGCTCGTATTCCATCACGCTCTTAGCGCCATGACGTTTGGAAAGTTTGGCACCATCTGGGCCTAGCACCGTGGGCGTGTGTGCGAAAACGGGCGGGGTCTTGCCAAAAGCCAAATACATATTGATTTGGCGCGGCGTGTTATTTACATGGTCATCGCCACGAATAACATGGGTAATCGCCATTTCAATATCGTCCACCACCACACAAAAATTATAGGTGGGTGTACCGTCAGGACGGGCGATGACTAAATCATCAAGCTCGCTATTTTGTACTTCGATACGGCCTTTAATCTGGTCGTCCCAAACCACAACACCACTCGCCGGATTTTTAAATCGAATGACGGGTTCAACACCCTCTGGTATCGGCGGCAGTACTTTGCCCGGCTCTGGCCGCCAGCGGCCATCATAACGGGGTTTTTCATTGGCTTTGGTTTGCGCCTCACGCATAGCATCCAGCTCCGCCATGCTGGTATAGCAGCGATATGCATGGCCTTTAGCCAGCAAATCGAGCAATGCGCCTTTATATTCGCGCATACGCTGCATTTGGTAAAAGGGGCCTTCATCATAATTTAGACCCAACCAGCGCATGGCATCAAGCACCACGCGCACCGCTTCCGGCGTGGAACGTTCTTGGTCGGTATCTTCAATACGCAATACAAACACACCCTCATGATGGCGTGCAAATGCCCATGCAAAAAGTGCAGTGCGAATATTGCCCAAATGCGTATAACCGGTGGGGCTGGGCGCATAGCGGGTACGGATTTTTACAGGAGTGTTTTGGAGTGTCATTTTCTGATTATTTAATATTTAAAACTGTTCATCATCACGCATATAGCGCCATTGTCCCACAGGCAAATCACCTAAGGTAACGCGCCCGATGCGGATTCGCTTGAGCCCGACAACGCGGAGACCAACCAGCTCGCACATCCGTCTAATTTGGCGCTTTCTACCTTCGCGCAGGGTGAAATTAAGCTGATCTTTGTTTTGCCATACAACAATCGCGGGTTTTAGCACCTTGCCATCCAGCGATAAGCCATGGTTTAAACGCTTTAAGTCATCATCCGATAGCGTGCCCTCGACGCGCACTAAATATTCCTTATCTACATCTGAATCTTCACCAATGAGCTGTTTGGCTATCCGCCCATCTTGGGTAAAAACCAGCAACCCGATCGAATCGATATCGAGCCTGCCAGCAGGTGCCAAACCGGGCAAATGCTCGCGCCTAAATTCTTCCATTTTCACCCCAGCAGGCTCGTACAGCCGCTCAGGCGTAATCAGGGTTACAGCAGGTGTGTAGCCCGGTTCTGGCTGGCTTGATACATAGCCAATTGGTTTATTGAGCAGTACGGTAATCCGCCCGCCCTGCATGGCCTGCGCTTGGCGATCAAGCTTTATAAGCGCCTGTGGATCTACCCGTGTACCCAACTCACTCACCCGTGCGCCGTTCACAAACACCCAACCACGCGCAATGTAACTATCGGCTTCGCGGCGCGAGCAGATACCACGTTCAGACATGAGTTTCGACAAGCGTATTGGATCAGCCACAATAAATTTTCCGCGTAAAAAAGTTAGCTTTGGATAGTTCGGACAGTTAGCAGACAGCCCCTAGATTATAACCGACGACAACTGCTCTAAAGGCTTACTGAACAAGCGGTCAGCAATTATGTGTGGCCACCGTATGGCTCTATATAACCAAATTGCATATTAAACAGTAAAAAAAGTATTTTTGATTTTAAAGGCGTGCTGTTAGCATCGTTGAAGTTACCAATTCCAACTTCAGTTGAAGCTATATGGACATAGAAATTCCACCGCTACCCAAGCCCAATACTCGCGCTTCAATCGCCCTCAAAGGCTTAATTGGCGCGTGCTTTGCCGCATTGCTGGTGATATTCGTGGTGCCCGCGTTTTCGTCCGTTAATCCCAATAATGTAACTATACTCAATGTTTCTTATGATCCTACGCGCGAGCTTTATCAAGAAATAAACAGCGCTTTTGCTAAAGACTGGCAAGCACGTACGCAGCAGATCGTCACCGTGCGGCAGTCACACGGCGGTTCTGGCAAACAGGCGCGGTCAATTATTGATGGCCTGCAGGCTGATGTTGCCACTCTAGCGCTAGGTTATGACATTGACATGCTGCACAGCAGCGGTGATTTAATTCCAGCCAACGCCCTGCAACGGCTACCCCAAAACAGCGCGCCCTACACCTCCACTATCGTGTTCTTGGTGCGTAAAGGGAACCCAAAAAATATCCGTAACTGGCAAGATTTAGTGCGTCCCAACGTGGCTGTAATTACCGCGAACCCTAAAACTTCAGGTGGTGCTAGATGGGCGTATTTAGCCGCTTGGGGAGCAGCGTACTTAAGTGGTGGTACTACTGTTGCCCGTGATTTTGTGACCAAGCTATACCAAAACGTACCCGTGTTAGATTCTGGCGCACGCGGTGCCACTACAACATTTGCGCAGCGCGGTGTAGGTGATGCGTTGCTAACGTGGGAAAACGAAGCATTTTTAGCCGTTCGAGAATTCGGCACGGATAAGTTTGAAATCATCACGCCCCCTACTTCCATTTTGGCGGAACCGCCGGTGACGGTGGTGGATAAAGTAGTGGATAAGCACGGTACGCGCAAAGTGGCGGAAGCGTATTTGCAGTTTTTGTATACACCAGAAGGCCAAGAAATCATTGCTCGCAATAATTATCGCCCCGTCGACAAAACGGTTGCAATTAAATTTAGCGCAAAATTTCCCGCCCTAACCTTATTTACCTTGGCGGACGTCAGTGGCACATGGGGCGAAACCCAGAAAACCCACTTTAGCGACGGTGGTATTTTTGATCAAATTTACGCTATTAAATTTCGATAGATGAGCACAGTTACAGGTCATTTCAGCCGCCGTCCGCATACGGTATTGCCGGGATTCAAACTGGCAATGGGCGTGACCTTGCTCTACTTAAGCCTTGTGGTGTTGCTACCGTTATCAACCGTTTTTTTTAAAACCTTGAGCATGAGTTGGGAAAGTTTTTGGCACACTATTTCCGCGCCACGGGCAGTGGCATCCTACAAATTAAGCTTTAGCATTTCATTGATTGCCGCGCTCATCAACGCCATTTTCGGCACTTTGGTTGCTTGGGTTTTAGTGCGCTATAACTTCCCCGGTAAGCGCGTGGTAGATGCCTTGGTGGATTTGCCTTTTGCTTTGCCCACTGCTGTGGCTGGTATTGCCCTCACCGCGCTCTATGCCCCAAACGGCTTATTGGGCGAGCCGCTTCAGGCATTGGGCATTAACGTCGCGTTTACACCGCTAGGCATTTTAGTGGCCTTAACTTTCATTGGCCTACCGTTCGTAGTGCGCACCGTGCAACCGGTGTTAGAAGACATGGAAAAAGAGTTTGAAGAAGCCGCGCAATCACTTGGTGCCTCGCCTTTTCAAACCTTTTGGTTGGTGATTTTGCCCGCTATCTTTCCATCCGCCTGCACCGGATTTACCTTGGCGTTTGCGCGGGCAGTGGGCGAATATGGCTCAGTCATTTTTATTGCTGGCAATATGCCGATGGTGTCAGAAATTACGCCCCTCATTATCATGACCAAGCTGGAGCAATTTGATTATGCCGGTGCTACCGCCATTGCTGTAGTGATGCTAGTTACGTCGTTTTCGTTGTTGCTCGTCATCAATACCTTGCAATGGTGGGCACGCAAGCAGCGCGGTGAGGAGCGGCTTTAGTGAATACCGTGAACACGATTACCCTGCCAAGAACAGTAAGTAGGCCGCACGAAAATACTCGGTGGATTCCCGTGGTATTAACAACCATCGCCCTACTTTTTCTAACACTATTTCTATTTCTACCGCTCGCCTGCGTATTTGCTGAGGGGCTAAAGAAAGGCGTATTTACTTACTTTGCAGCCATTGTCGAGGCTGATGCATGGGCGGCAGTGAAGCTCACCTTACTCGTCGCCTTTATTTCCGTGCCGTTTAATTTGGTATTCGGTGTGGCCGCTGCATGGGCGATTGCTAAGTTTAATTTCCGTGGCAAAAGTCTGCTCATTACTTTTATTGATTTACCGTTTTCAGTTTCACCCGTCATTGCCGGTCTGATTTATGTATTGCTGTTCGGCTTAAATGGCTGGTTTGGGCCGTGGTTAGCCGCGCATGATGTGCAAATTATTTTTGCGGTGCCAGGCTTGGTGTTGGCAAGCGTTTTTGTCACCTTTCCCTTCGTGGCGCGTGAGCTAATCCCGCTCATGCAGGCGCAGGGGCGCGAAGAAGAAGAAGCCGCTGCTGTACTCGGTGCCAATGGCTGGCAAACGCTGTGGCTAGTGACATTGCCCAACGTAAAGTGGGGGCTGCTATACGGCGTGATCCTCTGTAATGCCCGCGCCATGGGCGAATTCGGGGCGGTATCGGTGGTATCGGGACATATTCGCGGGGTAACTAACACCCTACCCCTGCATGTAGAAATTTTATATAACGAATATAACTTTGTCGCCGCCTTTGCTTGTGCATCCCTTTTGGCGCTACTAGCATTGGTCACACTTGCCATAAAATCTTTCGTAGAACATCGTCACCTGAGAAAGCACAAACGATGAGTATCCAAGTTAAAAATGTAAGCAAAAATTTTGGCTCATTTAGTGCATTAGACAATGTGAGCTTAGATATTGAACCGGGTGAATTAGTCGCGCTTTTAGGGCCATCTGGCTCTGGCAAAACCACGCTGCTACGCGTGATTGCCGGACTGGAACGCCCGGATAGCGGCGAAACTTTTTTTAATGGCATCAACACCACGGCAACGCCAGTACAGGAGCGCGAAGTTGGATTTGTATTTCAACATTACGCCCTATTTCGACACATGACGATTTTTGAAAACATTGCCTTTGGCCTACGGGTGAAGCCACGTGCCACCCGCCCGCAGGATGCCGAAATCACCGAGCGGGTGATGAAGTTATTGAAACTGGTGCAGCTTGATTGGCTGCATGATCGCTACCCCAGCCAATTGTCTGGCGGGCAACGCCAGCGTATTGCACTTGCCCGTGCACTGGCTATTGAACCAAAAGTGTTGCTGCTAGATGAGCCCTTTGGGGCTTTAGATGCAAAAGTGCGTAAGGAACTGCGGCGTTGGCTGCGTAATCTGCACGATGAAATTCAACTTACCAGCGTTTTCGTCACCCATGACCAAGAGGAAGCACTGGAAGTGGCAGATCGCGTTGTGGTATTCAACCATGGCAAGATTGAGCAAATAGGCGCACCGTCAGACATTTACGATCATCCCGCTACGCCTTTTGTGAACCAATTTATCGGCCACGTAAACACCTTTAAACACGGCCACAACAACGATGAAATAGCCTTCGTGCGCCCGCATGATATCGACGTGGTAAACCAAGCGGGCGACAACACCATCGCCGCCACGATCGAACACACCATCAAAATTGGCGCAATGGTGAGGTTAGAATTGTCACGTAAAGATAACGGCGATTATGTCGAAGTTGAGCTGCGCCGTGAAACCTTTGATAAGCTAAATCTGAACAATGGCAACGTTGTGCACTTACAAGCGCGGCGAACGAAGGTGTTTGACAAGCAGGCGGCGTAGGTTTGCGGCGCTTTTAGATGGTTTAGAGCCGCACATGGTTTGATTATAAATAGCTGAAAACGCCCTAATTTAGGGCGTTTTTAATTTCAACTCGACAGTTCTTTGCCAATGCAATTGGCAACGCTACACCACCAATTCTAACGCTAATTCAAATGTCGCAATCACTTATTGTCACACGATTGAAATTAAAATCCCGCAACCTAAGCAGCTTTGGCAAACGTATAATCGTTGTCTAATAATTGTACACTTCTAATATATTTTAAGGTTCCGTCATGCGCGCAAAAATAACTGAACGCCTCTGCTATTTGCTGCTTAGCACTTTTGTTATAGGAGGGGCATTTTTAGCCCCTAATATTCAGGCTGCTGCCTTTACTGCCGGAAACTTAGTGGTTTATCGAATAGGCGATGGCAGCGCAGCGCTATCGTCTGCGGGCACCGCCATTTTCTTAGACGAATACACCACCTCTGGCACCTTAGTGCAAACAATCGCATTACCCAATACTGCTGCAGCGGCAAACCGCATCGTTGGTTCTGGTAGCTCTACGAGCGAAGGTTGGCTCACGAGATCGGCTGACGGACAATACTTGGTGTTACCGGGATATCGCGCTGATTTAGGTACTGCTGCAGTTGGTGGTACGACCGCAGCAGTCGCAAACCGCGTCATCGCCCGTATCGATAGCGCGGGAGCAATAGATACAACAACGGCTCTCACCGACACTGCGAGCGGCACAGCAGCACGAGGTGCTACTTCAACCGATGGCACACAATTGTGGTTCAGCGGTAGCGTTGGTGGCGTGCGTCATACCACATTGGGGGCGACAACCAGCACCCAGCTTTCAACAAGCGTGGGCAACGCACGCGCCGTACAAGTAGCGAATGGGCAGCTCTATGTCTCATCTGGCAGCGCTTCGGTAAGATTAAATCAAGTTGGCACCGGAACGCCAAACACGACCGGCCAAACCCTTACCCTGCTACCAGGCTTACCCACAATAGCAAGTAGTCCGCACCAATTTTTCTTTGCTGATTTGGATGCGGGTGTTGCTGGCCCAGATACGCTCTATATCACTGACGATTCAGGCACCGCCAACATCCAAAAATATTCTCTTGTTGCCGGAAGTTGGGTCGCAAATGGTAGCGTTACGCTCACTTCGGCACGCGGGTTGACTGGAACTGTATCGGGCAGCACAGTAACGTTATTCATCACCAATAGCAACGGCAGCAACGTAAAAACCTATGTAGATACAAGCGGCTACAACGCGACAATGACGGCCACAGTGCCCGTGGATTTAACGACGCCGGTCATTGCTGGCACCAACAAAGCCTTTCGCGGCATTGCGCTAGTACCCATTCCGTCAACTCTCCCCGATCTCACCATTGCCACCACCGCACCCACATCCGCAAGTGTCAGCGGAAACTATTCCTACACTATTACTGTAAATAGCACCAACGCCAATGCGACAGGTGTTACCGCTACCTTCGCTATTCCTGCAGGCACCGCCTACGTTAACAACAGCGTTGGCACCACCAACTTTACTGCCGCACAATCTGCCGGTACAGTTACGTTTAGTGGCGGCACGGTCAATACTGGTACTCCCGCAGTGCTAACTGTTACCGATATCGCTGGACTTGTTCGAGGTGCATCATTGGGACAGGGTCTGGGAAATGCTTTCTTGTCTCATATTCGAGCAGTGGATGGAATATATCATTTGTGTCGTGGTTTTGAAGATGCAGAA
>JANMDR010000259.1:0-42928 GCA_031376425.1 Betaproteobacteria bacterium
CGAGGGAATAGTGCCGCTAAGCTGGTTGTCGTAGACGTGTAGGGATTGCAATTTGGTCAAGCCCGTTAATGAGGGAATAGTGCCGCTAAGCTGGTTGTTGAAGACGTAGAAGTATTCCAATCCGGTCAAGCCAGTTAGCGAGGGAATAGTGCCGTTAAGCTGGTTGTCGTTGACGAAGAAGGTTGCCAAGCTGGTCAAGCCAGTTAGCGAGGGAATGGTGCCGCTAAGCTGGTTGTTGCTGACGCCGAAGCTTACCAATTTGGTCAAACCAGTTAGCGAGGGAATAGTGCCGCTAAGCTGGTTGTTGTAGACGGCGAAGGTTTCCAATTTGGTCAAGCCCGTTAGCGAGGGAATAGTGCCGCTAAGCTGGTTATTGTAGACGAAGAAGACTTCCAAGTAGGTCAAGCCAGTTAGCGAGGGAATAGTGCCGCTAAGCTGATTGTTGTCGACGTAGAAGTATTTCAAGCTGGACAAGCCAGTTAGCGAGGGAATAGTGCTGCTAAGCTGGTTGTTGTTGACCGCGAAGCCTACCAATTTGGTCAAACCAGTGAGCGAGGGAATAGTGCCGCTAAGCTTGTTGTCGTAGGCTTCGAAGTTTGCCAAGTTGGTCAAGCCAGTTAGCGATGGAATATTGCCGCTGAGCTGGTTGTTAAAAACCCAAAAGTAATTCAAGTTGGTCAGGCCAGTTAGCGAGGGAATAGTGCCGCGAAGCTGGTTGTTGAAGGCGTAGAAGTATGTCAAGTTGGTCAAGCCAGTTAGCGAGGGAATAGTGCCGCTAAGCTGGTTGTTGTAGACGGCGAAGGTTTCCAATTTGGTCAAGCCCGTTAGCGAGGGAATAGTGCCGCTGAGCTGGTTGTTGTAGACGTAGAAGACTTCCAAGTAGGTCAAGTCAGTTAGCGAGGGAATAGTGCCGCTAAGCTGGTTGGCGAAGACGGCGAAGTGTACCAAGTTGGTCAAGCCATTTAAGTTAGCTGGCAATGTACCTGTTAAACCATTGGCTTGCAAACTCAATCGAGTAAGCCCGCCGTCCGCACAAGCCACCCCATACCAAGTGCATTCCGTGCCGGGTGCTGTATTCCAGTTGGTTTTGTTTCTCCAGCCTGCGCCATTGGTGCTGACGTAGAAGTCTAGTAATACTTGTCTCTGGCTAGCAGGAATTTGCGCGGTGGCGTGGCTTGTGAAAAGGGTTGCGCCGAGCAGTAGCGACACGGCAATGGCGCGGTAGAACGCGTTGCGCATCGTCTGAAGGCGCGCGCGTATTGGTTTGGTTTGCACTGGCATTTTTCCTTGCAATTAGTAGAAAGACAGTATAACGCGGAACAAAACCAGTTGCCTTCGTTGTTCGCACTTGCAGCCTTGCGCTGAAGGACGAGGTTTTGCGCGCTAACTGATAACCGTAGAAACAGCAGTTGACCGCTCGCGGGAAAATCGTGCAATCACGTCCGTCCAACTGTCGTTTTTAGGTTTAATCGTAAATGCGTAAGGTGGGCAAAGCGGTTTTCGCGTGCCCACGTCGGTGTATCAATATGCGCAATGGTTGTTTTTTTGACTACCGATGGTGAGCACAAAAAACGCTTTGCCTACCCTACGATGCTTGGAGACGCCCTAAAGTGGGGGATCTTCAAGACATCAAGTAGGTCTATATCCCCAACTTACTAATCGCCTGTATCACGTCCACTACATGCTGATAACGCGCATTGGTATTTTTTGCCATCATCCTATTGAGCATCGGTTGATAGCGTTCTAGCCCATTACGCAACTCGGGTACAGAGGCGTGCATATGCTGTGCCATGAGCTCCTCCACTGTCTCTGTCTGGTAGGGTTTTTGCCCAGTTAGACACTCATAGGTGAGTACACCTAAGCTGTAAATATCACTGCGGGTATCCACTTCATCGCCCCGCGCTTGTTCCGGACTTAGGTAATACGGTGTGCCCACTACTAAACCGTGGCGCGTAGTGCTTAGCGATTGCAGCACTCGTTTGGCGATGCCAAAATCCACAATAGCTACGCTACGGTCATCGCGCAGCATGACATTATCTGGTTTCAAGTCGCGGTGCACAATATGATGCACATGCACCTCTTGCAATGCAGCAGCGATTTGCTTGATAAAGCCCAGCGCCTCCCATTCTGATAAGCCGCGCACAATTTGTCTGCGCAAATCGCCACCTGGGAAATATTCCATGCCGATGTAGGCAATATCGTCTGAGAATGCCTGCTCATAAATACGCACAATATTAGGGTGATCTATTTGCGAAATGAGGTGATGCTCTTGAATGAAGCGACTTAAAAAATCGCCTTCTTCGGTCACTTTCGCATCTAGTATTTTTAGTGCCATCTCTTGCCCATCGCCGTCGCGTTTGGCTAAAAAAACTTGGCTCATACCACCGTTGCCGATCTTTCGGGTGACTTTAAAACCGCGAATTTGCGGTAGGGCAGCTAGCTGCGCGCGTTTGGCGGCAGCCATGGCTGAAACCAATTGTGCAGCGGGCTGTGTGGTGCTGAGCACGGCTTTAACGGCACGTGAGGTTATGGCAGCATTTTCGCGTAGCGCGGCGCGAATAGTGGCCGCTAATTCACCGGCATCAGTAATGGCATGCGTGGCTGAATGTAGGGAGCCTGCTAGTTGCGCGCTTAAACCGGTAATTTCAGCTACATCAATTGGCGTGGTGCGACCCTTCACCCAAACCGTTTCTATGCGACCAAATTCAATACCGCTACCGGCCTCGTGTAACACCGGCAAGCTGGAGACGATAGACCAGCCAAATTCATTAGTTTTAGCTTCTAAACGTGCCGCTAAATTTACCGTATCGCCAATAGCGGTGAGTTCTGTGGTGATACCCGTTTCTACTTGCGCCATGACAACTTCGCCGCAGTGTAGGCCCACACCAATAGCGAATTCAGGCAGGTCACGATCGGCATAGCGCTGGCCTAATTGCGTGCCGAATTGGTTAGCGACAAGCGTCATGCCTAAAGCCGCTTTAGCAGCGCGGAGGGTATGGTGCTCTGCGCGGTTTGGGTCGGCGCTAAATACGGCCATTACGCCATCGCCAATAAATTTAAGAGCGTAGCCGCCGCCACTTAATATGGGGACGCAGACAGCTCGAAAATAATTCTGCAATATTTCGGCAACTTCAACCGCGCTAAATTTCTCGCTCATTAATGCGAAGCTGCGAATGCTAGAGAACAGTACGGTGGCATTAATCAAGCCGGTCTGCGCACCCGCTTCTGCAGTTGTTTTTTCGCTAGCGCCGAAAGCGGCAGAAAAGCCAGTTTGATCGAGCCGAACGTTTTTGTTATCGGCAATCGATTCCGCGAACATCGAGCGCAAATGTGCTTCGCGGGCAATAAGGCGATCTTCTTCGCGACGCTGTACTACCTGAGACCGTGCTAACCGTACTTTTATGGCCGTGAGTAATTCTTCGCGATTAAAGGGCTTCGTAAGGTAGTCATCCGCACCTTTTGTCATCGCGCGTCGTAAGTTCTGTTTGTCGTCCAGTGCGGTTAAAAATAAAAAGGGAATGAGCATGGTGGAATCTTGCGCACGTAGAGCCTCAAGCACCCCAAAGCCATCTAGGTGCGGCATCATCACATCAGAAATGATTAGATCGGGTAGCTCAGCCAATGCGGCGGCAACGCCGGCTTCTCCATGCTCGGCGGAGATAACTTCAAAATTTTCCATCTGCAACATACGCACCAAGTTTTGGCGTATGGTGGTTTCGTCTTCAATAACCAGTATTTTCATGGAGGCACCCGCGAGTTTCAGCATTTTATCGTTGTTGTTAACCTTAATGATAACACTGTGCACAATATGAGGTATTTGCTAGGCATTGCCAAAATAGAGTTGAAATCATAAACGTGGCAGATTCACTGTAAATCGCGTGCCACTTCCCAAGGCGCTATCCACTTTTATAGTGCCTTTGTGGAGGTCAACGGCACGCCGCACAATGGCTAAGCCTAGTCCTGTCCCAGAAATATTGCCCACATTACTGGCGCGATAAAAGGTGTCAAATAGCTGCGGAATATCTTCTTTGGGTAGACCAATGCCGGTGTCGGCAACAATAAATTCAATTTCTTTCGTACGGCAAACAGCGCCAAAAAATACCTTACCGCCGTCTGGCGAATATTTCACGGCATTGGACAGTAAATTACCTAAGATGTGGCGCAGTAATTTTTCGTCGAGTTGCACCTGTACATCGCATGCCGAAAGCATCAGTTCGATATCTACTTTTTCTTTTTGGGCAGCCGCAATTACGCGGTTCTCATCGGCGATTTGCTTACAAATATGCTCTAGCATCATCGGTTGCGGGTTAAATTCAAGTTTATCCGCGTCGATTTTGCCAATCATTAGTACATCATCAAGCATTGCCGTCATTCGCGTTACCGCCGTTTGAATACTTCCCGTTAGATCTTGGCGTTCTTGCGCGGTGAGTTTGGCGTGGTAGTGCTCAATGATCTCTGCCGACGATAAAATAGTGGCTAGCGGTGTACGAAACTCGTGAGATGTCATAGAGATGAAGCGCGATTTTAGGCGGGTTAGTTCAGTTTGTTTCGCTAACGCATCCTTCAGCATTTCGTCCGAACGCTTGCGTTCAGTCACATCAACAAACGTCCAAATCGTACCCGGTTTGCGGCGTTCCGCGTCCACGCGTTTGCCGTGCACTAATACCCAAATTAAAGAACCATCGCGGCGGCGCATTTGGCATTCTGTTGTAAATGCCTGGCCGCTACGTAAAATTGGGTAGGCTTTAGCCATCAGGTCTTCCCAGCTTTCTTGGCTGGGAAAGTGCTTAACTGGGGGATGGCCGATTAGGTCCGAAGGGTTATAGCCCAACATTTGCGCAAAGGTGTCGTTCACCCACGTGTGTACTTCTGGGTTGCTCGACGTTATGCCCACCACAGTGCTTTTTAGAATAGCTTCTTGCTCGGCAGTTTTACGGCGAAGATCATCTTCTAATTGACGTCGCGCAGTGATGTCCATCACCACCCATACGGTGCCTTTTGATAGATTCCCCGCCTCCACACTACGGCCGGAAAGATAGGCCCAAAATAGTGAGCCATCGGGGCGCTTTAATTGTAATTCTGTTTCGAAGGCATGGCCTTCGTATGTTGCTTTCGCCGCCGCCGCGCCAACGCGCAAGTAGTGTTCGCGAGAAGGGTAGTATTGTTCTAAAGATTCGCTATTCTCAAGTTTCTTTAGCTTGCCTAAAATTTGCTCAAGCGCCTCGTTGGCCCAATGAATACGGCCTTTTTCATTTAAAAAAGCAATACCTAAAATGGAGCTTTGTAAAATTGTTTCGCGTTCTGATAGGCTTTGTTTAAGACGTATCTCAAGCTGTACGCGTTCGTTAACGTCAGCAATGAATGACAGCGTTGCAGGCTCACCTTCCCAATTAATGGCCACGGCAGAAAGCTGCACCCAGGTCACCACGCCATTCGGTTGTACGACCCTAAAGACATAGGTTTTATCTAGCTGTTCGCCACGGACACGACGATGATAGTTCTCAGCAACCAAGGCACGATCGGCAGGATAAACGGATTCAGTGAATGGCACGCTACGGAGTTCTTCCAAACTGCGCCCAAGCGTTAATAGCGCGCGCGGATTTGCGAATACAATCCGTCCAGCTTGCACTACTAAAACCCCCTCACTGACATGCTCGATCATGTAGCGGTAGCGTTGCTCGGATTGCAATAATGTTTCGGTTGAATTGTGTACCGACATATCGCGAAACACCATGCCCAATAAAATGCGTTCACCAATTTTTATTGGCTTCAAGGTAAGGTTGACGGGAATATCACGTCCGTCGCGATGCACTGCAGTTAGGTGAAGATGCTGTTCGGCTAAAGACGTAGGCGTATTGGCGACAAAATCGAGTAAGAATGCATCGTAGGCGGTACGCGATTTTGGGGCAATAATTAAGTCAGACAAGGGCTTATTAAGGGTCTCGGTCGCAAACCAGCCAAAGAGTTTTTCAGCACGTTTACTCCAACTCCGTATCGACCCCACTAGCGTTAGGGTAAGTACTGCATCGCCGCTGGCGTCTAGTTCTAGTAATTGGTTGTGCGCTGCATCATGCTCGGTGCTTGATCCGCCGATGAAAGTAGGAGCAGTCTTCTGAACTGAACTCGGCGCTCTAAAATGTGCGGCATGACCAGTGATGGTCATTAGTATTGAAACATCACCATCTACGTTTTTTATATCTTTAAAATGCACGCGCGTTAAAACTGGCCCGCGATTTCTGTGTACTAACTCCCAGTCAAACGGCCCTTTGGCCGTACCGAATAATAAATCTGCGAGCAAACTATCGGCGGTGTTGAGTATATTGCGTGGTGCCACCATAGTCCAAGGCTGTTCTACTAAGTCAGCCGCTTCATAACCCAGCATTTGGGCAAAAACTGACGTAACTTGGGCAAATTGATGAGCTGAATTAATTACCGCCACACCCACCTCGGCTGTGCCAAGGGCGAGTTCAAGGAGGTCAGTTGGTATTGCGCTAGCCGATGTATTTGAGGTCATTACCAGATTCTACCTTGAAGACAAAAATGCTGTGCCGTTAAATGGTTTCGAGTGAATCGGATAAAAATCAGGATTTACCCATCATTTAACCCGACTTTACGCCCTTGCGCAGCTTATAATTACGCTATAGTTCCCTCCCTTACAACATCAACAAAGTCCAACATGCCAAATATAGCCGATGCGCAAACCATTCTCGACGAAGGTGATTTGTTATTTACCAAGGCGGTAGTGGACGCCGCGACCACCCGCGTAGCGATGGAATTAAATCGTGATTATGCTGATAAATATCCGCTATTTCTATCGGTGATGGGGGGCGCAGTAGTGTTTAGCGGGCAATTGCTCACACAACTTGATTTTCCGATGGATTTTGACATCGTACAGGCATCGCGCTATGGCAATGAAACTGTGGGCACGCAGCTCACATGGCGTGTTGCCCCACGCGATAATATTTTAGGTCGGCACGTGGTGTTGTTGGATGATATTTTGGATGAAGGTGTTACCTTGGCGGCCATTGTTGATCTGGTCAAACGTCAGGGTGCAATATCGGTGAAATGCGCGGTGTTCTGCGAGAAAGATTATGGTGCTGAACGCAACGCGCAAAAACCGATCAAGGCTGATTACACCGGCATTATGGTGCCGAATCGGTTTGTGTTTGGTTACGGAATGGATGTAGCAGGGGCGTGGCGCAATCTTGGCGCTATTTATGCAATGAAAGGAAAATAAGCCATGTTGGCAATTATTGGTGGTACTGGTCTCACAAATTTAGCAAATTTAGAAATTACGCGTCGCGAAATTATTCGCACCCCTTATGGCGAGCCATCTGGCCCATTGACCTTCGGTAAAATTGGCGCTTCAGAAGTGGTGTTCTTAGCCCGCCACGGCTACGGTCACACGATTGCTCCGCATGAAGTTAATTATTGTGCAAACGTTTGGGCGCTCCATTCTGTGGGTGTTTCCAGAGTATTAGCAGTAAACTCAGTTGGTGGTATTGCCGCGAATATGGGACCAGGTGAGTTGGCGGTGCCGGATCAAATTATTGATTACACTTATGGTCGTCGCCACACATTTTTTGAGGGAGCAGATTCAAAAGTGTTTCACGTAGATTTCACCTATCCCTATGATGAAAGCGCGCGGCAGCTCTATCTGACCGCCGCAAAAGATGTAGGTGTTAATGTGAGTAATGGTGGGGTATACGGTGCCACCCAAGGCCCGCGTTTGGAAACGCTGGCCGAAATAAATCGGTTTGAACGTGATGGCTGCGCGATGGTCGGTATGACGGGAATGCCAGAAGCTGCGTTGGCACGTGAGAAAAAACTGTCGTTCGCTGTCTTGGCTCTGTCCATGAATCATGCAGCGGGACGCGGTTCTTCAGCCACACAGATTAAATTAGACGATGCTGAAGTGGTGTTGCGCGAGGGCATGAAAAAAGTCATGCTGGTGCTAGGTCGCGCGGTAGAGTTGCAAAAATAACGCGGACAAACGCTAATGCGTAGCATCAAATTGCACAGCGTTAAATTACGGAGCTTTTAAAATGGCGGTAAGAGAAATTTTGCGAATGGGTACGCCAAGCCTGTTCCAACCAAGTAAGGCGGTGAATAAAAAAGAATTTAATTCGCCGCAATTACACGCTTTGTTAGCTGACATGCTCGATACGATGCGGGCTGCGAATGGTGCTGGATTAGCCGCGCCGCAAATTGGCGAGAATGTGCGTGTGGTTGTTTTTGAGGTGGTGGGTAATACCCGCTACCCAGAAGCCGAAGATGTGCCACTGACGGTGCTTATAAACCCTGTGCTCACTCCCATCGGCAAAACCATGGAAGAAGGCTTTGAAGGTTGTTTATCGGTGCCAGGTTTGCGTGGTGAAGTGCCACGCTACGCCAAGTTGCGCTACCAAGGATTCGATGCGCAAGGTACAGCCATTGACCGCACGGTAGAAGGTTTTCATGCCCGCGTTGTCCAGCATGAGTGTGATCACCTTGACGGCATTTTGTACCCAAGCCGTATTACTGACATGCAAAAGTTTGGTTATACAGAAGTATTATTTCCAAACATGACCAATGCTGACGACTGAGATTTTGATAACGCTATGAATACCGAAAATCATCCTTCGCTTACACCCACCCATATCATGTACGCGCTGCATTTGTTGGCACCGTTTACATTTTTAATTCTTGCAGTGGTGGCTCTGATTATCGGTATGGTTAATCGTGAACACGTGCAAGGCTCTTGGCTTGATTCGCACTACAGTTGGCTCAGCCGTACTTTTTGGTGGGGATTGCTCTGGTCAATTGTGGCGTGGGGTGCATATTTATTATTGACAACATTAACGCTGGGCTTTGGCGCTTTTATTTTCTGGATATTGCCCGCAGCCGTTGTGGTTTGGTATGTGTATCGCGTGGTACGGGGCTGGTTGAGTTTGAATGCACTAAAGCCTATTTAAATTTGGTGTCAACTTATATAGGCTCAAGCTACTAATAGCGCCGCAAGCTCAGTTTGCAACGCATTTACATTTGTTAGCGATGGAGCGGCAACGGCCTGCCGCACGATAAAAATATCCTCGGCGCGCGCCCCTAAAGTGGCGATGCGAGCTTCGACCAAATCAATCTTGTTGGCGATGAAAAACCTCGCCACGCGTGACAGCAATCCTGGTTGGTCAGCACAGGATAAAGCTATTTCTAATAAGTTTTTCTTGTCGCCGTTATCCGCTACGTCATTGTTAGTCGGTAGCACGCGAATAGTTACTTCCGGCGCAAAAGCGGTGTGACGAATCTGTCGAGAAATACGGTGCTTCATGACGGTAGGTGTTGCGTCGCTGCGAAGTTCGCGCGTGAGTTCGCGCTCAATTTGCTCAACTAATCCGGCGAGCGCTTCTGGGTTAATAGTGATTGCGGATGCCTTTGCGCTTGAGGCATTCTTAATGGGTGCTGTTTTCGGTGATATTTGGAAGGTATCGAGCGCATAGCCATGATTGGTTGAGGCAATTTTGGCGGCAACGATGTCTAGGTGTAGACGCTCAAAATACGCAGTAATCCGTGCAAATAGGCCACCTTGGTCTGGGGTGTATACCAATACCTGCACGCCATCGCTAATGGTTGAAGCGCGTGCTTTTACAATCGCTTTTTCGGTATCAGTATGTTGCCACAGGCTGGTGGCGTGCCACGCCATTTCGGATACTTCAAAGCGTTGAAAATACCGATCTTCAAAGTTTTTCCATAGAGGTGTGAGTGCGGAAAGGGCAACAAATAGCTCGGTTTCATGCTCGGTGGCGGTAAAAATTTTTAACGCCGCTGTCCGTTTAGCTTCAACCAATACCGCGTTATTAGTAGCTTCACCACTGGCGGCCTGGCGCAAGGTACGGCGAGTGCTAAGGAATAGTTCCTCTAGCAACTGGGCTTTCCAGCTATTCCAAACATGCGGGCTAGTGCCGCGAATATCGGCCACCGTGAGTAAATAGAGAGCAGTGAGACGACGCTCATTTTCCACGCGCGCACTAAATTGCGCAATCACTTCAGGGTCGCTTAAATCTTGTTTTTGCGCTGTGGCCGACATCTGTAAATGCATGGCAACTAGCCATGCAACAAGCTCAGTATCAGCCTGATTCAAGCCTATTTTTTTGCAGAAGCGGGTGGCGTCCGCCGTGCCTAATTCAGAATGATCACCGCCACGGCCTTTGGCGATATCGTGGAACAGTGCTGCTAAATAGAGCACTTCTATGTGCTCAAAATTTTGCATTAATTCTGAGCAAAGGCGATGTTGTTCCGCAAAGCGCGGCAACACGAACCGACGCAGATTGCGCACCACCATGAGGATGTGCTCATCCACCGTATACACATGAAATAAATCATGCTGCATTTGTCCGGTAATTCTGCCAAAAGCCGGTAAATAGCGCCCCAGCACGCTATAGCGGCTCATGCGTCGCAGCACAAAAGTTAGGCGTTCACTGCGCAACATCTCCAAAAATATTTCATGTGTCAGGGGATTGTCGCGCACGGCCTTATTAATTTTTGGCGCGGCACGCCATAGCGCACGTAAGGTTTCTGGTGCGAAAAATGGAATCTCAGGATGCTTTTGCAACAGCAAGAATGCGCGAAAAATTTCTACTGGGTCACGTGCAAAAATAGTTTCGTCCAGAACGGCTAAATGGCCATCCACTAAAGCATACTTCGCATTCAATTTTTTAATTTGCCGCTGCCCTAGCGGCATTATTTTTTGACTCAAATTTTGCAGCAGAATAGTATTAAGCTGCCAGATGGCTTTCGCGGTTAAATAATAGCGCTGCATCAAAGCTTCAGATGCACGTTTGTTTTTAGTGGCGCTCAGGTGCAACATTTGTGCGAGCGGTTCTTGGTAATCAAATACCAGCCGATCTTCACGGCGATTTGCTAAAAAATGGAGGCGAATACGAATATCGTGCAACACGCGTTCGTGGTGACGCAAATGCTTTGCCTCTGCGGCAGTGAGAATACCCTGCTTGGCTAAGGCGTCCCAAGTGTTACCAAGTCGTGCTGCTTTTGATAGCCAGAGCACAGTGTGTAAATCGCGTAATCCGCCGGGGCTTTCCTTAATGTTTGGCTCAAGATTCATGGCAACATCTTGATGTTTGGCATGGCGTTGCTGTTGCTCTTCAATCTTTAAGCGAAAAAATTGCGGTACATCTAAGGTAGTCCAAATCGCGGCCATCAGCTCAGTCGCTAGATCGGCATTGCCACAAAGCGGTCGCGCTTCAATTAAGCTCGTCAGCACGGTGACATCTTTGGCTGATTCGGCCATGCATTGGGCAATAGTGCGCACGCTAGTGCCAGCTTCAATACCGCTATCCCAAAGCAGGCTTACAAACTTTTCAATCGCTGGTTCAGCCAAGGTAGTTTCGGCTGGTGTAGCATGCTCAGGGATGGCAATCAGCACATCCACGTCAGACGCAGGAAATAACTTGGCACGCCCGTAACCGCCTACGGCTAGCACCGCAATAGAAGCCGGTAGCGCCGCTTGTTTTGCCAAGGCAATCACAATGCCATCTACCAATTTTGCATGGCGGGAAAGCAGCTTATTTGGGTTTGGTTTGGCGATATAGGCGGCTTGCAGCGCCGCGCGCTCTGCCTTTAGCTTCGTCCGCCACGCGTTTTGGTTTGACATGGACGGACTTTACAGAATAAAAATTATGCGGGCAATGCTGCTGCTGCAGCGAGCATGGCTGCTACTGCAGGCGGCGGCGGCGGCGTGCCCACCGATTGCGTCAAAATTTCAAAGCCAGTTGGCGTGACTAGCACTGAATGCTCCCACTGCGCCGACAAACTATGGTCTGCAGTGACTACCGTCCAGCCATCGCCTAGCATGCGGATATCTTTGCGGCCAGCGTTAATCATCGGTTCCACCGTAAAAATCATGCCTTCTTTTAGCTTCATGCCTTGGCCGCGTTTGCCGTAGTGCAAAATTTGCGGTTCTTCATGAAACTTTTTACCCACGCCGTGCCCACAAAATTCGCGCACTACGCTAAACCCTGCGCCCTCGGCAAAATGTTGAATTGCATAGCCAATATCGCCCAATGTTGCATCTGGCTTAATTTGCGCAATGCCGCGCCACATGGCCTCATACGTTACCTCACAGAGGCGCTTGGCTTGGATGGACGGTTCGCCTACGTAATACATACGGCTGTTGTCACCGTGATAACCATCTTTGATGACGGTGACGTCAATATTAACGGTATCGCCATTTTTTAGGATTTTATCGCCCGGAATGCCATGGCATACCTGATGATTGATGGATATGCAGCAAGATGCCGGATATGGTTTATGCCCAGGTGGCGCGTAATTTAGGGTAGCCGGAATGGTATTTTGTACGTCCACCATGTAATCATGGCAAAGTTTATCGAGCTGGCCGGTGGTCACGCCTACTTTTACAAAAGGCGTAATGTAATCGAGCACTTCTGCCCCCAAACGCCCTGCAATGCGCATACCAGCAATATCGGCTTCATTTTTTATCACAACATTCATCGTATTCTCGTATTTTTAAGTTCTTTAATGCGCCGCATTTGCTAAATTACAGCGTAATAATGATTATTCAATATCATAATTATATCAATTGCTGCTGAACCCCTCCCTAAATCTACGCCACATTTATTTTATGACCCTGCAAACCATTAATTTGCTGAAAAAGCGCTCCAGAATAATAGTTGTAAACGTCCTAAATACAGCTATCTTCAGCCTATTGATGGGTAGTTTAACGGCAAGTGCAGATACCGCAATTGCACCGCCGCCCGCTACTGCCCAAGCTAATGCGTTGCCCAGCGCACTAGCTACAACGCTGCCTACTAATGTGGCGGAAGTGTTTGTTCGCGCCGGTGTTCCGCTCACAAACGTGGCCGTATTAGTACAAGAAGCTGGTGGTGCAAAACCGCCGATTTTGGCGTTGAACACTGGAAAAGCGATGAATCCAGCGTCCGTTATGAAGCTTGTTACCACCTACGCGGCACTGGATATGTTAGGGCCAGCCTATAGTTTTCGTACTGATGTGTTTGTGCTGGGCGAGGTAAATAACGGCGTGCTGCGTGGCGACTTGGCTTTCAAAGGTTATGGTGATCCTAAACTTACCGTAGAGCGATTTTGGTTGCTGCTAAGGCAATTACGCGAACGAGGTTTGCAGGAAATTCGCGGTGATATTGTGCTGGATAAAAGTTTTTTTGATGTGCCGCCCCATGATCCTGCCAAGTTTGATGGTGAAGCCCTACGTGCTTACAACGTGGGGCCAGATGCGCTGATGCTGAATTTTAAGTCTGTGCGTTTTGGCTTTGCACCAAATGTAGATCAAAAATCAGTGAGTATCGCCCCCGATATTCGCCCTGCGCAGCTTGAGATTGGTAATCAAGTGAAGCTCACCGAGGGCAATTGCGGTGAATGGAAAGACCGCGTAAAAATCGATGTGCAATACCCATCGACCAATACCACCACACAGGTAAAAGTTAATTTTACCGGTAGCTACCCTAGAAGCTGTGGTGAAAAAATTTGGAACGTATCACTGCTAGATCACAATCGTTTTTTTGGTGGTGCATTCGCCAAAATGTGGGTGGACTTAGGTGGTGTGTGGAAGGGCGCTGTGAAGGCGCAAAGCGTGCCCGCCACTGCGCGGCTCATCGCGCAAAGTGAATCTGCACCGTTGAGCGACATCGTGCGCGACATCAATAAGTACTCAAATAATGTGATGGCGCGGCAAGTGTTTTTAACGCTATCTGGCATGCCTATTGTTGATGTTGCTTTAGTGCAAGCCATGGCCGATCCGCCAGTTTCAGCAGTTGAACCGGCACTGCGGGGTGAGGCCATCCGCAGTGAAAAGCTCATTAAAGAGTGGCTTAATTTAAAGGGCGTTGCAGCGCCGGACTTGGTGATGGAAAACGGTTCTGGCCTATCACGCATAGAACGCATTAGCGCTAACACTTTGGGCAATATGCTGCAAACCGCGTGGAAGTCGTCAGTCATGCCAGAATTTTTATCATCCATGCCATTGCTGGGTGTGGATGGCACCATGCGCAAACGCAGTCGCGCCGAAAGCATAGCGGGGCAAGCGCACATAAAGGGCGGCACCTTAGCGGATGTACGTGCCATTGGCGGTTACGTGCTAGATAAATCCGGCAAGCGCTGGGTAGTAGTGCTGATGGTAAACGATGCCAACGCCGCCGCCACGCAACGTGCACAAGACTTGCTGCTGGCTTGGGTTTACGGGCGGTAGGTTGATATAGCGTTGTGTTTTTTAGCTTGAGTAGTGAGCTGAATACGCAGTTATAAATTTTAAGTAGCTGGTTTTTAACGAGTTGGTTTATTTGGATGGTCATCAGTGGGAAATGCTCACGCAGAGTTATGATCGGCGAGTGTCATAGCACTATTTTGTTGATGAATTTTACTTGGAGTCATCATGAAAAAAATTGCATTGCTTACTGGTTGCTCTTCCGGTGTGGGTTTACACGCTGCGGTACAGTTGGCGCAGATGGGTTATGCCGTGGTGGCAACAATGCGCAATACGGCGAAGTCGCAAGCGCTGCTGGCTGCTGCAAGTGATGCACGGGTTGAGGTGGATGTAAGGCAATTGGATGTGCAAGATCCGCTGTCCATCAATACTTGTGTGCAGGGGGTGTTGCAGCGTTATGGCTGTATTGATTTATTGGTAAATAATGCGGGTAGTGGCTTTTTGGGTACGCTGGAAGAAACCACAGAGCAGGAATTAAATTGGGTGATGGACGTTAATTTTTTAGGGGTGTGGCGGGTGACGCAGGCGGTTTTTCCGCAGATGCGTGCAGCGCAATCAGGGCGTATCGTGAGCGTTAGCAGTGTGGGCGGGCTGATTGGTCAGCCATTTAATGACGCCTACTGTGCCGCAAAGTTTGCAGTAGAAGGTTTTATGGAAAGCTTAGCGCCGGTCGCGAAGCGGGTCGGTGTGCAAATTTGTTTAGTTGAACCTGGGCCAATTAATACTGACTTTGTTGCGGCTGTACAGAAAAAACAGTCGGATGATCGCGAAAAAATTCCTGCCTACAGTAAAATGCTGGCGGCTTATATGGCGGCGGCTGATCAGGCATTTGCCACTATTGGTCAGAGCGGCGCAGATGTGGCGAAGGTGATTGTTGAGGCCGCTACCGTCGCCACACCACAATTTCGCTACGGCACATCCGAACTGGTGCGCGGTGTAATCGCCCGTAAATATGTGGATATTACGGGTGATTCTATTTTGGCATTGGCAGGCGCTAGGTTGCCGTAATCAATTGCTATGAAAATGATTCCGTGGCTGTTACTTTTGGTGGCCGCGTTTGTTTTAGCCCTGTGTTTTTTGCCAATCGCATTTGTTTTCCTTGCAGTGCGGCATGCTGTTTATCGCTTCAGCCAGATATTACCTAAATTTAAACGCAAACAATGAGCTGAGTCAGATAGCCGGTTTGATCTTTTCGTTTAAGTCCCTTGAATGTCCCCATTTACGGTGACTCCAACGGAATTTATCGTTGCAATCGATTTCAAAAATGAGCCAATTTTTAATGTGCTAGGCCAGCAAACATACCAGCAAACAATGATTCCGCATAGTGATCTGCTATCGGCGCAATGCTGGGTTTGGCGAAGTAGAAGCCTTGTAAAAAACCAGCACCGGAATCTAGTGCGATTAACGCTTCGGTGCGTTCTTCAACACCTTCTACCACTACTTTTGCACCGCATTCATGGATCAGTTTTACGATGTTTAAAAATACGCGGCGAGCCGATTCATCACGACCAGCGGCGCGCATTAGGCTGCCATCTAATTTCACGAAGTCTGGTTGTAAGCGCCAGATGCGGTCAAAGTTTGAGTAGCCAATGCCAAAATCATCGAGCGCAACCTTGCAGCCCAACGCTTTGTATAGCGCTACGGCGTCAATTAAGCGCGTTTCATCCTGCACGCCAGTTTCCAATATTTCGATGGTGACATCATTGGGATTGGCGTGATAAAAATTGAGTAGTGACTTAACAAGCTCGGGGTGGTGTACGTCTTGAGCGGCCACTTCTGGAAACACATTAAGAAATAGCGA
The DNA here is from genome assembly GCA_031376425.1 of Betaproteobacteria bacterium. GTDB lineage: Bacteria > Pseudomonadota > Gammaproteobacteria > Burkholderiales > Usitatibacteraceae > JANMDR01. The sequence goes on from JANMDR010000259.1 coordinate 16,050, forward strand.
GCGACCAGTTTCGCCCAAGTTTACGAAGTTACGTAAATGTAGGGCACGGCACAGCCAATCCATATACATCGCTTCTTCAGCAGTACCTGCTAAGGAAAATACCGTGTCTGGTCGCAACACTTGGCCGGTCAAATTAGTGGCCTGCAATAGCGCCTCGTAGCCAACACAGGTTTTAGTGCTTACTTCAAATATCGGTTGAAAGTGCGAGCCTAAGGTGAGGGTGTTGTAGGGGTAGGTTGCCCATCCACCGCCGCGCGGTACTTTCGCAAAAATTCGTTTTAGCCCTGATTCAATAGACATTGCCGAATTAACGGTCAGATTCATTGGGTTCACTAAATTCTCCTGGATACTGCTTGTCATCTCAAACATGCTCGGCCTCTTATACGCTGGTGGAGTGCGCTGTAATTTTCTTACAGGCCGCATTGTGGTGTGTACGCGTTACTTGTCAATTACAGATGGAGAGGTCAAGATTACGGTTGTAATAGTCGCAAGAATTGAATGATTGTCAATGGTAGTAATTTCATTTTATAAAGAGTTTGAAGATTCCCTGAAATAAGGCATCTTCAGGAATTTTATGAGCGTAAAATACAAAAACCGTGGTCAATCTTTTTATATGCAAAAGGTTGACCACGGTTTGAAGAATTGTGTCTGGAACCTGCCGCAGTACGCAGCGTTAGCGTAGGTTTGGTAAATGCGGGCCAGCGGATTTCGCCTAGTTTTACTTCTTTACCCCGGTGTTCTACGTAAAACGTCTTGCAACGCCTGACCAAGTTCCTGCTTGCGATAGGGTTTTTTGAGTATCTTTGCGACTCCCGCTTGTTCGGCGCGGAACTCAAATCCGGTGCCACCGTAGGCAGTAATGATGATAATTGGCGTTTGCGGGCTGAGCGCGTGCATTTGTGCGGCTAAAGCGGAACCCGTTAGCTCGGGCATGACTTCATCCGAAACAATAGCAGCAAATTTTTCTGGGTTAGTTTTGAAGGCTGTGAATGCTGCCAAGCTTGAGCTAAAGCCCATCACTTCATACCCTAAGCTGCGTAAAATTTCGCCGCCCATTTCTTGCAAGGTTGGTTCATCATCAATCACCATAACTAACTCGCCGTTACCGCGCAGTGATTTTAGGGCAGACAGCGGAGCCGTTTTGTCATTAGCGGCTATTAGTGGTAAATACACGTGGAAGGTGGTACCAATATTAGTTTCAGATTTCACCTCAATGGCACCACCCATGCGGCTGATAACCGATGCCGCCAGTGCTAAGCCTAGTCCTGTGCCGCTGCCTACTTTTTTGGTGGTGTAAAACGGTTCAAACATCTTTGCTTGCACTTCTTCCGCAATGCCGGGACCAGAATCGGTGATTGATATGCAAACATATTTGCCGGGCTCAAGACTGCCCAGCGTAAGTACTTTTTGTGCTGATATTTGCGCGTCGTTGACGGTAATCGTCAAGATGCCGCCTGTTGCCATAGCCTGAATGCCATTGGTGGCAATGTTCATGAATAATTGATGCAATTGGGTAGCATTGGCCCAAACGATCGGATTTGCCGCATTATTTTGGTAATTAAGGGTGACGCTTTGCCGATATGAGCCATGAATGAGGTCGCGTACTTCTTCCAGTACTGGTGTAAGGATGATGGCATCGTCTTGGTCATCACGGGGTCGAGAAAAAGCAAGAATTTGCTCAACTAAGGCGCGGCCTCGATTTCCCGCAGCGATAATGCGCTGCAAATTTTTGGCAATGGATGAAGTGGGGTCGGCTTTGTCGAGTGCCATTTCGCTATAACCTAGAACGCCTGTTAAAATATTGTTGAAATCATGGGCAATACCGCCGGATAATCGTCCCATCGTTTCCATTTTTTGCGCTTGAATTAATTGCGCCGTGAGTTTGGCGTTTTCGGCCTTGGCATTCACGGCAGCGCTCACATCTTTGATGAAACCAACAACGCGCGGAACGTTTTTGCCCGTCTTCGGATCGGGTAGATCGATGAGGTAACCTTCGTTATTCATATAATGCAGCTTACCGTTTACGTCGTACTGGCGGTAGGTCACAGAGACTTCGCTAATTGCACCCGTTTTCAAGTTGTCGATATATGCCTGCAAGCGTGGCATATCATCCTTATGGATTTGCGTCATTGCGGCTGCTACGGTGTGTTGAATTTTGGCACCTTTTTCAACAAAGGGATCAATGCTACCTTCCCAGAAGCTTTCGCCCGTGGCTAGATTAGCCTCGTATACAATACTTTTGCTGGCGCGAATGGCTGCTTCATAACGAAGGCGGGTTTTGTCATTGAGCAATAAGGCTTGAGTGTGCAAGCGTTGCGCGCTGGTACGTTCGCGCACTACGGCGGCCGCAGCCAAAGCCATAATACTGATGGTAATCAAATAAATTTGTAAATGCAGCGTAGCGACTTCGGGCGAGTAGCGTAGCGCTGCAAATGGCCCGTAGCCACGGATAGTAAAACCAACGCTGATGCAAAACCACACTAAAACAGCTAGGGTGGTGATACGAAAACCATGCCGGAGCGCCGCCCACATAAATATCGGCACTACTAAAAATGAGAAGTCGTTGAAAGTAAACGTTGAGTTTGTTGGGTTGCCGTTAAACACCAGCCATGTAGTGATGACTAAACAAACGATAAGCGCAGCGAGTTCAAGCTTATTTTCTTTGATTTTTTTAATGGTCGCGAGAAATTTTTCATGCGTCCATGACACCACAAATGGTGCCATGGTGAGTAGACCCATGATGCCACCAATAAACCAATTTCGCCACGCCAACCAGTAATCATCACCCAGCGCCAAAGCTGCAACTGTGGCACCAATTAGCGAGAACGCACCATTGACAGCCACAACAGATACTGCGCACCAAATGAGCAAATTTCGAATCGCGTCAATGCGCATGGGGCGCGGTAAAAACAGCTGCAAAATCGCAACTGAAATTGGCGCTTGCCCAGCGTCGATCGCGCCGTAAAGCAATGTAAGCCACCACGGATAATCAAGTTGTAAATTATTGCTGATGTCACCAATGAAGGCGGCCACTACATAGGGAAGCCAGTGATTAGGCTTCAAGCGCATGAGTAAACCCACGGCAAGACCATTGGCTAGCCAAATATAGGAAATATCACCAGATTTACCTGGAAGCGATACCGAGAGTTTGGCTAAAAGGTAAAAGCAACTACCAAATATGAGGGCGCCTAATAGGTCACTACGGCGATATTCATAAAGTCTACTCATGGTTTTTCCGGAAAATTTGCTGTTATCAACGTTTCGTCAGCATCATTAAAATATCATATGGCTATAGCTACAAAAGCATTACACAGGCAATAGTGGTCTTCGTCAACGTTTGCGCTGTAATGTTTGTTTGCTGGTATTCTTATATTCTGAAGATAAAGTTGGGTGTGGGTCGCAGTTTCGCACGGCAATCATAAGTGGTTTATTGTGGGCAAGGTTAGCGAATGGACAGGAAGTGAAAAATAATATGGAAAATACTTCTCCTAAAATTTTGATTGTTGATGACGATGCCGCCATCCGTGAACTGGTGCAAGAGTACCTATCTGAAAATGGCTTTACCGTTATCGCCAGCGCAAATGGGCGTCAAATGCGTGAAAGCCTCGCTGCCAACGACATAAAACTTATGCTTTGTGACGTCAAACTGCCCGGCGAAGACGGTTTTGCCTTAGCGCGCGAAGTACGTAGTAATTCTGACGTGCCAATCATTATGCTCACCGGCCAAGCACAAGAAATTGATCGCGTATTGGGTTTGGAACTGGGCGCAGATGATTATTTAACTAAACCATTTAGTCCGCGCGAGTTATTAGCGCGCATTAAGGCAGTGCTGCGGCGCTATGAAGCGCCGGTTCGTGATGCTAAAGCAAGCCAACTGCGTCGCGAATCAGAGATTCGTACTTATAAGTTCGCTAATTGGGAGCTATCAACAGGCACCCGCAAGCTAAAAGCGCCGGACGGCACTAAAACTGAGCTTACTAATGGCGAATTTGCACTGTTAATTACGTTTTTAAAGGCACCCCACGTGGTATTGTCGCGCGATCAATTGCTAGAGGGTAGCCGCTTGCACGATGATATTTTTGATCGTTCTATTGACGTGCAAATTTTGCGGCTGCGCCAAAAAATTGAAGTAGACCCGAAAGAGCCGAAGCTAATTCGTACCGAGCGCGGTGTTGGTTATTGCTTTGCCGCCGATGTACGGTAAGGTTTGGTGTGCTCTGGAAAGTTTTTGTTACATTCGGGTTTAGATGGTTTAAGCTGAAATTCAGCTAAAAAGCCCGCTTTGCGCTATCATGTTGGTCTTAATGATTTAGTGCTTTCTCAACCTAAAATCGTAATAAACAGTGCTCAATAGTTTTAAATAGCTCAAATTGCGCTATACAGCACTAAAAATAGGAAAACTCATGGCTTCAGTAAATAAAGTTATTTTGGTCGGCAATTTAGGCCGCGATCCGGAAGTGCGCTATATGCCCGAAGGCGGCGCTATTACCAATATTTCTATCGCCACTACCTCAACGTGGAAAGACAAAGCTGGCGAAAAACAAGAGGCCACTGAATGGCATCGTGTGGTGTTTTTCAATAAATTGGCCGAAATCGCCGGTGAGTATCTTAAAAAAGGTAGCCAAGTCTATGTCGAAGGTCGTTTGCGTACCCGCAAATGGCAAGACAAAGACGGCCAAGATAAGTACACAACCGAAGTCACTGCGGATGCCATGCAAATGCTTGGCGGTCGCCAAGGTATGGGTGAAGCCGGTGCTGCGTCCGGTGCACCAGCGGGCGCGCCATCAGGAGATTACGGTAATCGTGCCGGTGGTTCAGCATCCAAGCCAGCAGCAACAAAGAGCGCACCGGCAAAGTTTGATGATATGGATGACGATATTCCTTTTTAACGCCGCAGTACTCTTTTTTCGCAATGAATGAACTTATTGCCCACATTGGTATCAGTCTTGGTGTTAGTTTAGTGTTTTAACCCGCTTAATTCTCTTAACGCGCACCACATGTATTTTGTCCCGTAACTCAAGAAAGCTCTTAATGAATTCAATTTTTACCAGTCTTAAAAAATGTGCTGCCGCTATTATCGGTGGCGTGATGGTTGTTGGTCTAGCTGCTTGCGGTGCAAAAACCACCCAACCCGACACTACCAATTTGCGCCTCATCAATCTAGCGCCAGAAAATGGTCCGCTTGATTTGCAGATTGGCGATACTCCTACGACAATCGCGTCTGCAGTTCCGTCGCTTGGATCGTCTGGTTATAAGTCGTTTGAAAGTGGCGCGATTAAGATAAAAGTGAAAAATGCGACCGGTAGTATCTTGCTTGATACCACCGTAGTGTTAGCAGGAAAGGCGTACACTACATTGCTGGTTTATGGAGGCGCAGCGTCATTTTCTAGCACCCTTATTTCAGATGTAGAGACACCTCCAATCACGGCTGCAAATTTTAGAATTGCACTTGGTCACTATGGTTTGGGATTGCCGACGATGGATATGTATTTGCTTGCGCCGAATCAAGCAATTAAAGATGCTACACCCAGTTCAGCAAAGGTACCCCTTGCATCTCAACCACTGTTTAATGAGATTGCCGCAGGCAATTTGAGTCTCAAGCTCACGACTGCTGGCACAAAAGATGTTATTTTTGACAGTGATGCGTTTACCTTTGTAGCGGGTAAAACCTATTTTATTGCTGCATATGCAAATGGGAGCAGTTTGCTACCAAGCGTATCTCTCAACCAAGTTAATACAGATGGATCCATTCAGCCGCTTAAAAATAAAATTGCTCGCTTACGCGCTTTTGGTGGTTCAAGCGATAGCGGCAAGTTTTCCATGCTTAAGGATGGTGTAGGATTATTTGTTGATCTAGACTTTGCTGCAGCAGGTAACAAGTATACGAATGTCAATGCGGGTGCTACCAACTTGCGTTTTGAGCTCGCAAATACACCTGGAACAAGCGCTGCAAGCGTTGCAACAACTCTCGAAGGTGGTGCTGATTACACCGTGGTATTGGCGGGGAGTATCCTGCAAAATAATGCTACTGCTACGGTCTATGCAGACAGATATTTCCCGTCGTCCGCAACTAAAGCACAGGTTCGATTTGTGAACGCAACTTCTGGCGTGGGTGCAATCGATACCTTTATTAATAAAACCGCGTCGATTTCGAATGTCCCACAAAATACTGCTAGCAAGTACGTTGATATCGATGCCGGTACGGCTAGTTTTGCTGTGAGTGCAAAGGGGACTAATTCAATATTGCTGTCGCTTCCCGTTGTCAGGGACCAATCAGTTGATTCTCCAACCGTGCCTATAACTGCAGGGGCAGGCTATACAATTTTTGTCGTGGGTCAGTTTCCGTTCTTGAAAGGCGGGATAGAGCGCGATAACTAGTTGAGTAGTCACATTTTTTAAAACGGCGCTCATCAGCGCCGTTTTTTTATGCCGCTTTTGAAACCGTAAACTATTTCGCTGATTGCGCTTGTGCCGGTAGATAATCAAACACCTTGACTACGCGCAACACCCCAGCCGCCGTTCGGGCGATATCCGCCGCCGCATCACCTTCGGCGCGGCTGACAATGCCCATTAAAAATACAGTACCCATTTCGGTAACCACTTTCACGTGATTGGGCGATACGCGGCCATTACCGATGAATCGCGCTTTGACGTTTGACGTAATCAAGGTGTCGTTGGCACGTGAGGTAATAGACGTTGCACCGGCAATTTGCATTTCGTTATTGACGGTACGAACGCTAGGAATATTTTTGACGATTTGGGTGATCTCATCACGTGCTTTTGCATCAGGCGCTTCACCGGTAATGAGCACCGTTAAGTTGTAACTGGTCGCGTTAAAGTGTACGTCTTTGTAGGCTTCACGCACCCGCCCTAAGGCTTTCCATTCAACGTTTTCATCTTCCACATAAATGCCGGTTGAGCGCCGGTCGTCAGCAGCCAATGCGGTTGCGGCAACGCCAGCAACGCCCAGTGTGAAACAGCCAGTTTGACTCAATGCCACAGTGGCAATAGCGAGTGCTAGTAGGGTTTTTTTAAGCATGAAATTCTCCTTGAAGTACCATCAAAAAAACACGTGAAATTTTCTCAAGCTGAAGCGTCAGAAACATCAAAAGCCCCACGAATCCATTCGATATTGGCGCTGTCCAGCTTGTCTAATAGCACTACATCAAATCGACACTCGGGTAGTGCCGATAATGTGCCTAAATAAAACTGTGCCGTGCGAATAATCCTGAGCTGCTTGCTAGTGGAAATACTTTCGAGTGCTCCCCCAAATGCGACGGCACTGCTATTTTTTGTCTGGTTTCGGTAGCGGACTTCTACAAAAACGCGTGCTTGTTGGTGTTGCATAATTAAATCAATTTCGCCAAATCGGCAGCTAAAGTTACGGCTAACTAAAGTCAGACCATGTTTAAGCAAAAAAGATTCCGCAAGTATCTCAGCGGTATCACCACTTTGCTGTTTGCTGGTACTGGATTTGCGCTTTTGTGCAATGGTTGATAATGTCGTTGTCAGCGCTGTTTTAAGCCTATCCAGCATCGCTACTCGGAGCCCCGATATAAAAACGGTTGCCCGTTGCGCAACTCAATGGCTGTTAAGGTACGCACAAATTGTCGGGTAGTGATGTCAAAGCTGAGCTTGCCGGTTACGCCGTCAATAGGTGCTAGCTGGCGTTCTATACGATTCGCGCTCGCTTTTTCTGACGTGGCGTGCGTGGTTGCGAGTAATGAAGCAACGCGCCACGCATCTACACCAAGGGCGTACAGCCGTTCCTGCTCTGCTGAAAAATTTTGATTCGGTTTGGCGTAAATCATCACCGCAGGATGATCGGGTTGCACGCTCCACGGCATCTCAAGCAAGCGTACGCTTTCCATATCCAGATTGGCCACTTGACCGGCACGCGCATCAAAGGCCATTGAAGTCGCGTACACCGGAATGCCGGAGGGTAAATAGGGCCGTAAGGTGCGCGCCGATTTACCATCCAAGGCTAAAAAAAACATATCAGTTACCGGGTCAAGACGGAGGCGCTCCGTATTTTGGCGCAGACGCATGCCATCTTGGTTATCACCGTTTAGGGTCACGACGGCTTTTATTTCGCGACCAAGTTTTGTAAATTCGCGCTCAAAGCTTTCATGCACGCGTTTACTCAATGCAGCGCTGGTCGTTACAATGGTAACGCTGGTGAACCCATCGGTAACTGCCAATTGCGCAGCCTGCCTAGCTTCGGCATCGACACCTAAACTTAGGTAATAAAATAGCTTTGGTGTGCCTACATCCACAGCAGGTGCGTTCAAGGCTAGTGTGGGTAAGCTGCCCCCTTCTTTAGCGATGCGGGTGGCGCCATCGCGTGTTAAAGCCGCCACGGCCACCACCGCACCCTCTGTTGCTGCTTTATGATAGGCGGCAGCTAAGCCATCACCTTCATTTTCTATTGCGTAAATACGGTAAGCAGGTGCCGCGCTGCCGTCGGTAGTAGCTGCAGTGACAAAACCTACTTTTACCGCGTCGGCTACAGTGGCAAAGGTCTTATTGGATAACGGTAAAAATAGGGCGACGTGGGGGATAATTTTTGGGATGGGGGCAGGAACAGTGGCAAGGACGGGCTGCGGTGTACACGGTGCGGTATCTTTACTGGCGCTCGCGTTTTTGTCATTCCCCGCATCTGGTTGTGCATCTTTTAGGGCTGGGCTAAGTTTTAAACTTTCTGCTGCTTGGGCGTTGCGGTCATCCACGGGTGGGCAGGGCTTGGATGCCGCAGTGATGGTCGCGTCGCCAAGCCGCGTAACTAAGGGTGCAACTAAGGGCGGTATAGTGGCGTGTATTTGTGTTTGCGTCTGCACTTGCGTCTGCGCCAGCACATCGCTGCTAAATTGCAGCAGAAAAGCCGTAACAATTAGCGTAATTACGCAAGCAAAGAGATACCATTGCAGCTTTCCAGGATTCTTTGCGCAGGGTTGATCAGGTAGCATGATTCGGCTCAATGGTTTTTGTGCAGCTTAGTAATAATAAATGGCATCTCAATTGCAGCAAATTTAAGCGTAAATAAAGTCAATAAAGCGACAGCACATGCAAAACGATAATAATATTCTTCCTGCAACATTATATGTGCTGGCAACCCCAATCGGTAATTTGGGCGACTTATCGTCACGAGCCTTACAGGTGCTGCGTGATGTAGACGTAATTGCCGCTGAAGACACTCGCCACACCGCCCCTTTGCTGGCACATTTTGGTTTACCCACAAAGCGTTTAATTGCGGTGCACGATCACAATGAACAACATGCAGCATTAGGATTGATAAACTTGTTGGCGCAGGGGAAAAGTATTGCACTGGTGAGCGATGCTGGTACACCCGCAGTAAGCGATCCCGGCGCTATCGTGGTGCGTGCGGTATTGGCTGCTGGGTATACTGTGGTGCCTATCCCCGGTGCCTGTGCGGCGATAGCAGCATTGAGTGCAAGTGGAATGGGTGAAAATGGGTTCATTTTTCTGGGATTTCTGCCAGCAAAATCTAGCGGTAGAATTAGCGCATTAACACCGTGGTTGGCATCACCGTTTGCGCTAATTTTGTATGAATCACCTCACCGTATTGTCGAGTCGCTTGCAGATATTTGTAGTTTGTTCGAAGGGCAGAGGCGGATTGCGATTTGTCGTGAGATCACGAAAAAGTTTGAAACCATTGTTGTCCTACCAGCGCAGGAAATTGCTGCGTATGTACTGGAAAATGCCGCGACCTTACGAGGGGAGTTCGTCATCATTATTGATTCCTACATCGCTGTGGTGAACGATGCGCCAGCAGAAAACCTTGAGTTAGCGCGGGTTTTGAAGGTATTGTTAACGGCGTTAAGTGTAAAACAAGCGGCGGTGTTAGCTGCTGAATTGGCTGGTTGCGGTAAAAATGAAGCCTATCAAATGGCATTAAAAATGAAACAAGAAGGCGAAGCTGAACATGATAAATAGTTTAACCATAACTAAACCTGATGATCTGCATCTGCATCTGCGTGATGGGGCAGCACTCGCTGCAGTAGTAAGCGATACCGCTCGGCAATTTGCTCGCGCCATCGTGATGCCAAATCTAAAACCGCCAATTACGACCGTGGCACTCGCGCAAGCATATTACCAGCGCATCAAGGCAGCGCTGCCGCAACAGATGGTTTTCGAACCACTGATGACCTTGTACTTAACCGATAATACATCGCCCCTTGAAATTGAAGCCGCCGCGAAAAGTGGTGTGATCAAAGCGGTGAAATATTATCCAGCGGGTGCTACAACAAATTCCGATTCTGGCGTAACCGATTTAGCTAAGTGCGCGTCCGTATTTGCGGCGATGCAAGAAGTAGGCATGCCACTATTGCTGCATGGCGAAGTTACAGATTCGAGCGTAGATATGTTTGATCGCGAAAAGGTATTCATTGAAAAAAATATGATTCCTTTGGTGCTTAAATACCCAAAACTCAAAATGGTGTTTGAACACATCACCACCGCCAATGCGGCGAAGTTTGTGTTGGCGGCTAGCGATAATATTGCCGCCACCATCACGCCGCAGCATTTGTTGTTGAACCGCAATGCGCTTTTTGCGGGCGGGTTGCGCCCGCATAATTATTGTTTGCCCGTGCTCAAGCGCGAAGAGCATCGATTGGCGCTAGTGAAGGCCGCCACCAGTGGTAATAAAAAATTCTTCTTGGGCACAGACTCTGCGCCACATGCACGTCATACCAAAGAATCATGCTGTGGCTTTGCAGGCTGCTATAGCGCCAATGCAGCAATGGAATATTATGCGGCTGCATTTGAAAGTGTCGGTGCGCTTGATAAGCTTGAGGCCTTCGCGAGCCACTATGGGGCTGATTTTTACGGCCTGCCGCGCAATACGGAAACGATTACTTTGAAGCGTGAACCGTGGAGTGTACCGCAGGAAGTTCCGTTTACAGAGTCTGGATTAGTGCCGCTTTTAGCAGGTGAAACCTTGGCGTGGAAATTAGTTTAATTGCTTCAAAATTCCGCCCTTGATGACGCTTGGAATAAAGCTGAAGATGCGCTAAATACAAGTTTTTTCAGCGTATTGAAGCCAGCTATTTTGCGCGTTGGCGATGGTGCGCTGCCAACGGCGTGGCCTACGCTTGCGGAACTCAACGTGGGCGCTCGCCACTCCTCTTATCCTGTGCCCATGTTTGTAGCGGCAGATGCGGCAATTTCGCATTACGAATCTTTCATTAAGCAAACCGCTACCGTGCCAACGCGAGATAACTGGCATGATTTATTTAATGCTCTTGTGTGGTTAAGCTTTCCACGTGCTAAAGCAGCGCTTAATAATGTGCATATTTTGCACATCAATGCTGGCGGTAGCGACGCGCTTAAGCTAAGGAGCACTGCGCGTGATGCCCTCACTTTATTTGATGAGAGCGGCATCATTGTACTGAGCGATAAACGTGCATTGCTGGAAAATATCCCAGCTTTTAATTGGCACAATTTGTTTTGGCGTGAGCGTGCAGCCATCGCGCAGCACATGCTGTTTGTTCCCTTTGGTCATGCGCTGATGGAGAAAATGCTCAACCCTTATCTAGGTATGGTGGCAAAGGTAATTTTAGTAGAAGTAGAATCCGCTTTTTTCACCATGACCCACACGGCGCAGTGCGCATGGTGCGACGCAGAAATAGCCCGTTTAGTCGCGATGAGCAATATTTTTGATACTCCAAAAAACTTATTGCCCTTGCCGTTTCTAGGCGTGCCTGGCTGGGATGCACGTAATGACGATGAGGCGTTTTATGCCAACACTAATTATTTTCGTGCAGGATCGCGGGCTTGGAGTTTTTCGCGTAATAGTTCGTATGAAACAGGTTTGGAAATATAGTCGTGCATCCCGCCTGCCAAGCAAATTTCACGATCCCCCGGCATGGCTGAAGCAGTCATGGCAATGATATGCGGTGCAGTTTCTTGATACTGCTCACGAATGCGGGCGGTTGCTTCTAAACCATCCATTTCCGGCATCTGCAAGTCCATCAAAATAACATCGTAACGCTTTAGTTTTAACGCAGCTAGCGCTTCCAAACCGTTAGCAGCCACATCGGCGCGATAACCCATTTTGCGCAACATGAGCTGCAAAATTTGCTGATTAATAGCGCTGTCTTCAGCCAGCAATATGCGCAAGCCGGACTCTTTTTTGTGGCCGCCATCCATATCAGCTAATACTGAACTCGTCATTGGCGTGCCAAATTTAGAATCTGCTAATGTTTGTTGTATGACATTAAATAAATTAGCCACGCGCACTGGTTTTGCGAGAGTGGCAGCAAACATATTGGCGGTGGCGGTTATTTTTTGCCCAACAGAAGAAAGCAGCAAAATCGGAATACGCAATTGCGCACGATCAGCTAAATTTAAACCGCGCACGCGCGTGGCAAAGCCTACACCGTCTAATACCGGCATATTCATGTCGGTAATAATCAAATCAAATTTTTCAGTCTCGCTGGCTACGCTAAGCGCGCGCAGCGCATCCACCGGCGAGTCTGTGGCAGTAACAAGTAGCCCCCAGTTTTCGCATTGACGCGTAAGAATGCGTAAGTTGGTGTGATTATCATCCACCAGCAAAATGCGCTTGCCAACAAGGCTTGGGACATTGGGTTTTAGATAACTTGCTGGTTGTGCTTTGGCTACGCCACATGCGAGGGTGAAGTAAAACTGACTACCCTGACCCACGTCGCTCTTGAGCCATACCTTGCCTCCCATTAACTGTACCAATTTTGAAACAATCGCTAAGCCGAGTCCGGTACCGCCGTATTTTCGGGTCGTCGAGGTATCGGCCTGCGTAAATGGTGAAAAAATGTTGGCATGTTTTTCTGGCGCAATGCCAATGCCCGTGTCACAAATACAAAACTCTAATTCTTGATTGGTATCGTCGAGGCTAATGCGGCGCACGGTGATGAATATCTCGCCATGTTCGGTAAATTTCATGGCGTTGCTCACCAAATTACCCAGCACTTGGCGTAATCGCGTTAAGTCGCCATTAATGTGGCTACCAATTTCGGGCGCAATTTGGTACAGCAGATCAAGCTCTTTTTTCGAGGCCTGCGAGCTCATCAATGCAAACGTTTCCTCAATACAATCGGTTAAATCAAATTCGTGTTTTTCTAGTTCTACCAATCCCGATTCATATTTGGAAAAATCAAGAATATCGTTGATTACAGTCAGTAAAGTTTCACCGCTAACCCGTATGGTTTCGGTAAATTCGCGTTGTTCTTTTGTTAGTGGTGTTTCGAGCAGTAAAGACGTCATGCCGATGACGCCATTCATCGGGGTACGAATTTCATGGCTCATGGTGGCTAAAAACGCAGTCTTCGCGCGCGCCGCGCCGATGGCTTCATTGTGTGCTGTGACCATGCTTAATTGCTGCGCACGTTGCACACTTACATCACGCAGGACGTATAAAATCCACTGGCATTTACCATGGGTAAATTCGCGCCGTGCCACATCTACTGCAAAGTGCGAACCATCAACGCGCACGCCAATCGTGTCTATGGCAGGTGGTACGGATTTAATTGGCGATGATGACTCAGGCTGTACGGCAGTCGTCGCAGCACCTTGTGGCAACAATTGTGCAAATGGTGTTAAATGCAGAGTCTTTAACGCAACCGCTTCTGCGGCGTAGCCAAACATGGTGTAGGCGGCAGGATTGGCAGATTCAACGCGGCCTTCCAAATCAACGATAAACACACCATCGGCGATATTATCGACGACGCTGCGTAGTAAGGCTTGTTCCTCAGCGCGAATGTCGGCTAGTTGTTCTTGCGACCCGTGCTGTAATTCGGCTTGGGCGATAGCTGCAAACTCGGTCAGAATCGCGAGATCGTTCGTGTCAAAATTTCTCGGTGCCGTGTCAAGGACGCATAAAGTACCTAGGGCAGCGCCGGAGGACGAAAATAAAGGAACACCTGCATAAAACCGTAAATTTGGTGGATTTGTGACTAAGGGGTTGGTGGCAAAACGTGCGTCTAGCGATAGATCAGGAATGACGAGTATTTTTTCATCGGCAATGGTGTATTTACAAATCGACATGCTCAACGGTGTTTGGGTGGTCTCAATCCCAGCGCGGGATTTAAACCATTGGCGTGATGCATCCACCAAACTGATGAGGGCAATGGGTACTTTCAATACCCGCGCCGTTAGCCGCGTAATGCGATCAAACCGTTCCTCTGGTGGTGTATCGAGCACGTTGAGTGCACGCAATGCGCCTAAGCGTGACGTGTCAGCAACAACGGTGTCGGCAATGGTTGCAGCCGAGGAGGGAAAATCGTTAGAGGATGGCATTAAAGGTCGGCATTAAATAACTGCAATGATCATTTTCTATAGTTTTTTTGGATAAAAAGTCTGGTGGAGCCTGAGTTGCGCGTGAAGCGCATGTTTCATTTATTTCACAGTATAGGGTTAAAAAGCTGCAGAATATGTGAACTAGTATGTGCTCTTGGGCATTAAATCATGGCATTCGCGAGCTTATTGTGCTGAAATCAGCTAATATGGATTTGGAAGTGCGCCGGATGGTCGCTGTGATGAAATATTTGCAGAGGAAGGTCCGGACTCCACAGAGCAGGGTAGTGGGTAACACCCATCCATCGCAAGATGAGGATTAGAGCAACAGAGACGAGTCTGCGCACAGTTCATCGTGCGCGGGGTGAAACGGGCAATCTCTACCTGGTGCAATACCAAATAGGCAGGTAACTGGCGTGCAGTTTGCGCCAAACGGGTGGCTCGCCCGATATCTGCGGGTAGGTAGCTAGAGGCGCACGGTAACGGGCGTCCCAGAGGAATGGCCATCATAGCGCGAGGGAGGCAACTCTTAAACGCCGTAACAGAATCCGGCCTACAGGCGCGCTTCCACTATTTCTAAGATTATGCAAATCAGCTTTTTGACAGAACCAATATTGTCGCTCGGTAACGGCGCTTTTTTGCTGACGCAGTTTGTCGATGGCGATCAGTTTTTACGCGCCGCCATGTTGGTTGCGGATGCCGCGCCATTTCGTCATTTGCAAACGCCGGGAGGCAAATTTACCGCCGCTAAAATGAGCAACTGCGGGGCTTTTGGCTGGATTAGTGACCGTCACGGTTACCGCTATTCGTCCGTCGATCCGCTCACTGGGCAACCGTGGCCAGCGATGCCGGACCTATTTTTAGAATGCGCTAAAAATGCAGTACAAGCCATCCAGTCGGTAGTTTCCGCAGGTGGTTCTGCACCTGATTTCATACCCGATTTTGTACCCGCATTTGTACCCGGTGCCTGCTTGATTAACCGCTATGAAACTAAAGCAGCGATGGGGCAGCATCAAGACCGTGATGAAGCCGATTTAACGCAACCAATTGTGTCAGTATCGATGGGTGATAGCGCAGTATTTTTGCTTGGTGGCGCTGATCGAAAGGGCGCGACACAGAAAGTATTGCTCAATCATGGTGACGTGCTGGTGCTCAGCGGCGCAGCGCGGCGTGCTTATCATGGCGTACGTGCGCCAATGATAGGCAAGTTTGGTTTTAGGGTTAATTTGACTCTGCGGCGGGCACGGTAAGTTCTACAGTTGTGCTTTGATGGCATTGAGGGCGGCAGTACAGATGCTACTGGCTTCTTCGCGCGCCGATACGGTGACGTTTAAATCACGTAGTTGACCATCTTGTAGTCCATAAATCCAGCCATGTACAGTGACTTCTTGATCGTCATCCCACGCATCACGCAAAATGGTGGTTTGGCAAACGTTTATCACTTGTTCCACCACGTTTAACTCGCACAGCCGGTTTGCCCGTGCGTCCGATAAGCCGATTTTTTGCAGTGCTTCTAGGTGTTTATCGCGCACATCATGAACATGGTGCAGCCAGTTATCTACCAAGCCTAAGCGGTCGCCAAATAAGGCTGCTCGCACACCGCCACAACCATAGTGCCCCACTACCATGATGTGCTTTACTTTTAACACGTCTACCGCAAACTGGATCACCGATAAACAGTTTAAATCGGTGTGCACCACAACATTGGCGATGTTGCGATGCACAAATACTTCTCCTGGCATCAGGCCAACAATCTCGTTGGCGGGTACGCGACTATCGGAGCAACCAATCCACAAATATTCAGGGCTTTGTTGCTTAGCGAGTTGCGCAAAAAAATCAGGTTGCTGGGCACGTATTCGTTCTGCCCATGCCACGTTATTATCGAATAGTTTCTTTAGATTTCTATCCTGCAGAGTCATAATTATTATCGTTTTTTTATTTAAAAACACCCAAGAATAGGGGGCAGCTATTTATTTATATATCCCAAAAGGGGTTTTCGCCGCTGTGCGCATCAATAGCAGCAAACATCGCGTTGATTTGTTTGCGCTCAAGTGCGGTAATTTCTGGCCGCCACACTTCAAACAATAGTATCACTCGCACGGCATTGCTGTTGTTCCATGCTTCATGCTCAATGGTGTCGTCAAACAGCCATACTTCGCCTTCTTTCCATGTGCGTGTTTCGTTACCCACGCGAAAGGTGCAGCCATCTGGAACAATTAGGGGCAGGTGACAAATCAAGCGTGTATTTACAAAGCCGCAATGCGCGGGTATGTGTGCACCCGGGCGTAACAGTGAGAACAAAACCGATGGCGAACGATTGCCAGTTTGCGTTAACGGGATATTTGCCATTGCTGCCATGGTTTTGGGGCATCGTGCCGCGTTTTGAGGCACTATTTCGCCATTTTTCCATAAATAGAAGGCACTCCAGTCAGCGTTGTTTAACATGCCATTCTGATCGCTTTGCGGGCGGTTTATAGTGCCCTCTACATAAGGCTTAAAAGCGTTATCTTCTTTCAATACCTCTAGCAGCTCATCACGAATGGCAGCGGTTTGCGCCTCTAATGCGGTCACCCATTGAAAATCAGCGCGATTAAAAAATTGAATATGTGGCAATTCCGGAAAATAGTAGTATCGCGGCTGCTGTGTAAAGCGTTGTTTTTTGCCTGTGAGTAGGTCTAATGATTGTGCAAAACGGGAATTTTCTGCAACTAGCTTACTGGTAGTGCCGGTGATATTGACGTCTGGAGATTGGCCTGAGGCTGCGGGCACTTCTTGTGCAATATACGCAGCTAAAAAATGTTCAAACTCTTGTGCATACTGATTACATCGTGCTTGTGCATGCTCCAGCGCTTGCGGCAGACTAGTTGGGAAGGCATCGCTAGGTGGCGTTGCTAAGGCGGCTGCGGCTTTTAACGCCGTGACGTAAAACACCGAAGCTGTGCGCGTGTCACCACCTTCATGCGCCCGATCCGCTTTAAAAATCAAGGCGCGCAAATTGCGCGGCTCCAACGCTAAGGCGCGTTCAATGGCAGTATTCATTGCTGCCACGTCTTTGAGCGCCCGACACGCATAGGCTAGGGCTACGCAACTAAGGGCATCTGGTTTGCCAGTAGCGACTAGTTTTTCCAGCGTGGTACGGGCGGCCAAGGCATCGCCTTGCAGTAATGCTGCCATGCCGGACTTGGCAAGTGCGATTTCTTGTGGCTTCATTCTTGTGGGGCAGGTTTCTTCGCGCCCAACTTTGATTCCGTACCGTTCAGCAATTTTGTAATATTTTCTTTATGGCGCCACACCAGTAATGCCGACATCGCAATAACTGCAAATAATTCCATCTTTACGCCGAATAGGTATAAAAAATAAATGGGCGAAAATACGCTGGCAACTAATGCAGCTAAGGATGAATAACGGAAAAATACCGCCATGATTATCCACGTAGCTAGTACGGCCAAGCCTAGCCAGACATGGAGCGCTAACAAAATACCTGCCGCCGTTGCCACGCCTTTACCGCCTAAAAATTTAAAAAATACTGGGAATAAATGCCCTAAAAATACCGCGAAGGCAACACCGGTGATCGCCCAAGGTAGCAGGCCCCAATCTGCGAAGTAGTGCTGAGCTAACCACACGGCCAACCAACCTTTGCCGCCATCGCCAATTAAAGTGAGAACTGCCGCCATTTTTTTGCCTTGCCGTAACACATTGGTGGCGCCAGGATTGCCAGACCCATACGAATGTGGGTCGGGAAGACCGAAGGCATAGCTTACAATTACCGCAAAAGAAAGTGAGCCGATTAAATACGCGCCTACAATGGCTAAAATAGAAGCAGTCATGGAAGTGTGTTTAACCTTAAATTAAAATGAAACGCAGAAGGGAAAATGGACAAAATATTTATACGCGATTTTCGCACGGAAGCGTGGATCGGCATTTACGAATGGGAACAGGCGCGTGCTCAAGTGCTAGAACTGCAAATTGAAATTGGTGTTGACACCCATCAAGCGGGTGGTTCCGACAAAATTGCCGATACCATCCATTATGGCGAAGTTGTGGAGCGCGTGCAAAACGATTTAAAAACCAAAAAGTTTCAATTGCTGGAAGCCTTGGCTGAACATATTGCCACTGTAATTTTGCATGATTTTAAGGCATTGAGCGCGTCTGTCAGTGTCGCAAAGTTGGGGCATATCAAAAACGTGGGTAAATTGGGCGTGGCGATTTATCGAGCGCGTGACGTAGTTGTGGCACCATTGGGAACTTCGGCAACCTCAGCTACAGCATCAATCGTCGCGTTTGCACCCAGTGAAAGTACGGGCGCATAATTTTTTAACTATTTCTAAAAAGGGCAACACCGTGAGCGCAAATTTATTTTCATTAAGTGGCAAAGTCGCATTAATTACCGGCGGGTCGCGTGGGCTAGGCTTGCAAATGGCTCACGGCTTTGGTGCCATGGGCGCTAAATTGGCACTAACCGCCCGTAAAGCCAATGAATTGGCGGATGCCAAGGCGGAGTTAACCGCAAAAGGCCATGAAGTTTTTGTATTTCCCAGCGATTTAGCGAAGCCTGAGACCCTCGCGCCAATGGTGGATGCAGTGATTGCCCATTATGGCTGTATTGATATTTTGATGAATAACGCGGGGGCATCGTGGGGTGCACCAGCGCAAGACTATCCTCTGGAAGCTTGGAATAAAATTATCAACATTAATTTGACAGGCACTTGGCTGGTTACTCAAGCTGTGGGTGCAAAATCAATGATTCCTAATAAGCGCGGCGCGATTGTAACCGTCGCTTCGGTGGCAGGTTTGCGGGGGCAATTGGGGGGCATGCAAACCATCGCTTACAACACCTCTAAAGGTGGTTTGGTTAATTTCACGCGTGCATTAGCGGCTGAATGGGCACCGTATAACATCCGTGTAAACGCCTTAGCACCAGGCTTCTTCCCGACGAAGATGAGCGAGGGCTTGTTAAAAGTAGTTGATACCCAAATCATCAGCATGACGCCGATGGCACGATTGGGTGGCGAAGAAGACCTAATGGGACCAGCAATATTTTTAGTATCCGATGCAGCGAGCTATGTGACGGGACAAATATTGTCGGTAGACGGTGGCATGACGGCGGTGTAAGTGTTCTACACATAAAGGCCAAGAAAAAGCCCGACGGCTTGCTAAGAGCGGTCGGGCAAAAGGCCATTTTTGAGGAGGCCTGGAGGGAAGCGTTGTAACTAAATTGGCGGCATAGAGAACGCTTAGATGCGGGTATCTTCAAGTGTTGTTAGTGTGGGCTTATTGCTCGCCGAAACTATCGTTGGCGCTAAGCGTTTGGCGGTAATAATCATCGGCTCAAGGCGCACGATATTTGTGTTTGCTGTCGCTGCCGCAGTGTGCACCGGCTGCGTGTAAGTACGGCTGGTGTTGGCGGGGCTTGACTGGTCAATCGCGCCAATTAAAACAATAGCCAGCAAAATGGCGCAAGCGATGAAAGCGATAATGAGACGATTGCTTGAGGAAAACATTTTAAACTCCGGTCTAAAGTGAGCGAACTTATTCGCTGCGATAGAAGAAGCTTAAAACATCAATCTTAAGGCTGCATTAGGATTGCGACGAAGTGCGGAAAATCGAGTGTAGATTGCAAATTAACCCTGCTTAAGCTGCGCGTGTACGATGCAAATCGTGATGTTCACCCGCCTGCGGGTGGGCATAATGTACGTGTGGTTTGCTCAATAATGAGCCTGCAACCATACCAACGATTGCCATCAATACACCCGCAAGTTGTGCAGGAAATATTTCGCCATAAGACGTAAGCAATAAAATTAACCAAGTGCTAATGCCCATGATGATGGACGCCATTGCGCCATATTTTGTTGCCCGTTCCCAATATAGGCCGCACACCAGCGGTACCAGTGCACCAACTAACGTTACCTGATACGCTGACGACACCATTTCATATATTGGCTTACCACGTGCAGCCATGGCATAAATTAACACCAAGCAGGTGAAAATTAGCAAGGTGATACGAAAGGCAAATAGCGCTTGTTTATCGGTCATATGCGGCTTGAAATGGCGGTAAATATTTTCTACAAAACTGGTGGAAGGGGCAAGCAAAGTAGCTGACGCAGTAGATTTAATTGCTGACAGCAGCGCGCCAAAAAAGATTACTTGGGCGAAGAAGGGCATTTTGTCTAAAATCAGGGTTGGCAGAATTTTTTGCGGATCTTCTTTGAGTAGTTCTGCGGTTTTCTCCGGCATGATAAGAACAGCGCAGGCCACAATAAACATCGGCACAAAAGCAAAGGCGAAATAGCAAAGGCCGCCTATAATTGCGCCCCTTGAGGCGGTTTTAGCGTCTTTAGCTGACATCACCCGCTGGAAAATATCCTGTTGCGGAATGGAGCCCAACATCATGGTAATCGCTGCTGCGATAAAGAATAAAACATCCTTCGTTTTGGCCTCGGGCAACATCCGCCGCCAATCATTTTTCTCACTTAATGCCCATACTTTGTCAACACCACCGGCCATATCACTGGCTAGGTAGGCGATGAAACTCAAGCCCAAAACCAACACTATCATTTGAATAAAATCTGTCCATGCAATAGCAAGCATGCCGCCAAAAACCACGTAAAGCAAAATTGACACTGTGCCGATAATCATGCCTACTTCAATTGAAATTTGGCCGTTGCTTACTAGATTAAAAACAATACCAAGTGCCGTAACCTGCGCTGCCACCCAGCCTAAATAACTAAACACGATGGCGGTAGAGCAAAATATTTCTACCCCCTTGCCGTAACGTGCACGGTAAAAATCGCCAATCGTCATTAGATTCATGCGGTATAGCTTTGCTGCAAAAAATATGCCGACAAAAATCAGGCAGAGCGATGCCCCAAATGGATCTTCTACCACCGCATTTAGGCCGCCCTGCACAAATTTAGCGCTAATGCCCAATACCGTTTCTGAGCCAAACCACGTTGCGAAGGTGGTCGTGATAATCATAATGAGTGGCAAACGGCGACCCGCCAGCGCGAAATCTGTAGAAGTTTTTACCTTGCGTGCGGCCATTAGGCCGATCGCTAAGGTGCCTACCAAATAAAGAATTACTAAGCCCAAAAGTGTTGTCATGGCGATTTTTGAGGAAAAAATAAGAAAAACGCCCTACAAAAACAGGGCGTCCGAACGCAACTAAGCGTATTACACCGATAGTGTAGCAAAGCTAGCAGCCTGTCGGGGTGTGGCTATCGGAATAAAAATTTGGCTGTGCCGAGCCAGATTTTGCCCATTTTTTACGTCAATATCGAGCATATTGACTCAAAAATGGGTGAAATATGGGTCGCGCAGGCGAGTTTTAAGACGATAAAACCATTCTTCGGCAGGCTGCTAAAGCATTTGAAACAATACAAAACCATAAGCGCTAGCTACGGCAAGGAAAATCACTGCAATAATGACTAAAACAGCAGTTTGTACCCGTTGGGTACGCTCAAGCTGCTTAATGGCACCCTCAACGCGCTGTAAATGGTCTTGCGTTAGGGCGCGCTGCAACATGCGCGGTAACTGCGGCAGGGTTTGCGCCCATAGCGGCGCTTCGCGCTGCATGGCGCGCGCAATACCGCGCAGTCCTGCCTGCTCATTCATCCATGCCACCAAAATAGGTTGCGCCACAGGGCGCAAATCCAGTTGCGGGTAAAGTTGCCGACCGAGACCCTCTACCTGTAGCAAGGTTTTTTGTAGCAATACCAATTGCGGCTGAATTTCCATCTGAAACCGACGTGATACGTCAAAAAGCCTGAGTAACACATTGCCAAAATAAATTTCATTCAAGGGCTTATCAAAAATTGGCTCGCATACCGAACGAATGGCTGATTCAAACTCCTCAACGCGGGTGTGCGCAGGCACCCAGCCCGCCTCAATATGCGCCATAGCAACATCTTTGTAGTCGCGTCGAAAAAACGCCGCAAAATTGCGCGCTAAATAGGCTTTGTCGCCATCCGACAAGCTACCCATAATGCCAAAATCCACACCCGAATAGATGCCGTTGCGTCCGACAAAAATATTGCCCGGGTGCATGTCAGCGTGAAAAAAACCATCGCGAAATACTTGGGTAAAAAATATTTTTACACCATCGGTAGCGAGGCGTTCGATGTCAATATTGAGTGCTTTCAGTTGCACTAAATCATTAACCGGAATCGCATCGAGTCGCTCCATCACCATGACTGATTTATGGCAATAATCAAAATACACTTCAGGCACATAAAGCAGGGTGCCATCGGCAAAATTGCGCCGTAATGTTGATGCATTGGAAGCTTCACGGATTAGATCAAGCTCATCATGTAAGCTGCGCGCAAATTCCGCCACCACTTCACGAGGACGCAAACGCTTGCCATCGGCCAAAGTGTTTTCAATAATTTCCGCCAGGACATCTAGCAATGCGCAATCTTTGGCAATGACGGCAGCAATGCCGGGGCGTAAAATTTTAACAGCCACTAATTTATGCGCGAGTTTTTGCAGGCTGGCAGGTGCATCTGCAGGTGGCACCGCCAATTTCGCAAAATGCACCTGTGCGACCGAGGCCGATGCAATCGGGGTTAAATCAAACTCTTCAAACACCTTAGAATAATCTGTACCGTAAGCGATAGTAAGTGCTTCAATTACCTCTGCCCGACCGAACGGCGGCACATTATCCTGAAGTTGAGAAAGTTCTGTCGCAATATCGAGCGGCACTAAGTCGGGGCGAGTAGAAAGTATCTGCCCAAACTTAACAAAAATAGGCCCCAAACTTTCCAACGCCAAGCGCAATCGCACCGCCCGTGGCTGTGAAAATTTACGCCAAAAAAATAGGCCGTGCCAAAGGGTAGTAAAGACGGATCCGCGTGTTGACCCTAACAAAAATTCGTCTAGTCCATATCGGATAACTACTACTAAAATTTTAAGAAATCGAAAAAATCGCATAACTCTGATTTTAACAGCGTAGCGGCGATTATACGAAGTCAATATTCAATCGGTACGAACGAAATAATTGCATGCGAGCTAATGAGGTGCACTGGTGTTTGTCGTGCGATTGAGCAGTGAATACAAGTTTTTTTGATGTTTGTCGCTACAATTGCTGCGGCGAACCGCTATTGGCAACTAGTTTGGTCGTAAGTTAGGGTAACTGCGCTTTATAATCTAGGCGAGCGCCCATGAGCTGGTTGGCCGATATTGCATCCAGAATTAGCATTCAGGCGTATTATCATTACTATTTTGAAAACCTTCTAACTATCCACTATGCACGCCACACTTCCCTTGCTTCGCAGTCGCAAATTTCCCGCTATATCGCGTGCCACGCTCACTACCTTGCAAGTTAATTTAGGCTATAAGTGCAATCAAGCTTGTTTCCATTGCCATGTAAATGCATCCCCTACACGTACAGAAATGATGGATGCGGCGACCATTGCTGACGTGGTGGCCTTATTGAAAGCTGCCAAAATCACGACGCTTGATTTGACTGGTGGCGCACCGGAGTTAAATGAGCACTTTATTGGCTTAGTACAGGCTGCGAGAGCTTTAGGTGTGCGGGTAATTGATCGCTGTAACTTGACTATCTTGGAAGAACCGGGTCAAGAAAACCTGGCGCAATTTTTAGCCGATCATCAGGTGGAGATTTGCGCATCACTGCCGTGTTATAGCCAAAAAAATGTAGATGCGCAGCGCGGTGAGGGTACGTTTGAAAAATCCATTCGTAGCTTGAGAGCCTTGAATTTATTGGGTTACGGCATAGCTGGCTCAGGACTTACGCTAAATTTAGTATATAATCCTGTAGGTGCGTTTTTGCCACCCGCACAAGAGGCATTGCAGGCAGATTACACTCGCTTATTGTTTGAAAATTTTGGTGTGCGCTTCAATAATTTGCTCACGATTACCAATATGCCAATTCAGCGTTTTGGCTCCACCTTAATTTCAAAAGGGCAGTTTGAGCCGTATATGGATTTGCTCGTAGGTGCGCATCGTGAGGAAAACTTAAGCACAGTAATGTGTCGTAGCTTGGTGAGTATCGATTATCAAGGTGATGTCTACGATTGCGATTTTAATCAAATGCTCGGCTTGCCATTGCGTTTGGAAAATAAGCCAAAAGCGCATATTCGCGATTTAATTGGTGCCGCCCTTGAGGGGAATGCTATCTCTGTGCGTGACCACTGCTACGGGTGTACAGCGGGGCGCGGATCAAGCTGTGGTGGGCAGTTAGACGCATCTGCAGAGTTAGAAATAGCGGGAATGGCAGAAGTGGCAGTGGCTGCGTAGTTTTAACGCCAAACGTTTAGGCGTATATATTGTTTTATCTTTAAAAAGGCATTGCGCTGTAAAGTGCGATGCCTTTTTTGTTAGCTAAGGTTTGGGTAACTATTTTGTAGCGGCAGCACTTGCGTTTTTCATGCCTTCAAGCTTAGCCAAATCTAGGCTAGCTACGGCTGCTTTTACCCCCGCTAAATCCACGCCGTTGCCAACTGCCTTTACCGTAAATCGGTCGCCTAAAATTAGTGAGTACTCATTACTACCGCCGGTTTTAGAGCTTCTTTCATGAATGGTTCTACCGCCTGATTTATAGGTCTTCTCAGAGCCGTTGGCATCTTCCTTCTCGCCCTCTACTTTTACCATGCCAGCCATCGCTAGAAATCCTGCGGCGCTACCGGTGTCGGAAATTTCGAGGCGAATGCTCTTACCAGAACCATCGCCGTAACTGGCTTCAGTGGTAGATACTGCCATGCCCATTGCGCCCGTCTTTTCTGACTTGCTTGATGTTTTGGCAAGTCCACCTAGTGTTTCCGGCACAAATGACTTCAAAGTAGTTGAATCTAGGGCTTCTATATTTTTTCCACCATTCATAGCAGCAGCGACTCCAGCCATGGCAATAGCTGCCGCTTCTTCCGGTTTACCCGCCGCTTTTGCGGCTTCAGCATTTTTGTTTACAGCTTCCATGCTTTTGCCAAACTGTTCAAGTTTAGCCATTGGGCTACCCTTTTCAAAGGTAACACTTGAAGCTGTCGATGAGCCTAAGCCACTTAATCCTCCAACCGTGGCGGCGGCTCCTGCACTCACTGCAGTAATCAATCCTAAGATCGTCCCAATAATCACCGAAATTACCACACCACAAATCACCACAACTGCTGTATAGCCAATTGCCTTATCCTCGGGTGAGCGCATTACTGCCTGTAAGCCCAAATACAGCAAATAGAATGAATATAAAGCGCCCAATAGAGCAAGAAGCCAGCCCACCCACGGCAGTATATTAAGTACCGCAAAGACCCAAGCTGGTGTCATGGCGTAAACCGCGACTTTGATGGCGCGACCTTGATTTTTTTCCGCACCAAAAGTGGGCGCGAGCGCATTAATAATGAGTGACAATACAAATACCATCGCCAGACCAAATACTAAGGCCGCTACTGCACCGATAGCACCCATAATAATAGGGGTACGTAAAGTGCCAACAAAGGGAATAATGCTCCCGATGATAGAATTACTTATAAACCCTGCCACCGCACCAATTGCCGCGAGCGGGGCTGCATAATTTAGCAACAAACCCTGCGTTGTACTTGCTTCACCATCAATAACCGGCCATTCGGTTTTTGGTGTGAGGATAATGTTTTTAACGCGGTCAATCATGCCCATGGTGTCTCCTTATATTGTGAGAAAAGTGCGCTTTTTTTGTTGCGATGTTGCAATACAAGTTGCTACGGAATGTAACTGGAAAAACATATTTTTATATCGTTAGACTTAAAACTACTGGGGAAAATTGTAAATCGGCCTTACAACAGCCGTATTTTGGCGCTAAACTTGAAACAATTACCGTAACACATGAATTGCCATAAACGGATATGATGCGCTTTAGATCATCGTTATTCTGACTTTTACTGGAGAAGTAATATGAATCTCACTTCAACGCCCAATAAGGTACGCCCCTTAAGCGCATTGTGCAAGCGCGCTCTTGCGGCAACCATCATGGCCTCAGCGGCGGTTTCCGCATTTAGCAGCGGTGTAGCGCAGGCGCGTACCGTAGACTCGATTGAATTCTATAACACTAATTTAAAACACTATTTCCGCACCATTGACCCCGCAGAAGCGGCTGCCATCGATAAAGGCGCTGCTGGGGCTGGCTGGGTTCGTACGGGGCAAAATTTCGCGGTCTGGCCCTCGGCCAGTGATGTGCCAGGTGTGGCAGTGCCGGTTTGTAGGTTCTATGCTTCGGGGCCGAATTCGCATTTTTTTACGGCTGATAATGCGGAATGTCGCGGCCTTATTGAAGCAGAATCTGCTTTTAAAGTAGCGAACCCAAATAAAGCATTCACTGGATGGGTGCTTGAGGGCACTGCATTTTATGCGTTGACTGCAACTAACGGTAAATGTGGTGCAGACACTAAGCCTCTTTATCGTCATTACAATAATCGTGCCGCGCAAAATGATTCGAACCACCGTTTTGTAAGTAATACCGCAGCCGTTCAAGACACTGCAGATATTATGTGGCCTCTTGAAGGTGTGGTGATGTGCCTGCCCGGCGAGTCTACAGCCGCGCGCGCGGATGCGGCGCGGATGCTCCGTCAAGCTACGTTTGGGGCAACCGCCACGGAAATGGCGAACATTGA
>JANMDR010000090.1:0-19203 GCA_031376425.1 Betaproteobacteria bacterium
CCTCGCATGCAGGTAATACTAGCAAATGCTTGGCGCGATCACGGTTGCGTGTGGGCACGGTAATTTGCATGCCGTGCTTTGAAAATTGTTCAGCCAGCGCGCGACCAATAAAACCTGAGCCGCCTAAAATAAGTACCCGTTCTAGTTGCATATGGATAGCCTCTATTTTAAGGCGACGGCAGTGGGTGTTGCTACTTCAGACAATGCCGAAGCACCAGCACCCATGCGCCCAGGCACCGTGCCCACCATGCGCTTCATACTCAATACAGTTGATGCGCCGTTTGCACTTTGCGCAAAGCGATTGGCATAAAACCATTGATTAGCAAACACTTTTTTAACGTAATCACGCGTTTCATTAAACGGAATACTTTCCGCATAAATTGCGCCTTCCATCGGTGATTCGCCACGCCAACGTCGTGCACGTCCTGGCCCCGCATTGTATGCAGCGGTCGCCAAAATAGGATGGCCTAAATCATCAAGCACATGGCGCAAATAAAAAATGCCCAAATTTAAATTAACATCTACATCCATGGTGCGTGCCAAGGAGAAGTTAGGAATCGCTGCCTGTTTAGCAGCCCATGTGGCCGTGGCGGGCATAAGCTGCATTAATCCCATTGCACCCACCCGCGATTTTACTTCTTGCATAAAGCGGCTTTCTTGGCGAATCAAGCCATACACCCACGCTTCTTCCATACTGTATTTTTTAGCTAAAGATTGCAGTAGCGTTCGATGCGGGGTCGGGAAGCGTTGTGAAAAATTATGCACTACGGTGCTGCGCTCGGCAGCTGCAATGGCACGATCTGGCGCTTGCATTGCTTCTGCATATTCTGCCGCCGCATGAATTTCCGCATCGCTCAAGCCACGCATGGCAAACGCCCATTCGCGCAGCGCCTCGGGCTTGTAATCCCAATAATAAAGTTGCAAGGCACGCTGCACATTTGTACGCGCAGCGATCGCATCAATCTCGGCCTTGGTAGGCGTTTGCGTATTCCACGCTGGGCTGGGCATACCGCCAACTTGTTCAGCAGAAAGTAAACCGTAGAAATTATTTTCTTTGGCCAAAGCCTCAAATAATGGCTGTGCTTTAGCCGCTTGATTTTGCGCTAAGTAAACCCGTGCCTGCCAGTAGCGCCATGCGCCTTCACGAGCCTCAACTTCACTCATCGCCTCAATGCCAGCTTGCACCCCCTCCCAATCCAAAGCACGCAAACTTGCTCGCACCTTCCATGCAGCCTGAGTATCGCTTAAGTCGGCCGTTTTAGCGCGCTTGAAAAATCCCACTGCGCGTGGATCGTGCTGCATGGCGGCGGCCAAACCTAAATCTGCCCAGCCGTGGGCGCTATCGGCATCGCTAAATTGCGCCGCCGCTTTGGTCATCCACACAATGGCGGGTTCAAGCTTAGCGCGGCCTTGACGTTGCAGCGCATACATGACGGCTGCAACTTGTTCGGGTGCAGTAATTTGGCCTTTTTGCTGCGCCAAAAACGCTCCAGCATCGCGCATAGCACCATCAAGCTGACGACTAAAGCGTTCAGCTTGGGCATCCGTTTTTAACAGCGCTGCGGATTTACGCGCGTCGCTCGTCGCATTATTATCGAGTAATGCGTGCACGCGCTGCCAAACTTCTTTTTGGCTTGG
The DNA here is from genome assembly GCA_031376425.1 of Betaproteobacteria bacterium. Taxonomy (GTDB): domain Bacteria; phylum Pseudomonadota; class Gammaproteobacteria; order Burkholderiales; family Usitatibacteraceae; genus JANMDR01. The sequence goes on from JANMDR010000090.1 coordinate 1,639, forward strand.
AAATGCAGCGCCACTCCTAGCAAGCATTTTTGTAGTCGCGTAACATGCATCCGCACCTACTTTTTCGCTTCCCCACCATGCTTTTACATCGGCCATCATGCTGCGATCTTGGGGGTTGAGCAATAATTTACGCTGCCAATTTAGGCAGCTTACTTCCGTATCTTCCTGCAGCAATCGCGGTAATTCGTCAGCAAATTGTTGCCATGCCCCTTGACGACCCAACAAGCGCAATTGATCGCGACGCAATAGATCACTGAGTGGTGAGTCCGGAAAACGTTGGGTAAATTTTTTGATTTGCCCACTAGTATCTTGTGCGAATGCAGCGCTTTGGGTGAGGCTGGCATTAAGCCACCAGTACTGCACATAGCTTTCGAGCAAGTGCCCGGCAAACTTTGCCCGCAAATTGCTTAAGGTGGTCAAATCTTGCTTTTGAAACGCCGTGTAGGCTGTTTGAAAATCAAGTTGTAATTGCGTTTGCGATAGTGCATCTTTAGGCTTTACGGGAGCAGCCAACACCGTGCCTGCACCAAGCGCCATTGCGAGTACTGCAGATGCCAGTTGAGTAAAAAAAATCTTACGCGCATTCATATTGATTGCTCTTTTAGGTGAACCTACTAGTGCTGCCATTGTTTACGATATTTACCCTGAATGGGGCGATAAAAAGTAACCATTTGTTCTAAATCAAATGCCACCTGCTCAGGTGCTGCCCCAGATGGAATATAGGTTTGATCAAACGCAATAAGCCTTTGTTCATAATCAAAGTATCCGAGCACAATTGGCACATTAGCCTGTCGTGCCACATGCAAAAAACCGGAGCGAAAGCCCGCCGTTAGGGTACGTGTGCCTTCTGGCGATAGCGCATAGATTAATTTATCACGTGCCGCAAACTCATTAACTAAGGCACCTACCAAACCATTGGCTGCGCGCCGATCAACTGGAATGCCGCCGATAGCTTTTAACCAAACCGAAAATGGCCAAAAAAATAAACTGTGCTTGCCAGCAAATGTAAGTCTTAAATCCAAAGCCCACATTACCATAACCCCAATAGGAAAATCCCAATTCGTCGTATGCGGTGCAATGGAAATCACCATCTTGGGGCAATCAGGCAATTCACCCGCGACCCGCCATCCGATTATTTTCATGGCCGTGCGGCCGATAAACTTGCACACCACGCGATTCCCACGCGGCAATTGTGCTGGATATTTAAAATCAGCAGCCGTGTAAATCGGTAACTGCCGCGCGGCAGGACACAACGGCGCCAGTGTTGATGCTTGGGGAGGCTTAAGTGGCAATACATCTGCCTTATCAGGCAAAACTGGATTGGCATTGGTTTGCACTATTTTAGCCATTCGCAATGCGTAATTAAATTTTGTTTTGTTTCATCGCCTGCAGCGCTTCTTGCAGGGTATCTTCAGAAAGCGCATTCACGCTAGCGGCAACCGCTTCAGCCAAAGGAATGGCTGACATGGGGAGCTTAGCGATATTGGTGCTTTCCACTAACTTTGCAGCAGCGCCAGCCACGCGCAATAAATGGATTCGGTCGGCCATTAAAAGTTCAATTTGACTACGCAACATTGAAGCATCGGCAGTAGTATGGGGTATAGGTTTTTGCATTTTAGAGCACTCATTTTTGTGTGGTTAGACAATGAGTATTATGCAACGGCTTCGGGCTGCGTGCGCTAAGATAAATTTCTTGCAAGCAGCGCCCTCATTTTAAGCGATAAATTGCCACGAAGGATTTCGATATAGTCCTCCACACCATGCCAGCAATTCAGTAGTAAACACTTTAAACTAGGGTATCTCCAGCCATTTTCATATAAAAAACTGGTGTTTTTTAAGGCTTTTCTACGTTGAACCAATGCACAAGCAACACGGCGAGCAATGCGCCTACACATTGCGCTGCAATGAAACCTAAAATGTCTGCAGCAACAATACCCGCAAAAGTATTACTAAAAGCACGCGCAATCGTGACCGCTGGATTGGCAAATGAGGTAGATGCCGTAAACCAGTATGCGGCGGTGATATAGGCAGCCACCATCGCTGGCACGGAGGAAGCTGCCGTTTTACTGCCTTGTTGAATGACTAATATCAAGCCGAAGGTAGCCACCAGCTCACTAAACCTTTCCGCCCCGCTACTCCGTTGGTGTGCTGAAAGTTGCAACATTGGCAATTCAAACATAAGATGGGTCGTCCACACGCCAGCAATAGCGCCGACGGATTGAACTAGTACATACACTAGCGAATCGATGGCTGAAAGTTGCTTTGCTTGCCAAGCAACAATACTCACAATCGGGTTAAAATGCGCCCCCGACACGGGACCAAATACGCAAATTAACGCATACAAACCACAGCCCGTGGCGATTGCGTTTGCCAGTAACGCCAACGCCACTGCACCTGGCACTGCGGGCGTACTTAACGCACCACTCAGGCGTTCCGCCATGATGCCCGACCCCACAATAATGCAGAGTAGCAACGCGGTACCTAAAGCCTCCGCCACATAACGACGCGCCGGTGAATACCGCAGAATCACGACGCAGCTGGAATTGGCATTTTTTTTCCAAGCGCGGTTAAGCGCGCGCCCAAATCTGGCGCACTAAGCTCAGCGTCAGTTAAAGCCAATAAATGCGCTATCTGCGCTTTGATGGCAGCAAATGTTTTACTGAATGCGGCACGTCGCAACGCATCTGTGTCACCCTGGGTGGATGGGTCGGCAAAACCCCAGTGTGCTGTGGCTGGATGCCCCAACCAAATTGGGCAAACTTCGTTCGCCGCAGCGTCGCACACGGTGATGATGATATGCATCAATGGTGCATCGGGCGCTACAAACTCATCCCAAGACTTGCTGCGAATATTAGCCAATGGATAGCCTATCGCCAGCGCTTGCTCAAGGGCGAAAGGATTGGGTTTGCCACTGGGAAAACTGCCAGCGCTAAAACCCTTGAATCGACCTTCACCAAACATGGTGACAATCGCTTCTGCCATCACAGACCGTGCAGAATTATGGGTACATAAAAACAGCACATTGAATACTTGCTTAGCCATTGCAACAACCTGCATTCATCGGTTTTGCGGCGATCTTAGGCATAGCCACAGTCACAGGTTTAGGGGCACAACAAGCATCCGTTTTTACAGCAAATGTTGCCGTTGTTACGTTCAATTCCCCTTCGGCTGTTAGTTCGGTAGCACCATTAAAAAACGGCACACTACCAAGGGAATGAAAACTTTCCCAAGCAATGCCAGACGGGTCTTGAACCCAATATTTATCGGATTTTGTATAGCAGCAATTTGCCCCTACTTCAGCGACAATAGCGTTATCAGCCGCCTGCAAGCGGCTATGGATTTCGGCGAGTTCTTCAGCCGATTCTGCCTGCATACCCAAGTGATTAACGCCTGTAGCCGCACCACGTGCCGAAATGGCAAAATTTACACGTGGGTCCTCAAGCATCCATTTAGCATAATCGGTCTTTTGTATTGTGGGTGGCGCACCAAACATGGCGGCATAAAACTGAATACTTTGGTCGAGATTTGCAACACCAACGTGAACGTGAAAGCGCTTCATTTTATTTCTCCAGTTTATTGTATTACGTTGAGTTTCTTCGGCGTACACACGACCCTTGTCGCCACTATCGAGGTACAAGGTGCTCCTTGGCAGCAATTTTCAGTTAGGTAGGTCAAGACTTGCGATACCGTTGCAAAGTTGGCCGTGTAAATTATCGAACGACCTTTAGGGGTGGCAACGAGCAGATCAGCGTTAGTGAGTTCCTTTAAGTGGAATGATAACGTTGCGTTGGCAAGCCCTAGCGCCTGCGCAATTGCGCCTACCGGCAAACCCTCAGTACCTGCTTGTACCAGCAGGCGGAAGATGGCTAGACGAGACTCCTGCGCGAGAGCGCCTAGCGCCTGTATGATTTTTTTTGTTTCCATATTTCCAATAATATAGAAATAAAAATCGAAACGCAAGTCTCTTTTTCAAAAAAAGGCGGTTACCGTCTCTTCGCAGTAGTCGCAATAAAACCGTCATATTGCTTCGCTAAACTTTGTATGTTGCGCTAACTAAACTCAGGATTAATGATGAAAACACCTCTACAAATCACTGCTTTATCTATGATTTTCTTACTCGTTGGTGGTTGTGCATCAACAAACTTAAGCGTCGGCGGTTTAGAAACAGAAAAACTCGTACGCTATGACTGCGAAGGTAAAGACTTCAGCGCCCGCGCTGCAGAAGACTTTTCTAGCGTGCGCGTACGTACCCCTGAAGGTTCGGTAAATCTGGATCGCGCTGAAGGTAACGAATTTAAAGGCGATGGTTGGACACTAAAAACCGCAGGCGGATTAGTGTTGCTGCATAAAGATAAAGTTGTGGCGCAGAACTGCAAGAAAGAAGCATAAGCGCCGCAACACCTATAGACTCCTCCGTTCAATGCCTGTAGATACCCTATCTTAGGATATTTACCGGCATTTTTTTGCGCAATTTTAGTGAGAAAAAACAGCTATTTGCGGTCTGCAATCAGTTGCAAAACAGCGCGCATTTCCATGTCTACCCCTGCGGCATGCGCAGCAAATGTTTGCTTCACAACGATATCTGGCACGACTCCCGCATCGGGTTGCGTTTCTATTGGCTCTGCTGAAAGCAAGGGAATATCTACCGCCACGCCAGAATTTGGCAAAGTAACCCATGCAATTTGGCCGCTATTTAGACCACGCGTGTTACCGCCAGTATTTTGACCCACCAAGGTAGCGACAGCACTTTGCTGAATCATCTGCGCTAATTGAAACGTAGCAGAACTATTTTCTGCACCAATGAGTACCCATGTTTTCCCTTGATACACGGTAGTGTGCGGGGTAATAGTTGCACCGCTATTTTTAGTCGATTTGAGCAAAAATCTATTCGTGACCCCCGTCGTTTTTTCAACCTGATTAGTGCGATCAAAAAACCCGTAATTCCACGTATCTAGGTGTTTCATGAACTGATAAGGTGCACGTTCATACGCACTGAAATACTGCATTACGCTAGGCGCAAACGGAGCGCGTAAAAGGTGCTTTAAAATCGCTTCATTAATATCGCCATTGCCGCCTTCATTGGCGCGAATATCAATAATGAGATGGGGTATTTTTTTCAAAGCAAGCTCGGCAAAGCTTTCATTCAAAAATTTATTCCAGTCAAATTGGCTGTTCCAAAACGAAAACGTGGGCAAAGTTAATATGCCTACATTGTCTGCTATTTTGAAAACCCAAGCACCATTTTTGGGCATGTTGCTACTGGCATTTATCGCGGCATCACGCAGCGCAATAGTAGTGGCTGCAATCTGAACGCTGGCGGTGACACCAGACCGCTTTATCTCCACTATGTAATTGCCATTTTTCGGTGCTGAAAGCAAAGGCCACATCACATCCATCATACTCATTGCATTACGGCCATGCTGCAGTTGCATTACACGCTTGCCGTCGCTACTGCCATCGGCACGCTGATAGGGCAACATTTTGGTGATAATTTCTGAAGCAGATATGCCATTTAAATTAAGAATTTCATCGCCAATTTTTAATGCATCCGTGGCACTGCCAATCACTAACCAGCGATTTTCAACGGTTGCCAGCCAGAAGGGCAATTTATTGGCAGATTCCACCATTGTGCGGCGCAATGCAGGCGTCATATTGTAGGTGCTTGCCCATGTATGACCACAACGAATTGCCGCAGTCAGTTCGGCGGCCGCCAGATACATTTCGCTAGCCTCACTCGCTGCATTACCGCGTGCTTCAAAACGCGCAAATGCCGCGTCTATTTGCGCCGGTGATTGGTATTTGTGCAGACCGGGATGCAAGGCCAGTAAGGTACTTTTAAGAATGCGCACATCTTGGGCGGCGTGTTCTGCAGTTAAACTTCCTTGAGCTGCGGCAGTAATCGCCAATGTCGAAAAAATTAAACCGATCATGGCACGAACCCACGACAATAATTTATGATTCATAGCAACGCTATTCAAGGGTATACACATAACAAGCTCCGCAGTTTTTGGGTTAATGACAGCTAGAGCCAAATTTTAGGTTTGTAGCAACGCGTTTGCGTTGCAAAATCGCAGATACAGCACAGTTTTTATGATTTGAGACCTGTTTGCGCGCGGTATTGGCTGGGTGTTTGACCCGTGTAAAGCTTGAATGACCGATTGAAACTGGCTTTTGAGCTAAACCCAGCGGCAAAAGCAATATCGAGCAACCCCGCTTCAACGGGATTAGACTCTGCACTTAACAACGCTGCTTTCACGGCTTCCACCCGCAAGCGATTGATAAGCTCATTAAAATTCAATCCCAAGCCTTCGTTAATGGCGCGCGACAGATCGGAAGTATTGGTACCGAGTTTGCGGGCAAGTTTCACTAAGGTAATGTCGGGGTCTTGCCACCAGCGTTGCGCCTCAATTTTCGCCTGCCATGTTTGTGCTTGCGTGCGCCAGTCACGGGTAGCCGTTGCTTGCGTGTTTAATACCGGCGCAGTGGCATGTAGTGTGGCATGTAGTGTTGTATCTGGATTCGCTTCTGGCGCAAGTACCCGTTCCGTTTCATGGGACATACCCGCATTTGTAATAGTTATTTTTTCACTTTGATCGGCAACTTCAATCCATTGCGGATATCGATGTTTGGCATTCCGATACCCTTCTGTGCCTAAATAATAAGTGAGCAATGCCAACCATACATAAAACGGAAAGCGTTGAAAATAGTTTAAGCGCTGCACCCACTGCTCAAATCCAAACAGAGCAATCCAAAGCGCTAAAGTTGCAGCCAGCGCGATAAGAAAATTGCGCACCCACTCTAAATGATGATCTTCGCGGTCACTCACATTTTGTGCCAGCCACGCCTGATAGCCACGATAGTTTTTAAACGAAACCCACCAATAACACGCCATAGAAATAAAACTTAAGCTTTGCTCAATCGGCATAATCAGTGGCGCGTGCCACGTGCTATCCCAGATATTTTTAAACGCAAGTGGTTGCATAAAAATCAGCGTGGAGTACGCTAGCTGCAACGCCACAGGAACAAAATGCAAAAACCAGCGCTTTGGCCTCAGCGCACTGGACAAACTACTCACATAAAAATACAGCAAGGGGCCGAAGGCAAGAGACGCGTTGTAAGGCGCAAAGGACAGCCACGGGTACGCATCATAATAGCCAGCGAAGCCAATGATATAGGGTACCAAGCGCATCGCAATGACGATAAGCAAGCATGCTAAAAAACGGTTAGCCGCCATGTTTCGCGGCACAAACCAAAGCAATAAAGCAAACAGGCCACCATAAAGCGCGCCAAGCAACAAAGTAATGCTCATTGAGCCAAAATGGATCATAGGAAAAATATAAGTTTAAGGTTCGCAATTCTGCCATCGTTTAGACGTGGATGCCCAACGCTAGAAACACGATAGCCTGCTCTCTTAGAGCCGTGCGCATTTTTTGCGCGAAAAAAAACCGTTTCTCAATGAAGAAACGGTGTTTTTGGACTTCTTAAAACTTAATTCTGGTGGCCCGGGGCGGAATCGAACCACCGACACAAGGATTTTCAATCCTCTGCTCTACCGACTGAGCTACCGGGCCATCACACGCTTGTGCTGAAATTTCATGCACCAATGCAGCCCCAGATTATAGCCTAGCACAATACTTTTTTCCAGCTTTTGCTGTTTATGCCTACTAGTTTTTCAAAAAACTGTGGCTGAGATGCCTGCAATTGAACCTAAATCGATGCTTCACGTACAGTGGCTACACTCGCGAGGGTTACACGGTGTTCGGGTTTAAGGTGGTTATTTACCGCGGTCAGCAAATTTGTACGATTAAAAGGCTTAACCAAAAAATCCGCAGCGCCAGCGCCGAATACGGCAGAGTACGCTTTAGGATCGCTGTGTGACGACATCACAATAACTGGGACTTCACGTGTCGCTGCATTGTCTTTTAAGGTTTGGGTCAGCTTAAAACCACAAACGTTTGGCATGTGCAAATCGCTTAATACTAGATCAGGTATTGCGCCTGTTTGCAAATAAGTAAGCGCTTGCTCACCATCATTCATTACTGTTGTATCGTATCCCTCTTTACGCAATACATGTTGCGCAAATTCGCGGATAGTGGCATCGTCGTCAACGATTAAAATCTGTTTCATACGCACTTTCATGGGGGTTTTGTAGTTGCACGGACGATGGGTTCAGCGCGTACAAGTGAGAATGGATGAAGCATAACCGGAAGTGCTATAAAAGTCTCGCCTTTAACAGTCGCGATACAATACTTCAGATTCATCTACCGTGGAAACGCCCGTGTTTAGGCCATTTCAGTGTCTTTAATTGGGCATTCACCAATGCCACTCAGCTATTGACAGCCAAAGTTAGTGTACTGGAGCGGGTGAAGGGAATCGAACCCTCGTCGTAAGCTTGGGAAGCTTCTGCTCTGCCATTGAGCTACACCCGCGCATCTTGGTATCTTAATTCGCTCAGTTTAGCCCGATTATGGGACTTTTTCTAGAGCTGAAAATAGCTACATTTACAGTTTAGAGGTTTCTGACTACTTTTGTCTGCTAGACTGCGCACGCTGAGGGAAATACCTTTCGAGCGTGGTTAAGCCCAGTCACCACGCTGATTCAATCTACTTATTTATTTTTGTCGTTCCTGACTGGCGCACGTAATTTGCGTGTGGCGACGAAGCTTACAGGAACGTGATGACAACATTTGCAGATCTCGGTTTGGCCGAGCCTATTTTACGTGCGCTATTAGAGCGCGGTTATACAACCCCAACGCCAATTCAAATGCAGGCGATTCCAGCGGTGATGGGTGGCGGTGACCTACTGGCTGGCGCACAGACCGGCACCGGCAAAACCGCCGGTTTTACCCTTCCTATTTTGCAACGCCTAATCAGCACAGAGGCAAAGCCTCACGCCAACGGCAAGGCACCAATTCGCGTACTAGTGCTCACACCCACACGCGAACTTGCCGCACAGGTACAGGAAAGTATTGCCGACTACGGTAAATATTTACCGTTCAACACAATGGTGATGTTTGGCGGCGTGAGTATTAATCCGCAAATTTCGCAACTACGCCGACGTGTCGATATTTTAGTAGCCACACCAGGACGCTTACTTGATCACGTTTCGCAGCGCACGGTAGATCTATCAAAAGTAGAAATTTTAGTATTGGATGAAGCTGACCGTATGCTAGACATGGGTTTCTTACCAGACATTAAGCGGGTATTGGCGCTACTGCCGAAGGCACGCCAGAATCTTTTATTTTCGGCAACATTTTCTAATGAAATAAAAACCCTTGCTGATAGCCTTTTAAATCAACCTGCCCTAATTGAAGTGGCGCGTCGCAATGCCACGGCTGAGCTCATCACCCAGCAAATTTATCGGGTAGACCGTGAACGTAAACGCGAACTATTAGCGCATTTGATTTCCAAAAACGACTGGAAGCAAGTGCTCATTTTTACCCGCACTAAACACGGAGCAAACCGCTTAGCCGAATATCTAGAAAAAAATAATATCTCGGCTCTTGCCATTCATGGCAATAAGAGCCAAGGAGCGCGTACCCGCGCTCTGTCAGAATTTAAATCTGGAAGCCTTACGGCTTTAGTAGCCACCGATATTGCAGCACGTGGAATTGATATTAGCGAACTGCCTCATGTGGTGAATTATGAGCTGCCAAATGTAGCAGAGGATTACGTACACCGTATTGGCCGCACCGGCCGCGCGGGAACGATGGGCGAAGCGATTTCTTTAGTATGTAAAGACGAGAATGATTTTTTAAAAGGCATTGAACGCCTGATTAAAATCGATATTCCCTCTTCCATCGTTGCTGGTTTTGAGCTTGATCCTAACGAAAAACCAGAGCCAATTGTACTGGGCCGTGCTAATACTGGCCGTGGCGGACGTCCCCGTGGTGGCGGCGGGGGTGGGGGACGCGGACAGCCCGGTGGCGGTCGGTCGGGCTCAGGTGCTGCGGGTAGTGGCCGTTCTGGTGCCAGCGCTGGTGCCGGTGCGGGCAAACCAAGATCAGCTGCGGCGACGCCGCGTGCAGCAGGTGCGCCCGCCGGTAATCGCGGCCCGCAACCGCGCGGTAACACCGGTGGTGGCGGTGGACGTCGCGGCTCTGGCGGTGGTAGCAGTGGTGGTGGATTTGGGCGCGGCTAAAAAGCTGCTATCCAACTAAAATTAACACAGCACCCCAAGACATCTTGGGGATGTGTTTTCTAGCCACAAACCGCTCTTACTTGTTGCAAAGTTGTAGCACCCTGCAGGGTTTTTTCAATGCCGTCCTGCTTTAGGGTTTGCATACCGTCACTGATGGCTTGGCTGCGTAGATCAGCAGCAGTGGCGCGGCGGTGGATGAGCTTCTTGGTCTCTTGCGTTGCTTCCATTAATTCATACAAGGCCAAGCGCCCTTTGTAGCCGGTGTTATTGCACTGCTCACAGCCGTTTGCTACAGGCAAATAAATGGGGTGAGGTGCTCTATCGTTATGTTGGGTATCTTCGATTTTGAATAAGCCCGTTGGCTTAGTGTGACCATAATGCAGCCGCCAATTGGCGATGATATTCGCCGTGGCAATGGGCGTACCTTCGCAATACTCCTCCGCCAATTGCCTAAGCTCTTGCGTAGTAGATTCGCGCCACGTACCACATTCTTGGCAAATTTTTCGCGCCAAACGTTGACCCACCACACCCACTAATGAATCACCAAAATTAAAGGCATCTAATCCGAGTTCAAGTAATCGCGTTACGGTTTCAGGTGCGCTATTGGTATGCAAGGTTGAGAACACTAAATGACCGGTAAGAGAGGCTTCAACAGCGATGGAGGCTGTTTCTTTATCGCGCATCTCACCGATCATAATTACATCGGGATCAGCGCGCAAAAACGCACGCATCGCATCTGCAAAGGTATAGCCAGCACGTGGTTGCACCTGTACTTGGCTCAAGCCTTCTTGGGTAATTTCTACGGGATCTTCTGCAGTCCAAATTTTACGATCCGGTGTATTAATTTGCCGAATGACAGCATGCAATGTAGTAGTTTTACCAGAACCTGTGGGGCCACAAACCAACATCAATCCATGTGGGCGCTTTAACATGCGCAACAAGGTATTTAGGGCATCTTCGCTTAACCCAATGGCTTCTAATTTACGCGCTTGACTAGAACTTAATAAGCGCAATATCACCGATTCCATGCCGCCGTTAGTAGGTACGGTGGCGACACGTAACTCTAACTTAACAGGCGCGAATTTCGAAAAATCAATTTTGCCGTCTTGCGGTTTTCGACGCTCCGAAATATCTAGGTTAGACATAATCTTTAAGCGCGAAACCACGGCGTTGACAAAGCGCGCGGGGATTTCAGTGTAGTCCACCAAACCGCCATCAATGCGCATGCGGATACGTAGTTTTCTACCCGCTGCAACAGGGTCCAAATGAATATCAGACGCACCTTTTTCACGGGCATCAAGAATAATTTTATTGACGAGTTTTACGAGCGCATTGTCGTTTTCATGCACAGGTAGGCCATCGGGTGCATCCAGAGCTGGGGCAAATTCTTCGCTCAGTTGATTAGTGATACTGTGCAAATCACCGCTATCAAATTCTAAACTGCCATCAGCGAAACTCTCGACGTTGCCATTTTCATTGTTACGACTATTACCATCTTCTAACTGCCAGTAGGCTTGCTTCTGGTTTTTTGCCAGCGCCGGTTTTATGTCCACCCATTGCGCTAGCACCGGTGTGACTTTATAGCCGCAAGCAAAACGAATCGCCTCGAAGGCTTCGCTCGCCATGGGATTATCCATCGCCACAACCAAATTACCTTTGTAGACCAAAATCGGTATGAAGCGATACTTAAAACAAAGGGCGATGGGCACTTTGTCGCGAATCTCGTCATCTACTTCGTATTTACGCAAATCGACCTGAGGAATTCCCAGCCGTTTAGCCATGACGCCTTTTATTTCGTCCGTGGTAAGTAACTTCAAATCCACCAAGACTTCACCAAGCGGCTTACCCGGTGCAGCCCGTTGCTTAACCAGCGCAGCATCAATTTGTTCGCGTGTGAGTAAGCCAAGATCAACGATGGCGTGACCAAGTGGCCGGATCTCGCTGTTATTGAGTTTTTCTAAACTGGCGACTAATTCTTTTACATTGCCCACACGTGTCGGATGCAGTTCTATCGGCGCAACTGCTTCACCTTTCACTGCGGGCTTATCTTTTTGCCGTGCCGCGCTAGGTGCCAACGCACTGTTTGCAGTTGGACTTGCGCTCACCAAGCTTAAATTAGGGGTTGCATTACTGGCACCCGGTACGGCGGTATCCGGCTCCAGACTTAGAGTGAGCTTTGTAATGCCACTCGTTGCTGCTGGCTTATTCCCCTTAGTGCCATCGTTAGATGCCATCTGCGTGCCACTACCCTGCGCCCCACTATTAGGTGACTCCACTGCAAGTACACCCGCTAAATCGGCCACAGCCGAAAACTCCAACGTGAACAACCCCGTTAAACTCACTCTAGGCAAAAACATACGCCCTATTTTCCCATCGAACTGGCGAGGGAAAAGATAAGTACCACCCTCAGTTCCAAGGTTTTCTAAGGTTTCACCACTGAGCAAAAGTTGCTGCCCGCTGCGCAAATAAAATGCCTGGGGCTCACTTACACTTTGCGGTACAAATTCATTTTGGGCGCTTGCGGGCTCTGGCTCAAGATTCAAAGTTCGCGTTAAATGCAGTACCAAAAAATCGGCGAAGCGCACCATACGCGGCGCTTCTTCCGCCGATGCGCGAAATACAAGCGATTTGCGCGCTAAGGAAATTTCAACCAAATAACCCGTTAAAGCAACACCTGTGCGCCGATCTAAACGACACGGCTCTTCGCCGTTTATACTAAGTTGGTTGCCATTTTGTACTGCGCCGTCAGCGTTATCGGGTTGGCTACTAGAGGCAAGACGCCACCCAGCCGGCATTGGCCACATAGTGGACAAACCATTGGCAACAACTGGAATGGGTTTAGCAAGTTCCGCAGTCACGATACTTGAGGCCTTTATTTGTTTTTGTATTCTACGTTGCTAGTGCTAACACGCTAACTTCATTAAATAAATCAAATTAGAGTGCAACTTAGTTTTACTTTAACAACCGAAATACTACCTTACGCCAACTTTACTAAACTGAATAGGTGGTACTTGTGTCTTCTTGTGCCGAATCATAGGGAATTAGCGAAATATAGCACTATACCCACCAAAAATACGCATTACCTTTTTGCTCACCGCCTTCGTCAGGCGTTAATCCAACTTTAGCAGCAATAAGTTATCGCGATGAATCAACTCCGCTTCAGCCATATAACCTAATTGGGTCAATATTTCTGTTGAAGGCTTTCCGGCAAGAAGCTTTGCCTCAAAAGCGGCGTAATTAGCTAGTCCGCGCGCGATCTCGATGCCCTCGGCATTAGCAATGCTAATCACATCGCCACGGCTAAACTGACCTTCCACCCGTGTGACGCCGACCGGTAACAGGCTCTTGCCTGCTTGCTGCAATGCTCGGGTGGCACCAGCATCTAGCACTACAGTACCGTTAGTTTTCAAATATCCCGCGAGCCAGGTTTTACGGGCATCAAGCGGCGACGAACTCGCGTTTAAGCGCGTACCTACCGCTTCACCGTGGCGTAAACGCAACAATACGTCTGGCTCACGCCCATAAACAATAATTGTGGATGCGCCCGATAATGCCGCACGTTTGGCCGCCAACACCTTCGTGAGCATGCCACCACGACCCAAAGCGCTGCCCGCCCCCCCTGCCATCTTCTCTAAATGCGGCTCCCCAGCTTTAGCTTCTGCTACTAAGGTTGCAGTGGGATCGCGACGTGGATCAGCGGTGTACAGCCCCTGCTGGTCAGTCAAAATGACGAGCATGTTAGCATCAATTAAATTCGTAACTAAGGCACCCAAAGTATCGTTATCACCGAATTTAATTTCGTCGGTGACCACCGTATCGTTTTCATTAATGATCGGCACAACATTTAGGCTCAGCAAGGTATTAAGTGCTGAGCGGGCATTTAGGTAACGGTTTCTATCGGCTAGATCATCGTGCGTCAACAGCACTTGGGCAGTAGCAATATTGTGGGCTCGAAAATAGCTTTCATAGGCCTGCACCAAACCCATTTGCCCCACGGCAGCAGCTGCCTGCAACTGGTTAATTTCCACGGGGCGCTTAGTCCAGCCTAGGCGCTGCATACCCTCAGCAATTGCGCCGCTTGAGACCAGCAAAATTTCCACACCCAATCCGCGCAAAGCGGCAATTTGCCGCACCCAATCTTGCATGGCAGCGGCATCAATTCCTGCGCCATTATTGGTGATGAGGGTGGAACCAATTTTTACAACGATACGCTTACTGGTTTGCATTTCAAGCCAATTTTTTAGCGGCAGTTTTAACCGCTGATTTAACTGCTTTCACATCACCTACCTTCGCTACAGCCTCTTTTTTAGCCCTTCTCGGCAAGGGCGCGGGCGCATTGGCTTTTTCTGCAGCAGCGGCTATCTTTGCGGCTTCAGCCGCTGCTTCAGCTTTTTCCGCAGCGATTTCAGCAGCTTTTTTGGCTATCTCTAAGTGATCCATAATCGCAAACGTTAAGGCCGCACAGCCTTCAGCGTTAATACCAGAAATTACAAAATACGGGCCTTTCCATTTGAGCGCTTTTACGATGGCATCTACACGTAGCTGCGCTTCTTCCGGCTCCAGCAAATCGGTTTTATTGAGCACCAACCAGCGTGTTTTTTTGGCTAATTGCGCATCATACTTTTTTAACTCAAGCGCTAAGGCTTTTACTTCGGCTGTCGCTTGCTTAATCGGGTCTGCATCGGTAACAAACGGCGCAATATCCACCAAATGTAGCAGCACATTGGTACGCTGCAAGTGCTTCAAAAACTGATGCCCTAAACCTGCGCCTTCGGCAGCGCCTTCAATTAAACCGGGCACATCTGCAATCACAAAACTACGATTTTCGCCAACGCGCACCACACCTAAATTTGGATGCAGCGTGGTAAAAGGATAATCCGCCACCTTTGGGCGCGCCGCTGATACAGCACGAATAAAAGTGGATTTACCAGCATTGGGCATGCCCAATAAACCCACATCGGCCAACACTTTTAACTCAAACTGAATATCGCGACTTTGGCCCTCTTCCCCCTTCGTCGTTTGCCGTGGGGCACGATTAGTGGACGATTTAAAATGAATATTGCCCAAGCCGCCTTTGCCACCATGACCGATGATGACGGTTTGGCCATCAGCGGTTAAATCAGCCAGTTGATTTTGTGTACCTAAATCGAGAATAACGGTGCCCACTGGCACGCGTAAATTAATGTCGTCCGCACCGCGACCATTACAACCCGCGCCGCGCCCTGGCTCACCGTTTTTCGCGCGGAATAGGCGCGTGAAACGGTAATCAACCAAGGTATTAATATTTTTATCAGCCACTACATGAATAGTGCC
This sequence comes from Betaproteobacteria bacterium, assembly GCA_031376425.1. Classification (GTDB taxonomy): domain Bacteria; phylum Pseudomonadota; class Gammaproteobacteria; order Burkholderiales; family Usitatibacteraceae; genus JANMDR01. Next base: position 17,092 of record JANMDR010000090.1, read on the forward strand.
ACCGCGCCCGCCGTCGCCGCCATCGGGGCCGCCTTTGGGAATATGTTTTTCGCGTCGCATTGAAGCCGAGCCATTGCCGCCTTTGCCTGCGTGGATTTCAATTCTTGCTTCGTCTATAAATTTCATGGGTTACCGCCGATTAACAAAATACGTGAAGCTTCAAAAACAACCAAGCCTATTAGCCATACTACGCGCAAATGAAAAAAGCCCCGAAGATCACTCCTCGGGGCTTTGTTTGCCCAAAGAAACTTAGGCCGGTAGGATATTTACCGTAGAGCGCTGTTTCTCGCCCTTAACAGTAAACGCAACCTTGCCTGTCAATAAGGCAAACAAGGTGTGGTCTTTGCCCATGCCGACGTTTTCGCCTGCATGAAACCGAGTGCCGCGCTGACGCACGATGATGGAACCAGCGTTGATTAACTCACCGCCGTATGCCTTCACACCCAACCGTTTTGATTCTGAATCGCGGCCGTTACGTGAACTACCGCCTGCTTTTTTATGTGCCATGGTCGATTATCTCCTTAGCTTTTGTCTACGCCACCGTCGAGCTCGTCTTGCAACTTCTTGAGCTCGTCGAACTTGCCATCACGCGCCAAAGCGGCTTGTTGTGGCCAAGTATCAGGCTTATGAATGGAATAACGAGGGCCAGCTGCCTTCAAAATTTCGGCAAGCTTTTCAGTCTTTGCATCAGCTAAATTTGCGAAAGTGACGATACCGTCAGCGATCAACAAACCAGCGATTTTAGGACCAATGCCTTCGATTTTAGTAAGATCGTCGCCTTTAGAGCCAGCTTTAGCGGCCTTTGGGGCAGCTTTTGGCGCAGCAGCGGTTTCCACTTTAGCAACAGGTGCCTTAGCTACGTTAATAACGCCACCATAAACAGCTTCAGCAATAACGGAAGCGCCATCAAAAATCGAACCGATAAACAACTCGGTGTAATTCTGACGATGACCCTGGCGTTTTTGATAATGCTTACGACGACGCATTTTGAAAATACGTACTTTATCAGCACGTCCATCAGAAACGACTGTAGCGGAAACGCGCGCGCCGGACACGAGTGGTTTACCAATGGTAACGGCTACGCCGTTCGATACCATCAACACCTGATCGAGTACAACTTGCGAGCCCACTTCTGCCGGTATCTGTTCTACTTTTAATTTTTCACCAGCGGCAACACGATATTGCTTGCCCCCAGTTTTTATGACCGCATACATGGTTAAACTCCTGAAAATTTTCAAAGGTACTGCAACTACAATAAAACGACTACAATTCCAATTTAGCCCAACGCGATACTGCAGCAAGTGATCACAAGACGTGCGTAGACAAACTAGAACCTAGCATGATAGCTTAGGGACGTAAATTTGTCAATTTTTTGGCGCAATGAATGATAGCAAAATATCGATTTTTGTGAAAAAATATCACCTTCTACGGTAATCCTCCCCTAACCCAGTTCAATGTAAAGTAGAAATTGGTTTAGGAATCGTCTTTGTTTTAAAGTTATGCAGATACTGAATGGGTGTCAGCCCATCCAACGCCATGCTGGGTCGTTCGTTATTATAAATCCACTGCCAGCGTGTTGCCGCATCTTGGGCTTGTTCAATAGAAGTAAAGACGTTAGCGCTGAGCAGTTCGTAGCGCATCGTCCTATTAAATCGCTCTATATAAGCGTTTTGCTGTGGATTGCCGGGTTGGGTAAACCATAAAGTAATGCCGCGACTGGCTGCCCAGTTTTCCATCGTTTGGCTGATGTATTCAGGGCCGTTGTCGCTACGGATCACTTGGGGGCACCCTCGCCATTCAATCACCTCTTCTAACGCTTTAATCACCCGACTTGTGGGTAACGATAGATCAATCTGGGCGCACAGTAGTTCACGGTTAAAGTCGTCGATAACATTTAGGCTTCGATAGCTGCGGGTGTCACTTAATTGATCGTGCATAAAATCCATCGACCAGACGAGGTAATGCTCCCACAAAATCAGTGCAATTAAAAGTAGAGAGTTTCGGCCGTAAAATACGGTCAGAAAGGCTTTACATGAAAACCAGTCGATACAGCGATAGCCAGATCATGGCAATTCTTAAGCAGGCAGAGTCAGGCGTACCCGCATCCCAGCT
>JANMDR010000001.1:0-9780 GCA_031376425.1 Betaproteobacteria bacterium
GAATCTAAGGCGGCCTGCCGGTTATTGTTTGTGGTGACAGCTTCGTTTGGTGCTAAGTTACGTTTCATGTGGGCTCCTTGATTTAAATCTATGGGAGCCTAACAAAAAAATCAATCTACACAAAATTCTTTACACCCTCATTTTAAAGCACCTTCAGTCCGCCCAAACACTCAAGCCTACCATCGCCTGTCGCGGAGACTTAGGCTCCAGCCGCCAGTACCGATTCAAGCGCTAACCTCAACATTTCTAAGTGCATCTGCACAGTGTTCCAAACCATCGCCACATCAACCCCCAAATACTCATGTGCCAAGACATTACGCATGCCCGCAATGGCACGCCAAGGCACTTGGGGATGCGCAAGCACAAGACCGTCAATACCGAAATCTTTCAAAGCTTGACCGATCACTTCTAAATTTCGAATGACTGCATCCTGCGTTTTTGTATCCGCTAAAAACTGCGCCTGATCGTAACCCGCTGTATACGATTGGATTCGCGCAACGCTTTCTAGCGCCGCACTAAGAAACACTTCCCGCTCTTTCACAATGCTAAAGCCTCACTAAATACGCGTTGCTTTATATGTTTATTGAGTGCGCGATCACTGACGACGTCCACCTTTCGACCCAACTCAGCAGATAAATCATCCATCAAACCGAAGTGGTCAACCAAGGTAGATCCGGGTAAAAATTCAACTAGAAAATCTATGTCGCTATTTGGCTGTTCTTGTCCGCGCGCGACGGAGCCAAATACACGCAGGTTTACGGCGTGATGAACCGCCGCAATTTGCTCGATGCGCGCTTTACGCTGCTGAATTTGTTGGTACAAGGTCATCTAGTCGTTCCGAAAAAATTGCTACTTTTAGGATACAACAAATAAGAGCACCGTGCAAAAGCGCTAGCAGGCGTAAAAACTTCCCTAACCCTCCCGCCGATTAAAAAACGTCTCCAAATCACGTCGGTCTTTTTTCGTTGGGCGGCCTTTGAATATGGGTTCGGGCATCTCGCGCATTTGCTGCGCTAGCGCTTGGCGTGCGGTAGCACTTTCTATCGATTCGGCGTACATGCGCTCGGCCTCGGGTGCAGGCCCGCGATGATCGGCTAAGCCGAGCACCCGAAAATGAAATTCATAGGGTGGTTTGCGCAGATGCACTTCGTCACCAATACGCACTTGGCGCGATGGTTTTACCTTCTCACCGCCTATTTGCACCCGCCCACCTTCAATGGCTTCTTGCGCGAGCGAACGGGTTTTAAAAAAACGGGCAAAAAATAACCACTTATCAAACCGCAGCACTTCACTTACTTGTGCTGCGGCCTGATCTTGTTGATGCGCGTTAGCCTTGGCGGCTTTGCTATCGCGCCCGTTTTTTTGTTGTGCCATTAGCAGTAATTATGCTTCGGCTTGACCATCATTTTGGGCGAGCACAACTGGCTTTGGAGCCGAACCTTTTGGTTTCAAATCAATCACCACCAAATTCATCGGCAATGCGGTGCCCGTGTCGTATTCCACACCGGCGTGAATCCCCGCCAATGCTACATCTTCAGCCGATGCCGATTGCGTTGTTTTGCCGGAGTACACGGTAAACATCGCGCCCAAGGCAAAATCACGCCCCGAGCCACTGGCCCAAAACTTTTCAAACTCAAACACTTCGCGCATCGAATACACACCAAAAATACCATAGGGGTTGGCGATGAGCGCTGTGAGTTGTGACGACTCATAGGGATCATCTTCATCCTCTTTGGCATTTAAAAACGCTTCGTCTTTTAGCAAGGGATGAATTTTCCGAAAGCTCTCAAAAATTTCTTCTTTGCTGTTGAAGGTAAAATCCGGATGGCGTTTTAGCAGATTTTCTAACACCAGTTGATGCGCGGCTGAGCCGGAAATACCAAAGTAGGATTCACCGTGCTTCAATAATTTTTCCGGTGACCCATCATGGCTATGCCCGAGGCGCACCGAACCGAAGGTGGTGAGCGTATCGCCCGCAATCACCACCTGCCCCGCTTTTTTAACTACTACAATTGTGGTCACGCTGCGGCACCCTCTGTGGTCCCTAACATCAAGGCATTAAGGCGCTTAACAAACGCCGCTGGATCATCTAATTTACCGCCTTCAGCCAGAATAGATTGATCCAGTAATACGCTCGCCCAGTCAGCAAATTGCGCATCCGATGCACCTTGCAACTTCGCAACGTAAGCATGGGTAGGGTTCAATTCTAGTATCGGCTTTGCGGCATTAAAGTTTTGCCCTGCAGCACGCATCATGCGTTCCATATTGCCGGACATATCACTTTCTTCCACCACTAAACACGCAGGGGAATCCGTTAAGCGGTGCGTAATACGCACTTCTTTGACCTTTTCGCTTAAGGATGCGCTGAGCTTTTCAAGCAAAGGCTTGAGATCATCCGATACTTTTTTCTGCTCTTCTTTTTCCGCTTCATCAGCCAAAGCACCAAGATTTAAATCGCCCTTGGCAACGCTTTGCAACTTCTTGCCTTCAAATTCTTCAAAGCTGCTTAACCACCATTCATCCACCGGTTCGGTGAATAGCAATACTTCAATGCCCTTCTTCTTAAATACCTCTAAGTGCGGACTATTTTTTGCAGCGGCATAGCTATCTGCGGTAGCGTAATAAATATTTTCTTGGCCATGCTTCATGCGCGAAACATAGTCTGCTAGCGACACATTTTGCACATCATCACTATTATTGGTGGATGCGAAACGGCATAGCTTGGCTACGCGCTCTTTGTTAGGCATGTCTTCGCCAATACCTTCTTTAAATACGCGGCCAAAGGCATTCCAGAAGGTAGTGAATTTATCTTTCTCTTTATCAGCTAGGTCTTCCAACACACCCAACACTTTTTTCACACAGCCATTTTTAATGGCATCTACATCTTTTGATTGCTGCAAAATTTCGCGCGATACATTCAGCGGCAAATCATTAGAGTCAACCACGCCTTTTACAAAGCGTAAGTAACGCGGCAGCAATTGTTCGGCATCATCCATAATAAATACGCGGCGCACGTAAAGCTTTACGCCGTGTTTACGCTCACGATCCCACAAGTCAAACGGCGCTTTAGCGGGAATGTAAAGCAGCTCGGTATATTCTTGACGCCCTTCTACTCGTGCATGGCTCCACACCAAGGGCTTTTCCCAATCATGGGAAACATGCTTATAAAATTCTTCATACTGTTCTTCGGTGATATCGCTCTTCGGGCGGGCCCACAGTGCGCTAGCACGATTAACCGTTTCGTCTTCATCCGTTTTTACCTGCTTCTTGGCTTCTTCATTCCATTCCGATTTTTTCATCACAATCGGCATTTGAATATGATCAGAATATTTACGAATGATCGCTTTAAGCTTCCACTCTTCTAAAAATTCTTTGCTATCGTCTTTTAGGTGCAATACTACTTCGGTGCCACGTGATGCCTTATCAATTTGCGCCAGCACATACTCGCCATCACCCGCACTTGACCACTCAACACCTTCAGCCGCACTTAAACCGGCACGGCGGGTGCGTAAGGTCACCTTGTCGGCTACGATGAAGGCAGAATAAAAGCCCACACCAAATTGACCAATTAAATTCGCATCTTTTTGCTGATCACCAGTGAGTTTTGAGAAGAACTCTTTAGTACCTGATTTTGCAATCGTACCCACGTTAGCAATCACTTCGTCACGGCTCATGCCGATACCGTTATCGGCGATGGTGATGGTTTTAGCTTCATCATCCAAGGTAATACGAATTTTTAAGTCAGCGTCATCCTCAAACAATCCCGGTGTGGTCACGGAATCAAAACGCAGCTTATCGCAAGCATCTGACGCGTTGGATACCAATTCGCGTAGAAAAATCTCTTTGTTTGAATACAGCGAATGAATCATCAACTGTAAAAGTTGCTTTACTTCAGTTTGAAAACTCAAGGTTTGTGGTTCGGCTTTTTCTACGGTGGCTGTCGTCATAAAAATCTCATCAAAAATAATGTTACGGGTACAAAAAAACGTTTTTATCGGCTCACTAACACCAACTAACACCAATAAAAACTAACATGATAGGCAATATTGCTAAGGCAAACATCAGCCGCAGCGGGCGATAATTCGCTAGCAAACGTCAAAAAACACGAATTTTAACGCTTTTGACTTCGCTTTTGGCTTAGATTCCTATGAGACAATGGGGCGATTATGTGGGTTTTCAAGGGCTAAACCCCGAAAATCACCCAAAAAATGCGCAAAAAATACTGCATAAACTTCGCGTTGCTTATTTACGCTATTTAATGAGACCACTTCATGGCATTTAAAGAAAAATTAGTCCTTGATATTCGCCGCGAAGAATGGCCCGCTTTTGCCGGCGCTTTTGCTTATTTTTTCTTGGTGCTGTGCGCCTATTATGTGCTGCGCCCCGTGCGTGAGGAAATGGCTATTCAAGCGGGTTTAAAAAACTTACCGTGGATATACACAGGAGTCTTCATGGGCATGCTGGTGATGACGCCCCTATTTGGCTGGATCTCATCGCGCCTGCCGCGCCGCATATTTCTACCGGTAGTTTATCTATTTTTTGCCAGCAACTTAGCGCTCTTTTATGCTGCCATGCACGGGCAATTGCCGTTCGTTAATGCCGCGCAAACCGCTATTGCGTTTTTTATCTGGCTATCAGTTTTCAACTATTTCATCGTCAGCGTTTTTTGGAGCTTCATGACTGATATTTTCGATGATCTTAGCGCCAAACGGTTATTCGGTGCCATTGCTGCAGGCGGTAGCGCTGGGGCGATGGTAGGACCAATCATCACCAGCACTTTAGTGACCACTATCGGCATTCCTAATTTATTACTCATCTCTGCCGCGCTATTAACGAGTTGCATTGGCTGCATACTTTACTTAAATCGTTGGGCGGTTGTAAACGTAGATGCCCAGCGCGGCAACACCGATGCCGCTATGGGCGGCGGCATATTGGATGGCCTAAAGCTCGCCTTTTCCTCTCCTTATTTACTCAGTATTTGCCTCTACATTATGCTATTGCAGATGGTTGGTAATGTGTTTTATGTGGAACAACTACGCGTTGCCTCCGTTGAACTTGCCACGCCTGCATTGCGCACGCAATTTTTTGCCCACCTCGATTTAGCGGTGAATACCTTAGCGCTATTGATTCAGCTATTTGTAACTGGCGCAATGTTGCGCAAACTAGGATTAGTATTTTGTTTGACTGTGCTGCCGGTACTCGGCGTAATTTTGCTGACGATAACGGGCTTGTTTCCGACATTAATCGTGGTTGCCGTGAGCACCGTAATTCGCCGCACTGCTGAATTTGCCATAAGCAAACCCGCCAGGGAAGTCCTATTTACAGTCACCTCCAGAGAGGAACGCTACAAAGCCAAGAACGTTGTGGACACTGTCGTAAGCCGTGGTGCTGACGCTGCAGCCACATGGGCAACAGCAGGGCTACGCGGGTTAGGATTAGGCACATCACAAATCGCATTTGCGGCCATTCCGCTGGCGTTAGCGATGATCGGGTTTGGCGCGTTTTTAGGGAAACAGCAACAGAAGAAGGCGGCAGAGCAGGCCGAGAAACAAACCTAGCAAGCAACAAGTTCGCCGTATTCCGACGTCTGACAAACCAGCGGCTATAGAAATTTTCACTTCATCTTTTCGTTAAACTTGTTTTTTCCCAATTTGGGAACTACAATATTGGACTAGAAACGCAAAATTGCGAGATAATTCCATTTCTATATCAAATCGATAGTTATTATTGTAAATCTCGAAATTTCGTCGTTCCAGCGCAGGCGGGAACGACCGCTCGCTAGTGTTTTTCGTTATGGCACTTTTGATATAGAAATGAAATAAAAGATGCGAATACTGGGCTTGCCGCTATTAAAACAATTCAAGAAAAGCCACGCAGACGCGCGCAAACAGCTTGATGCATGGCAATCTGAAGTGCAGCGGGAACAATGGCTATCCCCTCAAGATGTAAAACGACGGTACAAGAGCGCAGATTTTTTAGCAGACAATCGCGTTATTTTTAATATCAAAGGCAACAACTATCGACTTGTAGTCAAAGTTAGGTATCAAAATAAAATTGTCGTTGTGGAGTGGGTAGGAACACATGCAGAATACAGCAAGCAACGGCTTTGAAATTCCAACAGCATAACGACTCTACGAACCAAAGGCGACGGAACAATCATGAACGTCAAAATCATCAAGAACAAAACCGAATACGCAATAGCCATGACGCGTCTATCCGAACTTATGACGGTTAATCCAAAGCGGGGCAGCGACGCTGAAAACGAGTTAGAGTTATTAGCGCTGGTCATTGAAAACTATGAACAAAAATTAGTTCCACCAGTCATTGCAGACCCTATTGAAGCGATACTTTTTCGCATGGATCAAATGCAGTTGAGCCGAAAAGATCTCATCCCTTTTATAGGCTCAGAATCGAAAATATCAGAGATATTGAATCGTAAACGCCCGCTTTCACTGCCGATGATTCGGGCTTTGCGCAAGGGCTTAAATATTTCTGCAGAAATATTAATTGAACCAGCAACCTACACGAGCGGAAGCTTGCGCAAGAACGCTGACGTTAGCCACCCGCGAGCCTCGATGTTGTAGGCATGCTAATACGCTAATACCCCACCGCCCCACCGTCTTTCCGATGATCACTACCCGCCACGTAGCCGCGTAGCTTGCCGCCATCATCAAGCCGCCAAATAAGTTGCGCACCGCCGTAAGCGAATGATTGCATTTCGGCGGGGGCAATTTTGTGGCCTTTGGCGCTTAAGCCTTCGATCACACTGGTTGGAAAGCCGCAGTTGCTGCCGGTCTCCAGCCCGATACTGTAGTCAGGGTTTACTATCCACCTTGGTGCATCACTGGCGGTTTGCGGATTTTGCCCGAAGTCGATCATTCTAATCACCATCTGAATGTGGCCTTGCGGCTGCATTGGTCCGCCCATCACGCCAAAGCTCATTCTAGGTGCGCCATTGGCGTCCGTTAAAAAGCCTGGAATGATGGTTTGGAAGGGGCGCTTTTTGGGCGCGACGCAATTGGGATGGCCACTAATTCGGTTGAATCCAGCACCACGGTTTTGTAAGCTAATTCCCGTGTTGGGCACCACTACTCCCGCGCCAAAGCCCATGTAATTTGATTGAATTAGCGAGCACATCATGCCACTGCTATCTGCCGTAGTGAGATAAACCGTGCCGCCGTGCTTCGGTAAACCGAAGGCAACGGGCTTAGCTTCATGTAATGAAATTAACGCGGCGCGTTGCGCAAGATACGCTGGGCTAAGCAATTGTTCCACCTTTATATCCATTGCCATTTCATCAGCAACGTAGCGATGCGCGTCGGCAAAAGCGAGTTTCATCGCTTCTATTTGCAGGTGAATACATTCCACGCTATCTACCGCATATTGCCGCAAATTAAAGTGTTCTAAAATACCGAGGGCAATGAGTGCAGCCAGGCCCTGCCCATTCGGTGGAATTTCATGTAGCGCTACATCCCGATAGCGGATTGAAATCGGCTTTACCCAATCCACTTGATGCTCAGCCAAATCTGCAAGGGTTAAAGCGCCGCCGTGGCGCTTGGCATCGTCCACCATTTGCTGCGCTAACTCACCGTGATAGAAGGCTTTACCATTAGTTTTTGCTATTAACGCAAGGGTCGCAGCTTGCGCTGGAAAACGCCATAATTCCGCCGTCTTGGGGGCAATACCATTGCGGCTAAAGGCGGTAATCAAGCTCGCGCACTCTGGTCTGAGTGCTAAATTTTGAATCTGCCGCGCCCATGCGTATGCGGTAATGGGTGAAACCATAAAGCCATCGCGGGCATAAGCAATGGCCGGCATAAATAACTTGGCAAAATCAAGCCGGCCAAACCGTTCTGAGAGTGCTACCCACTGCGATACCGCGCCGGGCACGGTCACACTATCCCAGCCGCGATCAGGCATATCCGCACGCTGGGGGTGACGTTTAGCAAAATACGCTTCATCCCACGCGGCAGGGCTACGGCCTGAGGCGTTTAAGCCAATAAGTTGATGTGGTGCTGCAGGGTCAGCCACAATCGCAAAACCATCTGAGCCAATGCCGTTGCTGGTGGGTTCTACCACCGTTAAGGCGATGGCCGTGGCAATGGCCGCATCTACGGCATTGCCACCCTGCTGCAGCATTTGTAGCCCCGCTTGGTTAGCAAGGGGTTGGGATGTTGCCACCACATTACGGGCGTAAACTGGGGCACTTTGTGACGGGTAAACTTGTAAATCAGAAAAAGGCTGGCTCATGTTAATCCGATGTCATTAGGCTTTTCCAAAGCGTCGTCAAACTGCGCTGTGGGATGCAGCGCCTGCCATGCCTTTAGTGCCTTTTGATAGTCGTACAACTCATCCTCATATAAATCCATCACACAGGGAATACAGCCGGTGCCACAGCATTCACCGGGCTCGGGTAAACGTGGTGGCTTCAATAAAAATGGTTCAGGTGGAAATTCGCTGCTTGGTGGTTTTTTAGTATGCATTTTCAACGTTAACTTTAAACAATTTTAAGCAATTGCCCAGATTTTACGCCTTCCCGTGCAGCGCGACCACTTCGGTATCTGCTACTGCAAATACCTGATCGCCACGTTTAGGCTTGATAACATGCGATCCCGTGAACGCCCCGAACGATGGTAGCAAACCCACATCTGCACCAAACCAAAAACACGCCAAACGGGCACTCTCGCCGCCCCGCCCTGTTAACCGCACTGCCGGATGCACATGGCCCGCCAAGGCATAGCCAGCGCTGCTCGGCGTGGGATGATGGTTTAATACGAAGGGCGCAGATACTTCGCCCTCGGCTACACAATCAATAGCTAATACCGCAGGAGGATCACCCGCTTTCAGATCATGATTGCCACGAACAAGCAGAATCGAAAGTGCGCTATGCCGCGCCCGCCAAGCCAATAGTTTAGCTTGCACCGATAGCGCCTTGGCGTCTTTATTATGCAAAAAATCACCAAGCAGCACTAAGCGCTTAGGCTGTTTCATCTCGATACAACGCGACAAACGCGCGAGCGAATCGGCCGTACTACCATCAGGCAACGCCACCCCTTGCGCCCGAAACGCTGTACCCTTACCCACATGCACATCAGCTACAAATAAGGTTTGCAAACGTGGCCAATACAGTGCTTTTTCGGGCATTAAAACCAAGCCCTCACCAGCGATGCAGGTAAGCATTTCGCCTTTATTAATAGGCACCTCGGGCTTACTTTCAGCGGGTGATAGAGGCGTGAGAGGCGTTAAAGGCGCTAGATAATCATTAAATAATTGATTTTGCATAAGCATCAATCATCCCACACCATCTGCATACGCTGCACTCTATCGGCCAATTTTTCGCTACTCAATTTTTCGCGCAGGCGCTCTAGCATTAAGGGAAACGCAAATGGCGTCGGCCTATCGCAGCGAATTAAAGTTAGGCGCTGCGTTTTTATAAGCGCCAGCGCATTCGTCAAACGCGCAAACTCAAGCTCGCGTTCTAATACCTCACGGGTAGATTGCGCTAGTAGCGGATTTTTATCATCCCATTGCGCGAACACATCGTAAATTAGCCCACTGCTGGCTTGCACCTGCTTATTGGTTTTGCTGGCACCTGGAAACCCTTGAAATACCAGCCCCGCAACCCTTGCCACTTCGCGAAAATGCCGCTTTGAAAGCTCGGCGGCGTTGATGCTTTTTAGTACATCATCTAACAAATTTTCGGTACTAAATATCGTTTCCAGCAAAGGTCGATTTAAGGTAAAAGGGATGACCGATAAAAGCTCCAAGCCATAATCATTG